>JAFRSR010000346.1 GCA_017427485.1 Kiritimatiellia bacterium
ACCACTCAACCACCCAACCACCTAACCACCCAACCACCCAACCACCTAACCAATTTCCTCGCTTCGGGGAGATTGCGGTGAAGGACGCGAAGTTCCGCACCTTCATCGCGGACGCCGCCGCGCGGCGCGAGTTCTACAAGCACGTCTACGACGTCACCTACGGGCTGGTGCGCCCAGGACAGGACACGCTCGTCGTCCTGGACGACTCGATCGTGCGCGGCAACACGATGAAGAACGCCATCCTGCCGATGCTCGACCGACTCGGCCCGAAGCGGATCGTCATCGCCTCGTCCGCGCCGCCGATCCGCTATCCCGACTGCTACGGCATCGACATGTCCACCCTCGACGAACTCGTTGCCTTCCGCGCGCTCGTGAACTTGCTCGGCAAAGATGCGGAGACTGAACTAAGAACGACAGCGGGAGGGACGCGCTCCCTCGCCGCCCTCTACGCCCGTTTCACGGAAGAAGAGCACTGCGCCGAAATCGCGCGGCTTCTCACGCCGCCCGGCATGAAGGCCGAGGTCGCGGTGGTCTACCAGACGGTGGAGAACCTTCACAAGTGTCTGGGAGCGACGAATCAAGGCGCGACCTTCGGCGACTGGTACTTCACCGGCGACTATCCGACGCCCGGCGGCTACAAGGTTCTCCACACGGCGCTTGAAAACTACCTCGAGCACAAACACGGTCGGTCTTATTGACCGTGTTTGAGAGGCGCGTCACTTCCTCGGCGCGACGTCGAAGTAGAAGCAGTCGGCGTTGATGTGCCCGAAGTGGCCCGTGCGGTCGTCCACGATCACGATCCGCGCCGTCTTGCCCTTGAACTCGGACACGTCCCAGTGCGTCCATTCGAGACGCTCGTTGTTCTTGCCGGTGACCGTGCGCACCGTCTTGCCGTCGACCACGAGGTTCACGCACGTCTGGCCCTTGTAGTTCCCGCCGCCAACGAGGAAGTTGACGAACGGCATCTCGACCACGAACGCGGGCGAGGTGAGCGTGCCCTTGGTTTCGTCCTTTTTGTAGTAGGTGTTGACGAGGTAGTTCCCGCTGTAGCCGCTGACCGGGTTCTGTTCGGGAAGGATGCCGCGCGCGGGACCGGGACCGAACGCCTCGCCCGTCTTCTGCCAGGCGCCGTACGTGCCGTCCTCGAAATCCGCGAAAAGCTTGGCCGTCTCCGGCAGATCCACGCGGCGCGGCGGCTCGTCCACGCGCACGGGACGCCGCACGGCGGCCGGGTCGGCGCCGTGGTTCGCCTTGCCGCCGGGACGCAAGTACCAGCAGGCGAGCGGCGCGAAGTCGAGCTTGAGGTCCTCCTGCCAGTGCCACATCTCCATGTGGAAGCGGATCGACTTCGTGAACGGAATCGCGTCGAGCGCGCGGTTGCGCACGTTCACCACGTTGCGGCGCGGGTTGTCCGCGTTCACGGGACGCCCATGACCGATGCCGATGGGCTGCGCGAGGAACGGATGATCGAACGGCTGCGGACGGCTCCAGGCGTATCCGTAGTGGTCCTCCGTGCCCGTGCCGATGAACGAGGGCGCGGCTTCGCCGTCCACGAACACCTTCTCGTCGCCCTCGCCCCACCACTTCGTGGACGGCTGCCAGAGCGCGAACGTCGTGCCGACGAAGAGCCCTTCGCCCTCCAGTTCGGCGTAGTCGAAATCGTACTGCAGTTTCTCCGCGCCCTTGCGCGACGGAGCATCGGCGTATTCGTGCCAGCACGCGCCGAAGTGCAGGCTGCGCGCCGTATCCCAGCGGTACGGACCGATCTCAAGCTCGGTCAGCGTCACGGAAACGGGCGCCGAACCAAGGTTGCGGACCGTGACCGTGCAGGTCTTCTCGAACGGCATCGTCCAGCGGCTCTCCATCCGCCCCGCGCCGGTGCAGGACGTGAACCAGCTGGAATACGCCTCGTAGGTGTAGCCGCAGCCGAAGAACTCGCCGACCGGCGCCCAGACCGTCCGCTCGCCGTCGAACGAAATCTCCAGCACCGTGCTGCGCAGCGCCTGCGGCTTCTTGCCGTTGGCGACGGCCATCGCCAGACGGCGGATCGCGCCGCCCGTCTCGCGCGTGACGGTGCGCGACACGGATTCGCCCGGCAGAATCGCACCGTCGAACGAGAGCGTCTCGTCCACCACCTTGTCCGCACCGTTCTGCCGGCGCGCAAGCACGCGGTTGGCGGCGTCGATCGCCGCCTTTTCGCGTTGGAGCACGTCCAGCGTGAACGACTCCACCTCCGTGCCGGGCGCGTAGGTGCGCGTCTCCACGTTGTAGTAGAACGATTCCTTGCGCTTCTTTCCGTCCTTGTCGGGACGCGGATTGTCAAGCGTCTCGCTTTCGTACGTGACCTTGCAGCTCTTCGCGTAGGGAATCGGCAGGTAGAGGTTGTGTCCGCGGTTGAGGTAGGGGGATTCGGTCGAAACGGAGTCGGACAGCGGCGCGGCGCAGAGCGCGCCGCCGCTCAGCAGCTTGAGGACCTCGCCCTCGACGGACAGCTTTCCGTCGATGTAGAAGCGGAGCATGCCTTTCCCCTCCGTCCGCGCCACGGTCACCCAGAAGCGCGTGATCGCCCCCGGCCCTTGGACGTCGAGCAACACGTGTTCGCGGCGTCCCCCGTTGTTTTCCTCGCGCACGAACTGCGACGCGTCCGCGTTCGCGAACCACCCCGGCTTGCCGGGCAGCGTCGATCCCCGGTCGTGGCTCGACCACAGGCGCGCCGTGTAGCGCGGCAACGGCAGATAGGTGTTGGCGTCGGGATCCGTCATCTCCGCGAGAAGCGACGCGAGAGTCACTTTTTCGGCGGCCCCAGCGCCCAACACCACGCCAGCGACACAGAGCGCGCCGACGAATCCGACGAAGTTCATCCGTGATAATCTCATTGTCGTTTCCCCTTGTTTAGCGCAGACGCAGCTCGCAGATGCCAGCCGAGAACTTAGGCTGGAGCTTCACCTGAAGGCGGATGCTCACGGCCGGAACGGGTTTCGCGAACGTGACACGCGACCAGTCGCCCTTCATGATCGGACAGTCGGTCGCCACATCCTCCCAGCCCGTCATCTCGCCGAGTTGCGCCTGGACCTTCCAGGCGGCCGGCACGCGGCAGTGCCCCACGGGCTTGTCGTCGAACCAGTACACGTCCACGCCCTTCACCGTCTCCTCGCCCGGCAGCGTGATGCGCACCCATTCGTCGGTGCCCTTGTGCGGCCAGAACGTCGCGCGGCGCTGGTGCGCGTCGAACGCGGCGCCGTTCGCGGGGAGCAAGCCGTCGAACAGCGCGCCCGCGGTCTCGCCGGGATTGAGATGCGAGAACGACGCCTGGAGGCCGCCAGAGCTGGATTCGGCTGCAATCTCGTCGGAGGTCGGGAACCACGTCTGCATCTCGCCTGCCTCGCGGTGGCACCAGGCGAAGTACGGAATGAGCTTCACCGTGACGTCGGGTCCGGCCGTGACCTTCGAAATGCCTTTCGCCGCGTGGTGTCCCGTCGCAGTAAGCGCCGGCATCCGCACGCCGCACACGTCCACGCACGTCTCCGCGAAGACGGCGTCGGACGGCAGCACGATGTCGCGCGCGTGTCCGCCGTTGTCGATGCCCTCCGCGCACCACACGATCGGGCCGCGCTCCACGGCCAGCCGTCCGCGGTCCGCCGTCACGCGCGAATCGGCCTTGATCCGCTTCACGGGCATGGCCATGTCAACTTCCACGACGTCGCCGTTCTTCCAGAAACGGGCGATGGAACAGTAACCCTTCTCCGGCGTGAACGCGAACGACTCACCATTCACCTTCACCTTGAAGTTGGAGAGCGGGCTCGGCTCGGTTTGCTCGTAGAGAGTGCTCGGCACGGGACGCCCCACGCACCATCCCGGAATGCGGATCTTGAGCGTGAAATTGCCTTGTTGTCGTACGCTTGCCGTCTCTCCCGGCATCACCTTGATCTTGACCTTACCGCTCCACGGATACTCCGTTTCCTGTGAAAGCCTGACCGTGCCGGAGCTGAGCGCGAGCCGGACGTCCGACGCGATGTAGAGGTTCAGGTAGGCGGTGTTGCCGGACGTCGAATAGGCGTACTGCGCGATCTGCGGGATGAAGCGCACCACGTTCACGGGGCAGCAGCTGCACCCGAACCACTTCGACCGCCTGTAGCCGCCGGCTGAGGCGAGCGGGTTCGGGTAGAAGAACTCGTCGCCCGACAGCGAGATGCCGGAGAGGAATCCGTTGTAGATGATGCGCTCGATCACGTCCATGTACTTCCCGTCGCCGGAGAAGAGGAAGAGCCGGTCGTTCCAGAGCGCGTTCGCGATCGCCGCGCACGTCTCCAGGTAGGCGTTCTCGTTCGGCAGGTCGTACGGCGCGCCGAACGCCTCGCCCACGCTCCCGAAGCCCGGCACGACGGCGCGGCGGTGCGCGCCGATGCCGCCGTTGAGGTGGAGCTTCGTGTCCACGACGTCCTTCCACAGGCGCTCCGAGGCGACGCGGTAGGACGGATCGCCCAGCAGCGCCGCCACGTCCGCCATCGCGGTGTAGAGATAGCCGGCGCGGACGGCGTGTCCGCACGCCTGGTCCTGTTTCGTCACGGGCAGGTGGTTCTGGTTGTAGGCGTGTCCGCCGCCCCGGAAGTCGAGCAGCGTCTTCGCGAGCTTCAGGTAGCGCACCTCGCCGGTCACTCGGTAGAGCTTGCAGAGCGCGAGCTCGATCTCCTCATGGCCGGGCACGCGCTGGATCTGCCCCGGACCGTACCCGAACGTACGGTCCATCATGTCCGCCGCCTTGATCGCCACGTCGAGAAGCGACCGCTTCCCCGTCACGCGCCAGTAGGCGACGCCGGCCTCGATCATGTGCCCCATGTTGTAGAACTCGTGGCTCGCGCCCGTGTTGCTCCAGCGCTCCGGTCCCATCATCCCCGCACGCGGGAAACCCTTCACCTTCTCCATGCCGAGCGTGCGCGCGGTGTAGAGGTAGCCGTCCGCCTCCTGCGCGCCGGCGATGTCGGCGATGAGGTCGTCGAGGTACTTCTCCAGCTTCGGGTCGGGATGCGTGGCAAGCGTGTACGCCGCGCCCTCGATGATCTTGAAGACGTCCGAGTCGTCGAACGGACAGCCCTTGAAGGTCCCCTGCGCGCGCTTCGCCGCCTCGCGGAAGTTGGCGAGACGTCCCGTCTCCTCGCTCTTCTCGAAGTCGACCTTCACCGTCACGACGCGGTTCGTCTCGAAGCGCGGCAGCCAGAATCCGGCCTTGATGGCGACGTTCGTCATGTCCGCCGCCCTGACGGGATAGTCGGCGCCGCCCGCCTGCGCGCAGAGCGCGGCCACCGACATTCCTACGAAAACGAGACGTTTCATACAGTTTCCTCTTTCTTCTAACGTGAACAAACGCCGTTAGCATACCACATTCCCCCGTCCCCCGCAAGAATCATCGGGATATTGACCTGCGGCCTGCGGCATGGTAGAATGTCCCCGTCTTTCACAAAGGAACGATCAGATGGGAAACTTCAAAAACCTGGAAGAGGCGCGGGCGTACTTCTCGTGCGACCGGTTCGCCGCCGAGAACGGTCTCACGCTCGACGAACTGGACGAGTACCACGCCGTCACGAGCCTGACGGTCGGCGACCGGCACAAGAACGCGTACGGCGGCGTGATGGGCGGGGCGATCTTCACCCTCGCCGACTACGCGTTCGCCGCGCTGACGAACGACCGCGAGCGGATAACCGTCGCCCAGCAGGTGAGCATCAGCTATCTCTCGACCGTCAAGGGCAGCAGGCTGGTCGCCACGGCCCGCTTCAAGAAAGACGGACGCAGCTCGTGCGTGGTCAACGTGGACGTCGTCGACGACACGGGCCGCGAGATCGCCCAGTTCGTCGGAACGGGCTTCAAGCTCAAATGAAAGGAATGTTCAGATGAAGGTATTGATGGTAAACGGCAGCCCGCGGCAGAACGGCAACACGGCGCGCGCGCTGAAGGAAATCGCCGACACGCTCAAGGCGGAGAGTGTCGACAGCGAAGTCGTGTGGATCGGCGTCAAGCCTGTCCGCGGATGCGTCGCCTGCGGACAATGCCGCGAGAAGGGCCTCGGACGCTGCGCGTTCGACGACGACGTGGCGAACCGCATCGTCGAGAAGCTTCCGGAGGCGGACGGCATCGTCCTCGGCTCGCCCACCTACTACGGCCAGCCGAACGGCGCCCTTCTCGCCGTCTGGCAGCGCGTGTGCTTCTCGGCGTCGAAGCTCGTCGAGTGCAAGCCCGCCGCGAACGTGGCGGTCTGCCGGCGCGGCGGCTCGACCGCCACCTTCCAGACGATGAACATGATCTTCGAGATGCTGAACTGCCCGCTCGTCACGTCGCAGTACTGGAACGTCGCGTTCGGCCGCACGCCCGGAGAAGCCGAGCAGGACGGCGAGGGCATGCAGACGATGCGCACGCTCGCGCACAACATGGCCTGGCTGCTCAAGAACCTGCGCGGCGAGAACGCCGTCCCCCGCACGCCGCAGGAACCCTGGCAGCCCATGCACTTCATCCGCTAGCGCAGCTTAAGGCTGGGCGGAAGCGCCCGCCCGGACGTTTGAGGACGGGTCGTTCGGATTGCGGGCGCGGTTCTTGTTCTGCGCGCCCGAAAGAAGCGGCGCGTTGAGGACGGCGCGCAGCTGGTCCGCCGTGAGCGTCTGCGCGGGATTGAACGCCTCACTTGCGACGTAGTCCACGAGCCGCGCCCGCAACCACGCCGCCGCCGGATCGTCCGCCTTGAAAGCGAACGAGCAGACCAAGAGCCGCCCCTTCCCGACACGATACTCGAAGAGCAGCGCCTGGCGGATCGGGAACTTCACCGACGACGCGACGTCGATGACAGGATCGAACGGCACGCCCGCCTCCAGCTGCACGGCGCGTCCGCCTTCCATCAGCCGACGGAACTGCCAACCGCAGAAGCCGTCGTGCGGCATTCCCGTCAGAGCAGGATGTCCTTCCTTGATCACTGTCGCGTAGTTGCCGGAGGTTCGCCCGGCCATGCCGATGCGGTAGGTCGTCGGCAGCGACTTGAACGGCCCCGCGCCGAGCAGCAGCACGCGTTCGCCCTTCTCCATCGCCGCAATCAGATCGGCCTCGCTGATCTCCGTCACCACCTTCACGTTTGCGGGTGCGGGCAGGGTCGCGACCTTCGGAAACGCATAGATTTCCCATTCGTTCTCGGCCTTGACGTCGCCGCCCGCAAACGACGCGCGGAGCAGGTACTTGACGGGACGGTCCAACGCTGGAACGGCGACATCGAACGCCCCGAGACGCGTCACACCGCCGTCGCGCACGTCGCCGACTTTCCGCGTCTCAGTCCACTCGCTTTTTCCGTCATCCCCGACAAGCATGAGTTCCTGCCGCCCGCCTTTCGCTTCGCCCGCATAGTTCGAGAGCGAGATCGCCACGCGCTTCGGCTCGCCCGCACGCACGTTGAAGTCGCTGCCGAGGTCGGAAAGCAGGACCGCCGCAGAATTGTAGCGCAAGACGTTCTCCACCGTCTCGCCCGGCTTCAGACGGTAGAACTCGTCCATCATCCCCACGGAATAGCCGAACGTGTGCCAATGGGTGTTGATGTCTCCGAGGAAGTCGAACCCCGCCACGCGTTCCGCCGCGCGCAGTTTCTCGAACGTGAACTTGCGGATGCGCCGCATCCACTCGCAGGAGTTGCGGAAGTAGACGTCCGCGCGGTCGAGCAGCCCCTTCTCGGCGAGGACGCGGCGCGGCTCGGAGAAGAGTCCCGTCTTCAGGATCGGCGAATCCGGCGGATACATCTTCTCCAGGCCGAAGTCGACGTAGCTACCGTCGATGCAGATCTCATGCGAGGTGCGCGGCTTGCCGCCGTACGCATCGCCCCAGGCGTCGAGGTCGGCGGAGGAACCCCTGTTCAGCGACTCGTAGCTCGTAAGACCCAACTGGTACGAGGTGAACAGGTCGCAAAACGGCGCGAGGCGCGCCATCCGCTCGGCGTTGTGCGGGAACGGCGCGGGCACGACCGCATCCCTCCCCTTCATAAGCGCGTACTCGACGCCGCGCATCGCGCTCATCGGGGAGAACAGCGCATCCGTGCGCGCGTGCACGATGTCCGCCACGTCCCGCAGGTAGGCCTCAGCCATGCGGTCGATGCGCGTCTCGTTGCCGGTGCAGTAGATCACGACGGACGGATGCCGCCGCGCGAAGGAGACGATCGCAGCGAACTCGGGCACGGAGACGAAGTTGGGCGACTCCATGTGCACCGCCATGCCCAGCTCGTCCGTCGCCTCCAGGTATTCCTCCGGCGGCACGAACGTGTGAAAGCGCACGAAGTTGAATCCGAGCTCCTTCCGCTTCGCGGTGATCATGCGGTAGTAGCCGAGGTCGCGCGGCAGATGGACCGTCTTCGCGAAATAGCAATGCTCGGTCACGCCACGCAGGTAGATCGGCCTGCCGTTGAGGCGCAGTTTCTCGCCGTCGGCCACGAGGCGCCGCAGACCGAACTTCTGCCGATACGTCCCCTGCGGCGTCGCGAGCGCGAGCTCGTAGCGGCGGGGATCCTCCGGAGACCAGAACGCGAAACCTTCCGTCGGAAGCGTGAAATCGCCCTTCGCCTTTCCCCGCGCCAGCACGCGCTCGCCATCTCGTATCTCGTAGGAGAACGGGACGCCGCCCGCGACATGCACGGTGAACGTCTTGAGATCCTGCGCGGTCGTCACGTACACGTCGCCCAAGGCGTTCTTCGGGAAACGCAGTTCGAGCTTTCCGTTGACGCCGCCAGTTGAACGGAAGACCGCGCGGGTTGTCAGGCCCGACACGTAATCGCAGTAGCCGAGGTTGGGGTTGTTCGACACCGCGAGGACGATCTCGTTCGTGCCCTTCACGAGCACGCCTTTCGGCACGGTCAGCTCGAACGGCGTGGAGAAGCCTGCCCGGAACGCGACGAACCGTCCGTTGATCCACACGTGCACCTGGTTGCGCACGCCCTCGAACGCCAGCACGGCGGCGTCCGTCCGGTCAAGCACGACCATGCGGCGGTAGTAGAAGCAGCCCGAGATGTTCGGCAGCGTCGTGTCGTCCGCCCAGCCCGTGATCGGGTGACGCTGACGTCCGTACAGCGGGTTGATCCTGAACTCGTCCTTCATCCCCGCCGTGCGGAACGCGTCGAGCATGTCCTCCCAGTAGCCGGGAACGGCGTCCGCGACCGTGACGCCCGCGAAGCGCGGGCAGTCCACGCTCTCGTGCGCATACGGACGGTAGGCCATCTCCCACGCGCCGTCCAGCGGCACCGCGTCGTAGATGCCGTGTTCGGACACCTCGCCCGCGCACACGCCGCAGGCGACAACGCAGAACGCCAAGTACGATACGATCTTCATTTACCCTTCGCCTCCTTGAAAAAGCTTTTTGCGACGAGTTGCAGCGTTTGCTCGCAGTAGCCGCATTCGGTGCATTCGCGGGCGCAGACGGACGTACGGTTGAACCAATCATGCGGAAACGCGGCATTGTCGATGAACGCCGGGAAGAACGCCGGCGAGAATCCGGGCTCGAAGAGGTCGAGGAGATTCCCCTCGAAGCTGCCGCGTTCGTAGGCGGAGATCACCATGTCCGGATTGGCGTGCTGGCGCGTGGCGAGCTTCACCACGTCCACAAGGCCCTCGTAGCGGGAGATGTCCTCGGGCCTCACCCACGTCGCCTTCAGAATCTCCGGGAAGTTCGCGCGATCCTTGTAGAGCGTCCAGCAGAGGTGCGGACTCCATCCCTTCACGTTCGCGACCTTCATCGCGGCGTCGGAATGCGCGATGAGGTTGTCGTGGAAGGTCTGCCACGGGCAGTTCCGGAGACAGCCCGAGTTCGCGAGCAGGCAGAGCTTTTTGCCGTTCGCGCGGCACCAGTCGGAGAAGCGCTTCACCGTTTCGAGATTGCGCTGGATGTCGCGTCCGATATAGTACGAATCGAACAGCGGCGCAAGGTAGCGAAACGCCTGGAGCGTCGTCAGGCGCATGTTCACCGAGGCGCGCACCTCGATTTCGGGGAACGCGGACTTCAAGACGCGCGCAACGAACGGAGACGCCGTGGTGCAGACCTCGGGACGGCAACCCCAGGAATCGAGCGTGCCGACGATTTCGCGGACATGCGCGTCGAGCGACTGGCTCATCGCCTGCTCGCCGTAGCAGTTGGCGTTCAGGAGAAGGTCGAGACGGATGCCCGCGCCGCGCAGCCGTTCCAGGTCGCGGCGGAGCGCGGCGGACAGCTCCGCGGGATCGTCCTCCTCCTCGTAGCCGAGGCGGGGACGTCCCGACGGCTCGTCAATCCACGGGAAGTAGACCTCCTTCACGGACGGATGGCGAAGCGCAATCTCCGCGAACGGCGCGCCGTCCGCGAAATGCTGGTATCCTGCCGCAAGTGCAATCATCCTTCAGGTCTCCGATCATTCGCGGGTGTGGGCGCTGGAGAAGTCGCGCGGAGGGACCGTCGTGCCGTCCGGCGCAACATACGGCTTGTCGGAGAAATTTGCGATCACGCGGTAGCCATTGGAGAAAACGCTCTCCTGCACGAGGCGATCCGCGGTGAGCCAACGGAACTCCACCAGCAGGGCGTCCTTCGTCACGCGCGCGGTGGACGCGGCGCGCTTCACGCTGGCCGCAAGCCTGTCCTTCTGCCGTTCAAACACCTCCGGCGTGAACAGGTACATCGGCGGCGTGCCGGCGATCACGTTCAGGAGATCCATCTTCCACCAGTCCTGGGGAAACTTGTTGTTGTAGCAGGTCCAGTACCAGTAGCCGACCACGCAGTCGCGGAACACCATCTCCCAGAACGGGAAGCGCATCGTCGGGTCGAGCGACCGCTTGATGACGGGCGGCGTCTCCTCGTAGATCTTCCACATGTACCGTCCGCCGTCCACGCGCCAGTACGAGGCGTTGAAGATGCCCTCGAAGTAGTCAACGTCCGGCACGTAGCACTCCAATCCGTCCTCCGTGCCGGCCACGAGGCCGAAATCCTCATGGAGGATGCGGAACATGTCCTGCCGCGCCTTCACGCTCTCGCGGCGCGAGACCCTGTGTTTCGGATGCCAGCATTCGCCGATGCCCGTGCCGGTCACGTCGAAGAACCGCGCGCCGATGGCAGCCTCGGCCTGGAGCTTCGCCACGCGCGCGCGGACGTAGGCGGGCGCCTGCCGCTCGCAGAGGCGCAGGCAGCCGATGCAGGGCTTGGACGGATCGGACTTGAGCGGCACCTTCCAGCCC
Organism: Kiritimatiellia bacterium; assembly: GCA_017427485.1. Lineage (GTDB taxonomy): Bacteria > Verrucomicrobiota > Kiritimatiellia > RFP12 > UBA1067 > RUG572. The sequence goes on from JAFRSR010000346.1 coordinate 11,208, forward strand.
CGGAGAGGCTTGCCGTCGCCGGCCACGACGTAGTCGCCCGCGTCCCACACGCCCAGCGGCCAGTGCGGACGCAGGTAGTCGATCTTGTCCACCATCTCCGGCTCCATCGTGTCGCAGTAGATGTCGTACTCGGTGCAGAGCACGCCGGGGATCTTCGCGAGGCGTCGCTTTTCCTCCGGCGTGATCCACACGCCGAGGTCGCGGCGCGTAATCGTCGAGAACAGCAGGTCGCCGAAACCAAGTCTCTTCAGCTCAAGCGCCTTCTCGACCTTGTCCGGACGCTCGCTCCAGTACCAGATGTTCGGCGCGCCCTTGAGCAGTTCCAGGTTCCTGGCGATCGCCGGATACTTCGCGGCCTTCTCCTTGAGCGTGACCCGGAATCCCCTCCGCTCCATTTCGGCGCGGTAACGGCGCGCCAGGTTGCCGGGCGTCGCCTTCGCGAAGAAACAGTAGCGGATGCGGCGGACATGGCCGAAGCGCGTCATGTCAGGAGACCAGTCCGGCCCCACGGTCCGCCGCCCGTTGGCTCCCATGCGGAAGTTCAGGCAGACGTTCCACGGCGTGCCGACGATGGCCAGCATCCCGGCCTCCTGCTCGAGCGAACCGTCCGCCGCCGGCTTTTCCGCGTACTGGATCCAGCAGCCCATCTTCATCGACCTCTGATAGCCGCGCTGGGATTTCTCCAGCTCCCGGTTGATGCTTTCGTCGCCGATGCCGGACGGGTCTTTCGCCTCGCACGGAATCGACAAGCCGCACCCGTTCGGGAAATAGAACCTGGCACCGGCCTCGGATGCGAACGGGAACGGATACCCTAGACGGTAGCCGGCCATCTTCGCCTCCTCTGGCGCTTCGATCGCCACGTCCAGTTCTCCGCCGTCCACCGACACGCGGCACGTGAACTCACGCCAATCGCGCGGCTTGACGCGGTAGACCATCGACGTCGGCGACGACTTGACGACGTCCGACACCTCAACGGGGGCATTCGCGAACTCCGCGCCGCTCCGCCACGCGCGCCCCGATTCCGCGTCCGCCACGACGAGCGAACCGTCCGTCCGCGAAAGGCGCACCTTCAGCCGCTCGTTCCCGATCTCCTGCCCCGCGCATGACAACGCGCCAACGGCGTGAAGCGCGGCGCACAGAATGAATGCTTTCACCATTCCTTGCATGCTCATGATGGCAATACTTACCAGCGGAATTGGGCTTGCCGCCACATCTCTTCCGCCAACACCACGCTACCAGTTGCAGGTGGTGAGGTCTTCGAGGCGGGCGTAGTAGTTGCGGTAGAAGCTTTCGGCCTTCGAGAGCATCTCCACGGCGTGCTCGGGATTGCGCTTGAGGAGAAGCTTGAAGCGGTTCTCCTCGGAGGCCGTGGCGGCGAAGGACTTCGACGGCGGCTTGGAGTCGAGCTCGAGCGCGGAGAAGCCCTTCGCGCTGCGCGAAGGATCGTAGCGGAAGAGCGGGAAGTGACCGGTCTCCACGGCGGTCTTCTGCCGGGCGAAGCCCTGCGCCATGTCGATGCCGTGCGCCACGCAGTGCGAGTAGGCGATCACGAGCGCGGGGCCGTCGTAGGCGTCCGCCTCCGCGAGCGCCTTCGCGGCGGCCTGCGGGTTCGCGCCGAGCGAGATCTGCGCCACGTACACGTCGCGGTACGTGAGGATGATGCCGCCGAGGTTCTTCTTCATCGTGGGACGTCCCCCGGCGGCAAACTTCGCCACCGCGCCCATCGGCGTCGCCTTCGAGGCCTGGCCGCCCGTGTTGGAGTAGACCTCGCTGTCAAGCACGAGCGCCTTGATGTTGCGTCCGCTCGCGAGCGCGTGGTCGAGTCCGCCGAAGCCGATGTCGTACGCCCAGCCGTCGCCGCCGATGAGCCACACGCTCTTGCGGATGAGCCAATCGGCGTTGGCGAGCATCGAGACGGCGCGCGCGTCGGTACGCCCGGCGAGCGATTTCTTGAGCTGCTCCACGGCGGCGCGCATGTCCTCCACGCCGCGCGGCGTGGCCTGGTCGATGCCGCTCACGCGGGCTGCGGCCTCGCGCACGGCGGCAGGTTCGTCGCGGTCGAGCATGAGCTTCGCTGCCTCGGCGCGCGCGCGCGCCTCGAGGTTGTCGCAGGTGACGCGCATGCCGAGGCCGTACTCGGCGTTGTCCTCGAACAGGGAGTTGCCCCACGCGACACCGCGTCCGTCCG
>JAFRSR010000347.1 GCA_017427485.1 Kiritimatiellia bacterium
GCGCACGTAGGTGCCGTTCCGCACGCCCGGCTCCTTGCACTTGCCGCGTTTCTTCGAGACGAGCTTCCCCTCGCGGAAGAACGCCTCGGAGAACTCGCCCTCGCGGAACGCGCGCACCTCGAACTCGCTCGAGAGGGCGTTCACGGCCTTCGTGCCCACGCCGTTCATGCCGGCGGAGAACTGGAAGGCGTCGGAGTCGAACTTGCCGCCGGTGTTCATCTCGCTCACGCACTCCACTACCTTGCCGAGCGGGATGCCGCGGCCGTAGTCGCGCACGGTCGTCTCGCCCGTCTCGAAGTTGACCGTCACGTCGATCTGCCGTCCGTAGCCCATCACGAACTCGTCCACGGCGTTGTCGATCACCTCCTTCATGAGGATGTAGACGCAGTCGTGGTAGCCGCTGCCGTTGCCGATGTCCCCGATGTACATGCCGGGGCGCTTGCGGATGTGCTCGACCCAATCAAGGGTCGTGATGTTCTTGTCGTCGTAGTTCGATGCTGCCATGAACCGATGAATCCTCAAATGTTCTGTTTGAAATAGAAGGGTATTATAGCATAAAAAGCGGACGTCTGCGGGAGATTTCCCGCAGACGTCTTCGGGGAGAGCCATTTCCCCGGCTTAGTGCCGCCGATGGTGGTGGTGGTGGACCGGCGGAGGCGGGGGCGGGGGCAGGAAGCCCTTGCCGCCACAGAGCTTGCAGCGCTTCACCTTGAAGCCCATCGCGTGTTCTTCCTTGCCGCGGCCGCCGCAGCGGGGGCAGGGCTGGTAGCCCGGGCGCGGCGGCGGAACGACCACCACCGGAGCGGGGGCGACCACGGGGGCCGGAGCGACCGTGGTCGTCGTGACCTGTTGGACCGGCTGGTAAGTAGTGGTCGTGACCTGCTGGACCGGCTGGACGGTGGTGGTCGTGACCTGCTGGACGGCAGGCTGGACAACCTGTTGCTGAACAACCGGCTGAGGCTGCGCGACCTGCACGGGCTGAGCGGGAGCGGGCTCGGGCTCCAAAAGCGCCTGCGTCAAGTTCTGGAGAAGCTGGGCCGACGCCGAACAGGCGGCGACAAGACCTGCAAACAGAATCATTTTCTTCATTTTTGTAACTCCTCTTGGGTGGTTGGAGTTATTTTACCGAAAAAACTGCGCGCAGGCAACTGCAAACTTACCATGAGCGATAGACGACGGGAGCCGTGTACGCGGCCGGAGCCACGACCGTCTGGACGGCGGGAGCCGTGTACGTCACCGGAGTCGTCACAACCGTCTGCACGGCAGGAGCCGTATACACAGGGGTTGTATACACGGGGGTCGAGTAGTACGGCGACGCGTAGTAGGGCGAGTAGTAGCCGCGGTTCCACAGCGACGCCGTAGCGTAACCCGCCGCGAAGCCGCCAAGGCCCCAGCCCCAGCCGCGTCCCCAGCCGTAGTGGTGATGGTGATGACCCCAACCGCCGTGGTGCCAGCCGCCGTGGTGATAGCCGAAACCGCCGCGATGGCAGCCATGGAAGCCGCCGTGGTGTCCACGGAAGCCGCCGCCACCGCATGGACGCGCGCAGAGACCTGCCGACGCCATGCTCACGCATGCAACTGCGGCAATCGCCGCGACGAGAATCTTGTTGATCTTCATGTTGTCACCTCTTTCTTTTAGGCTTTACATCGGGGTAGGAACGGATACGCGCGCCGTCTGACACGCATTCCGAAAAATTTATTGGAATGTTGCCATCTTCACGACAGGATAGGCCGACGGCCCCGGTTTTCGGAGGAAAACCATTGAATTGCCCGGCGGCACCGCCAGCTGGATGCGCTGGCCGTCGGCCACCACCTCAAGCCGTCCGTCCGCGGGACGGTCTACGCGCGCCACCTTCACGGTCTTCGGCAAGGCCGTCCAGCTGCGCAGGTCGGCCGCCGTCGTCGTCATGGCCCATGTGGCCACGCCCACCTGCGCCAGCTTAAGCGCCAGATAGTCGTTTCCCGACTTTCCCTTCTTTTCATGACGCCTTTCCGCCGCATCCGCCGCAACGCCAAGCGCCACCTGCACGCCGACCTTGACAATCGTGCGCGTGATTTCGCGGGTGAGCGCACCGCGCATGTACACGTCGTACTCCGTCTTCAGGAGCGCATCAACGTTGGCGAGCTGACACATCGGCACGTTCTGGCCCCCCGCCGCCACGGACCAGTTTATGGCACCATGAGCGCGTTCCCGCAGATACGGCAGCGCCATGCCTGCGTAGATCACGTATCTCCTCACAAACGGCAGCAATCCCAGAGGGAGGTCCACCCGCCACTCTTCCCGACATGGACAGAGACCGTCTTCAACGTATATCCACACCTGGTTTGACGGCTTGATCCCGCGATCCACCTCGGCGAAGTCGCGCGCCACCACTGGGTTGCCGGCCACAAGGGCCGCCACGTCCTTGAGATAGTTGCGCGCACCATCTCCGCTCAGCCACCGGAACACGCCGGTGACATGCTCGGCATAGGGGTTCATGTAGTCTCTGGGGGCCAAGGCATCCAGGTTGCCGGAAGTGGCGGGGTCGAATCTGCACTGCGCCTGCACCTGCGAACGGAAAGCAGCGTCGCCCAGCACGGTGCCCACCTGCGTATCGCGGTTCCCTTCCTGCGGGGCGTTGTTCTGCCGCACGTAGGCGTCCGCGTCCGCCTTCATCTTCTTGGCCGCCGCGGCGATGTCCTTCCTGCGCTCCCACAACCAGTTCTCCTGGTGTTGCCCCGCGCGGTTCAACTCCGTGCGCGCCGCGTCGTGCTTGCCAGACGACATAAAGTCTATTGCCTTGTAGAGGCACGTGAAGACGCGATCCTGCCCGCCGCCATCGTAGTCGAAGGCCCGGTCGTTCGTCATCATCGCGAGCGCGCCCTCGCCGCCTTTGGCGAACACAGACGTCGCGTCGTTTGCGTGCATCGCGTCCTCGGCCGAATCGAACATGGCAATGGCATTTTCCTTGTCGTCCGCCATGTACAGCGCACCACCGGCCAGAAGCTGCCAGAGCAGCTGCGACCCGTCCTTCTCGGCGGCCAGTTCGGATGTCTCCTGCACGGGTTCCGCATAGTTCCCCGTGGAGAGAGCCACCTCATAGTCGTCCAGGACATCTTTCGTCGTACGACAACCGGCGGCACACGCGCACGCGAGCGCCGCCACTGCGATCTTCCAGATTTTCATGGGAGCAGCCCTAGCCCTACCAGCCGATGTTGATGAACGGCAGCGTCCATTGCGACGTGGCGAAGTTCAAGAAGCCGATCTGCACGCCCTCCAGACGCTCCACGTAGTTGACGAGGCCAATCTGAAGGCCGACGGCACGGTGGCCCGTGACGTTGACTAGGCCCACCTGAAGACCCTTGGCGTCCTTGTCGGCCAAGTGTCCAATCCAGTTCGCGCCAACCCCGCGGAATTCTCCGGAGTTCGAGAAGGCGCCGAGGTCGAGTCCGTACGTCCCCGCGTAGTAGCCCCAGCCGAAATTGAGGCGAAGGCCAGTGACGGACGACTCCTCGTTCGGGAAGCTCCACGGCAGCACCGTGAGGCCGATGACGGTGTCGTACGACCTGTAGCCGTATGGATTGCCGCCGCCACGCTCGACGAACACCACGTCGCGCGCGTTTCCGCCGCGCGCATGGTCGTTGGCCATGCCCTGACCTGGCTGCCATTGGGCGAAAGCCGCAACGGACATGCATGAAAACACCATCGCGAAAAACGTTTTTTTCATTTCAGTCTCCTTGACACCTTTCGTCAGAAACCCAACTGAACCGGCTGCGCAGCAGGCGCTGCGGGTTGCGGAGGAGGCGGTTGCTGGGATGCCTCGGCGGCCGCTTCCGCACGCATTTTCTGCGCCTTCGCGAAGTCGTCCGGAGCCAGCCGCGCCCAGATGGCTTCAGTGATCGCACCGGCCGCGGCCTGAGCGGAGGTGGACGAGAACACCTGCGGCGTCCCCCCGAAACGAGAAGCGTCCATCCGCACGGTGTCGGCCCACGCGATCTGCGTGGTCGGCGCCACGACGCAGCGGAAGCGAATCTCCGCGAACATCACGCTCGGCGGCGGCAATGGAAGGCCGGTGGCGAAGTTGACGCCGGGCGACGCGACGTCGCTGAACATCACGTCCGCCACCACAAGATAGTCGGTGGCAAGCTTGTTCGAAAGACGGCACACGTCGTTCGGGTTGGCGTTCGGATCGTTCACGATCCGATTCAGCTCCCGGTCAATCTCCGGACCGAACGAACGGTCTAGCACCTTGAAGCTGTCCGTCTGGGCAAGGAAAATGTTCAGGTGGTCGGCCACGTCGTCCATCCAGGTTCGGCTCTCGATGCCGATGCCGTAGACGCTGAACACGTTCTGCTTGGAGAAGAAAGGCGCCACGGCGATCCGCTGCTTCTTGCGCGGAAAAGGCGAGGCCGATATCTCCTTCTCAGGAGCCGGCGCGGCGGCGACAGGCGTAGCGACGGGGGACGGGGCAGGCGGCGGGGTGAACTGCTCCGCGTTCTCGTAGAACCGCAGCACATCCTTCAGCTTCGCCTTGCCGGAGACGAGCTTTGCGGACGAGGTGTTCTTTCCGACGTCGGTGACTTCGCACACGCCGACGGTCTTTTCCTTGTAGACGGTGTCGCCCGTGTCGTCGTCCACGATCGCCTTGCGGCGGCGAACCTCGTATTGCTCCCCGACCTCGAGGAAGTCGGCGCCGTAGCTGAGCGTCAGCTCGCCGTCGTCCTCGTCGACATCCATGATGAACATCGGGTAGTCGCGCATGAGGATCGCGAGGGCCGTGCGCTTGACGACGTGGACCAGCATGTCTTTCGGCGTCTGGCAATACGCGGTTACGCGCAACGTCTCGGCCTCGTAGGGTTGCTGCGTGCGAAGATCGTTCGCGCGGATCGACACCGTCGCGATGTATTCGGCCCTCTCCGTACCGCCTATGCTGCGGGATTTCCCGCTCGCGAGAAGCTGCACGATCTCGCCGCTCATCGCGTAGCCGGCGGGGATCAGGTCGGCCTTGCCGCCGAAGCCCTCCTCCCGCGCGGCGGTGTCGTACATGTCGCGGTCGAGGCACTTGTACTTCTTCGCCTGCACGAGCTTCGTGAGAAGCAACTTGTCAATGCCTTCGAACATTGTCCGGTCAACTCCCGCCTGGTACGTCATCTTGTCGAGGACGAGCCACTTGGGTGCTTTCGGGGCCGCCGACAGCTGGGCGGCCACCAACGCCGCCAGCGCCAGTGTCGCTAGGTATTTCATCATTTGGTCTCCGCTTCAGATTCCGGCTTTTTGAACACGAGCTTAACTGTCTTGTCGCTGTCGCCCTCGTCGAGTTCGACGATCCTGCGGATCGACTTGCACCCGTCGAGAGTCGCGACGACCGCGTGCTCGATCTTGAGGACGCGCACGGAGTCGTCAACGTCCACGGTCTTACCGTCGACCTTCACGGTCGCGTCGTCGGCATCCACGCCCTTCGGCGCCTTGACTTTGAACGAGAGCTTGCAGGTGAAAAAGTCGGTCAACTTGTCCGCAATCTGCTCGCACGCCTTCTCGATCAGCTTCCGCGCGGGATCGGAGGCCTCGCTCTTGACGACATTGTTCTCCTTGAAGGACCATTCGCTCGTCCCCTTGAAGGCGAAAAGGATATTCCCCTGGAGATCGCGCACCTTGCCAACGTACGGCTGCGTGTAGGTCGTCACCTTGACCTGCGTGCCTTTGCCGTTCACGGTAATTGTGCGGGAATCCTCCTCGCGGTCGCCCATGGCGGCCGTCAGGATACACGTCGCGCCGGCGAGGGCGGACGAGTTGTCGCCATTCAGCCCCTGCTCCACGAGGTTCATATCGGCACTCGAGCGGTCAATCACCTGTATGAGGGATCCCTTCTCGGCGAGCGCTGCCTGCAGATAGTCCTTCGCCAGCGGAGTGTAGCGCTGCGACGCATCGGTAAGCACCTTCATGCGCAAATCGCTGAGCAGCTGCTTGTTGCGGAGGTTCTCGGCCTGGATCGCATCGGACTCGCGAATGTACTCGAGCTTCCTGCGATTCCAGTTCAAGCGCACGATCTCCCTGTCCGCGCCAGGGTCTTTCAGCTTGTCGGCGTCGCTGAGCGTTGGCAACTTGGCGAGGTTCTGCTGTTCGGGCAGTTGCTCGCCGAGCCATTTGTCAACCTGCACCATCGACTCAATCGTGCCGAAGCCGGCGATCATGAGCCGGAGCTTCTTGGGGCCCGCCTTGGCCACCGCTTCTTGCGCTTCCGTCAATTCCTCGTCCGCGTATGCGCAGAGCCCGAACCCCGCCACAAGCGCCATCGTGACCGTCATCTTGAGTATCATGCTCGTTTTCATGTTCGTTTTCCTTTCTTTTTGAATTGAATCAAACCGCTCAGTTCATGGAGTTCACGCGATCCACTTCTTTGCGCAGAGGAATCCGCTTCTGCCAGAACTCCAGCTGTGTCTTGACATCCACAAGCCGGATGTGCAGCGCAAACTCCTGATAGACGTCGCCGTTGTCCTTGTGCACGTTGCGCTGCTTGAGGTTGCCGAACATGACGAACTCGGGCATTGTCGTGACCACCTGTCCCGCGCCCGCTGCGTTTTGCGCCATTTTCTCGTTATACACGATGAAGTTCCCGCTCTCCGTAAGCTTTTCGCGGATTCCCTCGCCGAGAGTCTCGGACAGGAAGTCCGCGTCGCGTCCACGCGACAGCGTGTCATTCAGGATGTCCTTCACGTTGATAACCCGACGATGTCCCGGCACCGCATACCGCATGCTTGCCTTGTTGATTTCTTCTCTCACCGTCTCCAGCACAGACTCGATATCGTCCTGCGAGAAGCCCGCGACCACTTCGGCCGTCGCTCCCTGCGGAATCAGGCGAGACCGCGTCATGCATCCGGTCATCGCCACCGCGCATACGGCCAGGGCCGCGCTCATCATCACTGTTTTCATTTTTCCATCCTTTTTTTTTGTTTTAAAAATACACCGCTACTGCACCATTCGCCGCACGTAGAACAGCATGTCCACGGCGTCTGCGTGCGGTGCCGTCGCCTGAAGCGCCTTGATTTCCTTGGGCTGAAGAGCCGTCTGGCGCCAGGTGGCGTTCGGCTCGATTGCCATGCCATCGGCATTCACCCATACGACTTTGTACTCGACCCACAATTCACGCGACAGATTGTTCACCACGTTCGCCTGAAACGTGTAGAACTGCGAACTACCCTTCGCGCACCGCACGTCCGTCACGAATAAAGAAGTCCCCAAGTTCTCAGCGATCGTCACGCGCCGGTCCATGGGCGGCACGTAAGTCGAGACACAGCCCGCCACCAGTCCGGCCAGGGCGGTTGCCAAAAAACATTTTCTGTTTATTTTCATTGCTCCTCCAAGGTTTTCTGTTTGTAAGGATACCAAATCGGCTTCCTAAGGGCAAGCATAAACGCCACCCTCGTAAAAGACTGGGAAAACGAGAAAAAGATTCTGACATGAAAAGCCCGTCAAAAATTGGCGCCTCGCCCGCCCGTGGTTTTCGCGGCCGCATTCGTTGCAGGAGGGTCGCGCGTTACGAAAAGGTCGCGCTCCCGTACGACCACCGGCGTCACGTTTGTCACGGGATGATCCAGTTCCTGCACGACCACGGACAAGGAGTTCGTCTCTGGGCTGACTGGCGACAGGAGCGTTTGTGGTTGAATAGCCGGCAAGACTTCTTCGTTTGCGGGCACGTCTGTCTCCTCCCGCGGACGGGAGAAGCCTGTCTCCTCCGCTTTTTCACCGCGAATCGGCTCCAGAACCAGACGTTCATTCCCCTCGGCCTGCACATGGAAGTGGTCTTTCAGCCGCGCCCGCAACCCGGCCGGCGATATCGTCGACACGCGCAGCACGCCGTTGCTCTCGCCCTCGATCCGGACGAGGAAGTTCTCGGCCCGGAACATCCCGACCGTCTTCTTCACGGCGGCGAGGTCGCCGGCGACCAGGTCGAAGAACGACACGAGGTCGTACGTCAGCGGCTTGCCCCGCTTCTCGCGCAGGGTCGGCTCGGCGTCGAGCAGACGGCGGATCGCGTCCACCTCCGCGCGCGTCTTCACCGGCAGGCGGAACACGCGCCCACCATCGATGGCCATGCCCTTGACTTCGTTCCATGGCGCAGGCAGCGTCACGTCCACGTTCGAGCCCCGGCCGTACACGGTCACCTCCGCATACGGCGGCGGTGCCGGCTCCGCGGGGACCGCGGGCTTTTCCGGACGCGCGAACCACGTGACGACCGCCCACGTGCCCGCCACCAGCCCGACGGACACCAGAACGTTCAAGAACGTGAACCACCGCCGCCGGCGGCGCGACGAACCGAATGACGCACCCGAATGAATTCCGCCGTACCCGTCGCCCGTGTAGTCCACGAGATCCTGGAGAATCGTGCCGGCCTCCAACGCGAAACAGGCCACATAGGCGTATGGCAGCTTGCCGTATCCCCGGTTGCCCCATGCCTCGCCGAGGCTGTTGCGCACGAGGAAATACCCGCCGCCGGGCGAGGACGCGTTGTCCACATACCCCACGATCAGCATGCCGTGCACGCCCAGCCAGGCGTCCTTCGCCGTAAGGCCGGCTTCCGTCTCCTCCGTGCGGGGAAACGAAAACGTCTCGCCGTCGCATCCCGCGAAGAAACTCACCGTCACGCAGACGGGCATCGGACGCCGGTCGTTCACGCCCGCCAGGATTCCGCGGATCTCGTCCACGTTGTTCGGCGCGGGGAGCAGGTAGAGCCCGGAGAGGACCCGGTGCTTCTTCGCGTCTTCGTCCGACCCCGGAGGATACGCGATGCGGTCTCCCGGGCCGAACAGCGGCGCGGCGGACACGCCCGCGTAGGGCCAGAGCGAATAGCGGCACGTTCCCCGGTACTCGAGCACGTTGAAGCACGACCGGAGCAGGCTGCCCTCCATCGACTCGTAGTGCGTCCGAACCGTCTCCTCGAACTTCGCGAGATAGGGACGCAGCGCGGGCGCGTTGATGCCGCCGTTCGCGTCCGCCATCATCCGCAGCTGGAGCAGCTTCGAGTGGTGGAAGTGCTCGAACGCGGGATCCAGCGGCTCGCCCATGCGCAGACGCGACAGGTTGCGTTCCAGCGCCGCGCGCTCGACCTCTTTCGTCGCCGCGAAGAGGTACTGGACGCTGAGGCGCATCTTGCAGTCCTCGTAGTACTCCAGCATCGCCGTGACGGCGTTGGCCACGCACGTGCCGCGCAGGGCCTGCTCGTAAATGGGCGGCATCTCCGCGACGAGCGACGTGGCAGTCGGCACGTTGCGCGTGCGGTCTGGCGCCCGGTAACGGCCATCCCTCAACGCGCGGAGGAACTCAGCCTGCTGCGCCGGAAAGATGTAGGGGGACGAGGCCATATCATCAGAAAAACAGAAGTCGACCCTTCACCTGATCGCCGCCCGGACGCTGGAGCGACACGTCCGTGTCCTTGATGCCGGCGAGGAATACGCCGAACGGAATCTCCGCCGCGCCGTCGGCGAGCGGCAACGCCACGCCGGAGAGCCTGAACACCCCCGCGACGTCGTTGCCCCTGACCTTCAACGTGAGCGACGTGTCGGCCGTCGCACCCGGCGGAACGGAAAGTTCCGCGCGCCAGGCGCCGGGCGCATCCTCCTCGCCCTCCGAGGCGAACACGAACGTCACGGGCTCGTCCGGGGCCTTCACGGACTCGGGCACGGGCGCCGCCGGCCCGGCGGCCAGCGCGAACGCCGGCCCGTCATCCGCCGCAAACAGCGCCATCTGCCGCCTGGCCACGAAATTCCGCAGCCGTTCCGCCATGACGGCGGCGTGCGGCCTGCAATGTTCCGCGACGAAGCGGTCGATGAACGCCGCCTCGTCGGCCGTCATGACGACTTTCTCTTCTTCAATCGCGTTCTTCATGTTCATCCTTCAACTTTCTCATGTCTTTCAGCGCGCGGGAGAACAACTGGTCCACGTTCGCCTCCGAGCTGATGCCGAGCATGTTCTTGATTTCGGTCGAAGACAGGTTCAAGCGGAGCTTCAGCAGGTGGACGTAGGCTCGGAGCGGACTCTCCTTCCAGAGATCGCCGAAGCAGGTCTGCACAAGTTCCCACTCCTCCCGCCGTCGCACCGCAGGGTCTTCAGATGGCAAGGCGTCCCGACCCTGCGCATCTGACAGCATTTTTGAAATTTTGTCCGTGTAGCTCGTTCCGCCCTCGTCGTCACCGAAGTCGCTCGCATCCGCCGCGTCGATCGAAATCTCCCCGCGTGCGGACGGATTGGCCCGCCGGATGTAGCCCCGCACGTACTGGCGCAACCACCCCCAGAGACTCCCGCCGTCGTCGCGGAACAACTCGATTTTCCCCTTGGCGATCATGTCCTCGTAGAGAATGCCCATCAGCTCCTCGGGCGTCACCCCCCATTCGCGCGCCATGCGCGCGCTCCGGAGGGACTTCGCCTCGGCAAGGACGGCCTTTTCCCACACGAGGCGCCAGGCAAGGTCGTCCTGGAGCTTCAGCAACTCGAAGATCTCGTGTTCGGACAGATTGGCGACGCTGTTCACCGTTCTCGCATCCCTTCCTTCAGCAACTGCTCCTTCTCCTCCTGCGTGCGCACCACCCGGATGCCGCGCAGCCGGTAATGTGCCCAGCCGTTCGTCCAAGTCGTGTCCGTGAAGGGTTTTGAGAAAAGCGCCGCGTCGGGCGCGATGTCGTCCGCAGTGCCCCGCACACCGTCCGGCCCCAGCGACAGCACCACCGGCGGCTCGTTCGTCGGCTCGTAGACGTAGGGCCGCTTCCACGGATCCGGCAGAAGCGTGGGCGTGAAGTTCGGCGATGAAATATAGGGCCCCACCCAGCCGGCGTGGCGCGAATATTTCTGGACCAAGGCCTCCAGGCCCTCTTCGGCCGTAGGGTAGACGCCACAGTGGAACTTGTACCGCCCCAGTGCCTCCGCCAGCGCCGCGACGCTCTTCTTCGCCATCACGACCTTGCCGTCCTGCATGCTCTTCCCGCCACCCTTTCCGGTGGCCTGAACGACAAGCCCCCCGATCAGCGCCAATCCCATGAGCAAGACAAGATAGAATACCGGCCCCCGCTTGATCTGGGGCGCCTGTAGGCCCAGCTCCTGCTTTTTGGACTCCAATTCGCGATAGATGGCCTTGATCTTCCGCTTGCGCTCCTCCTTCGTGAGCGGGGGCTTTTGCCCGGGCGACTTTTCTGCTTCCGTCATTCAACCACCTCCAATATCAGCGGCTTGGGAGCCGGCGCGGACGACGAGACCGCAATCGCCTCATGGACAAGCTGCGCCGCTGCAGGCAACCGTTCCGGCCGCGTGGGCGCGTGCAGCTGCGCAAGCGGCTGCCCGGCGGACACCTTGTCGCCATGCGTTACAAGCAAACGCACGCCCGCCGCCGGGTCGATCGCGTCCGTCGCCTGTGCGCGTCCCGCACCGAGTTCGAACGCGGCCTGCCCGACTTTCTGCGCGTCAATCGACGCGACGAAACCATCGGCGGCGGCGACCGCCCTACCAGGCGGACGCCTCGGCGAGGCGTCCCTACCAGACGAAACGTCCTCGACACGCCGTTGCGCGAGAAACGCGTCCAGGTCGCCGCCGTGCAGTTTCACCATCTCCGCGAAACGCGCGAAGGCCGCGCCGTTCGCGAGGTTCGCGCGGCACGCCGCGCGCGCCTCGTCAAGGCCCTCGCCCTTCGCCAGCGACACCATCCGCGCCGCCAGCTCCACCGAAAGCTCCACCACATCATCGGGGTGGCGGGCATTTTGCCCGCAACTGGGGCAACGGGCATCTTGCACGTTGCCCCCCCTCAGCACCTCAATCGCCTCCTCCACCTCCAACGCGTTGCCCACCGTCCACCCGAGCGGCTCGTCCATCGCCGTCACGAGCGCCGCCGCACGGCGCCCCGCCGCCTTCGCGCCTTCCACGAGCGCACGCGCGAGCGCACAGGCGTCCGCGCGCGTCTTCATGAACGCGCCCGCGCCGCACTTCACGTCGAACACGAGCGTGCCCGCGCCTTCCGCGAGCTTCTTCGAGAGGATCGAGCCGACGATGAGGGGGATGGACGGCACCGTGCCCGTCACGTCCCGCAGCGCGTAGAGCTTCTTGTCGGCCGGCGCGATGTCGGCCGTCTGCGCGGCGATCGAGACGCCGCACGACGCAACCACGCGCTTGAAATCGTCGAGCGAGAGCCCCGCATTGTAGCCGGGAATCGACTCAAGCTTGTCCACTGTGCCGCCCGTGAGACCAAGACCGCGCCCCGCGAGGGACGGCACGGACAGCCCGCACGACGCGGCGAGCGGCTGGATGACGAGCGAGAGCTTGTCGCCGATGCCGCCCGTCGAATGCTTGTCGGCCGACAGGCCCGGCCACGTGAGACAGGCCCCAGAATGCTGCATGGCGTCCGTCAGCGCATGCGTCTCGGCGGCGGTCATGCCGCGGCAGCACACGGCCATCGCGAACGACGCCATCTGGTAGTCCGGCACGTCGCCGCGCGTGTAGGCGTCCACGAGCGCGCAGATCTCCTCCGGCGTCAGCTCCCCGCCCTCGCGTTTCCTGTCCAGCAGCAGTTTGACGATCATCGCTGTTTTCCTTCAGCTGTTCAGTAACATGTCCGTCAACGGCGTGAGCGGACGACCCAGCAGGAACTGCCCGCCGCCCATCGCGCGCGCGCCCTCGGCCTTGAGCGACACGAGCAGAATCGCGCCGTCGACCGTACGGACGATCGGCCCGCGCTTCGTCGCGGAGAGGATCGTGCCCGGCATCTCGCCGCGCCACGCGGGTTCGATCTTCTCCGACGGCACGAACTCGACGCCCATCACGGCCACGCGACCGGTCATGCCCTTCTTGCGGAAGCGCAACGGAAGGAACGTGTAGCAACCCGGCCAAGGCGCGTAGGCGCGCAACATGCGCTCGATGTCGTACGAACGCAACCGGCTCCAGTCGATGAGTCCGTCCGTCTTCTTGATTTTGTGCGCGAACGTGACGCGCGCCTCCTCCTGCGCCTGGGGAGGCGGCAGCGTGCCGGCGGCGATCATCCGCATCGTCTTCGCGAGCGTCACGCCGCCGCAGATCGCGAGCCTCTCCATGAGCGACTCGGCCGTGTCCTCCGCGTAGACCGGCTCCACCTTGCTCATCAGGATCGGACCATCGTCCATGCCCAGGCCCATCTTGATCACGCTCACGCCGGACAGCTCGTCGCCGGCGAGGACCGCCGCCGTCACGGGCGCGGCGCCCCGGTACTTGGGAAGAAGGGAGAAATGGCAGTTGATGCAGCCGAACGGCGGCAGTTCGAGAATCTCCTTCTTGAGGAACTGCCCGAACGCAACCACGGCGATTGCGTCCGGCTTCTTCGCGCGAATCCAGGCCAGCGCCTCCGGCGCGTTCACGTTCTCCGGCGTGATGCATTCCTTGATGCCGCGCTCGGTTGCGTACTGGCGACAGGGGCAGGGGGTGAGCTCGCGGCCGCGGCCCGCCGGACGATCCGGCTGTGTGACAACGCCGACCACCTGCAGCTCAGGATAGCGCAGGAGGCCTTTCAGGCACACGGCCGAAGCCGAGGATGAACCCATGAACACAATTCGCATGACGGGAATAGTTTACCATATTCCCCGCCGCGCGGATAGATGCCTTTATCGGATGTCGCGATAACGCGGCTGGCCCGACTTGGTGCGGAGCGAGGCGTGGTCGAGCGGACGGAAGTACTCGCACTGGTACGTCGTCGCGAACCGCGCCGACATCGGCGACGCGTCTGGGCAGAAAACATAGACCTTGACGAGACCGTCCTCCTCGACCGTCTTGAGCTCGCGTCCCGCGCAGAGCGCGTTGAGCGGCGTGATCGTCGTTTCCGTCCGGCCCGACGCCCCCTTCACGAACGCCAGCCGCCACGCGGCGCCGCCGTCGAGGGTAAGCGTTCCCTCGCACGCGCCCGTCTTCGCCACCGTGAAAATGTCAGCGACCTTGCACCAGCCCTTGTCGGCGTAGCGCACCGTGTAGTCGGGCAGGTTGCGGCCGAGGCACAGACGGTCGATGTTCGCGCCCTTGACCGCGTAGTCGCTCTTGAGGATCACGTCGCGCACGACCGCCGACGGCATGTAGTGCTTCGCCGTCGCGCCCGGATGCGCGTCGCTGCCGCCCACGCCGATGAGCCCGCCGTTGAGCACCAGCTTGCCGGGGTTCAGCGGATCGGCGACATGCAGGAAACTGCCCGTGCGGTCTTTCACGTTCATCACCGAGCCGTCCTCCCAGTACATCACGTTCATGATCTCGCAGAAGGACCCCGCGCCCTTCAGGTCGATCGCGTAGTAGCAGGTGTCGGGGTAGATCTCCGAACCGGTGAAGTGGGCGGTTGGGCCGAGGACGATGCCGCGCGTGTCGTTCCACCAGCGCGGCTCGTGCTGTCCCATGATGCCCGTCCAGAGATGCATGTTGTCTCCGTAGGTGTGCCCGTTGTAGAGCTCCAAGCCGATGCTCACGCCCATCGCCTCGACGTTCGTGAGGCGGCAGTCGGCCGGGCCCTCGATGCGGATGCCCACGGCGCGCGCGGTCGGATCCTTCGTCGTGCCGAAGATCGTCATGTTGCCGGCGAAGATCGGACGCGACCCGCGGCCCTTCACGTACAGGCCCCACGCCCCCACGCCGTAGATGCCCACCTTGTCGATGAACGTGTACGTGTTCTGCCGGCAGTCCGCGATGCGGATGCCGCATTCGCGGCTCCCGCACATGATGTTGAGGTTCTCGACGTTGATCGGACGGTCGCCGCCGAACTCGATCACGCCGCGCGTCCCGTTCGTGCAGACGATGTCCGAGACGAGCCACGTGCGCGCGGCATTCACCACGGAGATGCGCGAGTAGCCCTCGCCCCGGATGGGGTTCTTGAGGAGGAGCGGCTGCGCCACCTTGTAGATGCCCGCCGGGAAGAACAGCGCACCCTTCGCCGTGTTCGCGTTCACGATCGCGCTCACGTCCGCCGAGCCGTCGTTCTTCGCGCCCAGCGCCACCACGTTGAGCACGTCCGCGGAAACGGCCGCGCAACCGAAACACGCGGCCAGCAGTAGAATGCGGCGCGCGCGGGGCGCGCGCCCTACCTTATTTTCCATGTCCCGTCTCCTTTACTAACAACTCTTCAGTCCGTTTTCTGCATGTCGCAGAGGCGGCGGTAGACGCCGTTGGCGGCATAGAGGTCGTCGTGCGTGCCGCGCTCCACGATCACGCCTTCCCGCATGACGAGGATGAGGTCCGCGTCGCGGATCGTCGAAAGCCGATGAGCGATCGCGAACGTCGTGCGGTTGGCCATGAGCCGGTTGATGGCGTCCTGCACGAGTTTCTCCGTGACCGTGTCGAGCGCGCTCGTGGCCTCGTCGAGGATGAGGATGGGCGGGTTGCGGAGGATCGCCCGCGCGATGGCGATGCGCTGGCGCTCGCCGCCGGAGAGCGCGAATCCCTTCTCGCCCACGTTCCGGTCGTACCCCTCGGGCTGCGACATGATGAACTCGTGGGCGTTCGCCATCTTCGCCGCCTCCACCACCTGCTCGTGCGTCGCGTCGGGCGAGCCGTACTTGATGTTCGCCTCGATCGTGTCGTTGAAGAGCAGCGTCTCCTGCATCACGCTGCCCACCAGGTTGCGGAGGTCGGGAATCCGCATGTCGCGCAGGTCAACGCCGTCCATCGTCACGCGTCCCTCGTACGGGTCGTAGAAGCGCGCGAGGAGCCCGCTCATCGTGGACTTCCCGCTGCCCGTGCCGCCGACGACGGCCACAACCTTCCCGCGCGGGATCTCGAAGGAGGCGTGCGACACGGCGTCGCGCTCCGCCGTGTCGTAGCGGAACGACACGTCCTCGAACACGATCTTGTCCGTGAACGCCGCCTTCGGCGCGGCGTCCGCCTTCACGGGCAGCTCCATGCGCACGTCGAGTATCGAGAAGAGGCGCGAGAGCGCCGCCCGGCACTGCTCCAGCTGCACCTGCAGCTTCGAAAGCTGCTTGATCGGACGGTAGATGAGCAGCAGCGGGGCGAGCATCGGCACGATCACCGAGAGCTTCACCTGCGCGACGAAGCACCACACCACGAACGCGCACAGGAGGAAGATGCCCACCGTCTCAACGGCCGGCGTCACAAACAGGCTCCAGCGCACCGCACGCAGAGACGCCTTCAGCATGCTGCGGTTCGCCTGCTCGTACTTCTCGTTCTCGAACTCCTCCGTGTTGTACGCCTTCACCGCGCGCACGCACGTGAGGATCTCGTGGATGCGCGAGCCGACCACCGAGTACCGCTCCAGCGCCCTCTTCGCCCATTTGCGGATGCGCTTCGAGAGCAGCACCACCGGACACATGAAGAGCGGGAACCCCACCACCAGCAGCACGAGCGTCGGCAACATGTCGTTCCGGACAGCCGTCCAGACGATGAATCCCACCGAGACGAGGATCTCGAACGGCGCCTCCGCCACCTCCTGCAGGACCTGCTGGATGATGTGCTGGACGAGCCGCGGGTCGCTCGAGGCGCGGCTCATCAGCTGCCCCACGTCGATCCGGCCGTGGAACTGCATCGACTGCTCCTGGATGTGCCGGAGAATCCTGCACCGGATGTCCATCACCGTATGCAGGGCCGCCCAGGAGAGACAGTACTTGTTCAGGAAGAGAAACGCGCAACGCGCCATCGCCGCGAGCGGCACGATCACGAGAATCGCGAAGAGAAGCGGTGCGCCCAACGCCTCGTTCTCGTCCTGCAGCTCGAACCCGAGCTTCTTCGCGAACTTCTTGAACTTGCCGTACTCCTTCAGAACCTTCCGCTCTTCCTTTGAGGCAACGGTATGTCCACTGGGACAACGGGCATCTTGCCCGTTGCGGTCGAGCTGAAGCTCGACCCTCCCGTCGGGGGCGGGAGGGATGCGCTCCTGCGCATCCGCCACCTCCACCTTCGCCCCCCCCACCTTGTCGAGCGCGGGCTGGATCACCTGGAAAAGCGGCAACAGCGTGCCAGCCGTCAGCATCCCGCACAGGATGCCGAAGTAGATGCGGAAACGATACTTCTTCGTAAATCCCCACAGGCGGCCGTAGGCCTCCTTGGCGGAATACTCGCGGTCGAAGAACTCTTGCTTGTAGGTCGTCTTTGAATCGCCGTGGCTTCCCATGGTCGCACCCTCACAGGCCCATGTCGGCGAGAATCCCCGCCAATTGGCCCTTGATCACCTGCATCGACAGGTGTTTCTCGAAAAACGCGCGCGCGGCGGCGAAGTACGCGTCGCGGCGCACCCAGTCGGCGCGGTACGCCTCGACGGCCTGCACGAGGGCGTCGGGGTCGCCGGCGGGGATGAACTTGATGGCCGGACACTCCTTCGCCTCCGGCGGGTAGCCCGTGCAGAACTCGTTGATCGTGGGCCGGCAGCACGCCATGCACTCGTACACCTTGTTGCCGATCACGCGCGCGGCCTTGGCCGTGGTGCCGAACACGCCCAGCACGACGTCGTGCGCGGCGATCACCTTCGGCACGTCCGTGTACGGCACCTTGTCGAGGAACCGCACGTTCGCGAGGCCGGCGGCCTTCGCCTCCGTGGACGCCTTGTACGCGCCCCAGCCGAGGAAGTCCCAGCGGATGGGCAGGTCCTGCGTGCGGCGCGCGGCCTCTACGATCACCTCCGTGCCGTGGAGCGGCAGGTATGCGCCGTGGTACAGCACGCGGAACTTGCCCTCGCCGTCGTCGGGCGGGGGCGGCTGTGGCGTGAACACCGCTTCGTCCGTGCCCGTGAGGAGCACGCGCATCCTCTCGCGCGGCACGCCGAACTGCTCGGCGCAGAAGTCGAGGTGGCAGCTCGTGTCCCACGTCACGAGGTCGGGTTCGTTCATCATCCGCGTCTCAAGGGCGTGGAGACGCCGCGCGCGCGGCTCCTCGGCCTTCCACTTGCACTGCTCGAGCACCTTCTTGTCCCACGCGGAGATCATCGGGTCGAAGAGCACCTTCACGCCGCGCCTGTGCGCCCAGCGGCAGGCGGCGAGGATGTCGCGCTGGCGGCACACCGGCACCCACACGAGGTCGGGCTTCGGACGCCTCCCGAGGCCGCGCACGCACGCCTCCCAGTCCCCGAACCGGGGGAACCACTTCACGAAGAAGAAGTCGACCTCCCAGCCGAGTTCGCGGAACAACGAGATGTATACCCGGTTACGCGAGTAGCCGGGATCGAATCTGCCCCAGAAAAGGACCTTCTTGCCCATGTGCGTATTCTACCAAAAAGAAGCCCCGACGGCAACGCCCGCCGAGCAAACTCGGGAAGATCATTTCCAGGTGAGAGCGAGAAGACATTCGCGGAGGAACGTGCAGGCGAGCGCCGTGGAACGTCCCGTCGGATCGAGCGACGGCGCGAGCTCCACGTTGTCAAGGCCCACCACGTTCAACTGGCCGCCGATGCGCACCATATCATCAACGAGTTCCCGATAATCAAATCCGCCCGCTACGGGCGTACCCGTGCCGGGGAAGATTGACGGATCCAACACGTCCATGTCGACGGTGAGATAGACGGGGGCATCTGGCGGGATCGAATCAATCACCATCTGAAGAGTACCGTCCGAAAAACTTTCGGTCACGACATGCCCATCCCGCATGAAGGCGAACTCCTCGCGCGTCCCGGAACGGATGCCGAACTGGAAGATGCGTCCGTCGCCGAGCAGGTCGTGGCAACGGCGCATCACGCAGGCGTGCGACAGCCGCACGCCGAGATAATCCTCGCGCAGGTCGGCATGCGCGTCGAAGTGGATGATGCGCAGGTCGGGATGGCGCCTCACGACGGCGCGCACGGCCCCGAGCGTCACGAGATGCTCGCCGCCGAGCAGAAATGGTATCTTTCCTGCTGAGAGGATTTCCTCCGCACGCGCCTCGATCATCTCCAGCGCGCGGTCGGGCGCGCCGAACGGCAACTCAAGGTCGCCAGAGTCGAAGAACGGAAAATCCTCAAGGTCGCGGTCCTGCAGCGGGGAATAGGTCTCGATGCCAAAAGACTCCGAACGAATCGCCGCCGGTCCGAACCTCGTGCCAGGACGGAAACTCGTGGTGGAATCGTACGGCGCCCCGTACAGGACGACCTTTGCATCCTGTTCGTTTTCTGCCGCGCCGATGAACGTGGCACCGCCCATCCGAAACTCCTCCTCCGTTAACGCTGGACGCGGCCGGAGGCGTTGCCGGCGGCAAGGGCCTGCACTTCGGCCACGGACACGTGGTTGAAGTCGTGTTCGATCGAGTGCTTGAGGCA
>JAFRSR010000348.1 GCA_017427485.1 Kiritimatiellia bacterium
CGACTGGCTGCCCTGGGACAAGGGCACCGAGGCCGAGGTGGCCGCGCTCGGCGACCGCTCGGACATCGCCGCCCGCAACGCCTACATCATGAAGTACTGGGCGGCCAAGAAGATGCGCGACGCCGCGCGCTTCGCCGCCGAATGGAAAGAGCGGTACCCCTCCCGCCCTGTGCCGAAATACATGGAGGCGTACGAGGTGAGCGAGTACGGCCGCGCCCCGACCGAGGAAGACCTCAAGGTCATCGCCGGCGAATGCGTATAATCCCCATGAACGCATAAAGGAGTCTGGTCCTATGTCAGAGGCCGTTCTACTCGTGTTGTGCATCATAGCCTCCGCGCTGGCCGTGCTCGTCCTGATTGTTCTCATCCTGGCGATTGCCCGGCTGCCCGGAATCCTGCGTGAACTGGAGAGGGGCAATCGCCAGGCGGATGCCGTCATTGTCAGTCAGCTCAATGAAATCATCAAGCGGCTCGCCGAGCTGGAGCGCGCATGAAGGAGGCGTCGTGATGGGGAATGGTGATATCATTTCAGAAGAAAAGGCCCGAGAAGCGGTCGCGCAATGCACGAAGCATGCCAAGCATGCGCGGTTCTTCAACGAGGCGCCTTCGGGCGCGAAGCAGTACATCGCCCTCGTCTTTTACGAGACGGTTTTCCCGAACGACTTGTCCGAGGAGGTGTCCGAGCAGTGCTTCAAGGAGGTTCTGCAGGAACTGAACACGGACGACCTGCTGTATCTCATCGCGCACGAGAAGGACGCGCGCACGCGCGACACGTTCGTCGAGAGGCTCGCCTTCCTCCGGGAGGAGTCCGTCTTGCAGAAGCAATCTGCGGAAAAACCGCAGGCTGTCCGCGAGCGTCCGCCGGCGAAGCGTCCGGCCAAAGAACCTTCGGTCTCCGATCCTCCTGTCGTCGTGAACCGTTCGTGGGGGCCGGTGCCGGTCTACGCGTTTTCATACGATGCGCGTCGGCTGGACCGGGAAGTCGCGGTCTGGAACAGCAGGTGGAGAGCGGTCTGCGTGTCCCTCTTCATCCTTCTCTCAATGGCGCTTGCATGTGGGCTGATCTGCCTTGCCGTCCACATGAAACTGCTGCACATCCGCTGGTGACCAATCCCCGCTTCAGGGAATCGGCGGACGATTGTGGCATAATATCTCTAACCGAAAGGAAAATCAACAATGGAAAAGAAAGAACTCCAGCAGTACATCGAGAAATACAAGAAGCTCCTCCTCGAATCGGTGGAGTGGTGGCAGAAGTACACGCCGGACACGACGCACGGCGGCTTCTACAACTACCTCGGGCGCGACGGCAAGGTGCTCTTCACCGACAAGAACGTCCGCCAGCAGGGGCGTCTCGTGCTCCTCTTCGCGCGTGCCTACAACGAGATCGAGAAGCGCAAGGAGTGGCTGGACCTCGCCCTGAACGGCATCAAGTTCATCGAGGACTTCTGCTTCGACGACCGCGACGGCCGCACCTACTACGACGTCACGGACGACGGCCGTCCCGTCCGCAAGCGCCGCTACGTGGTGACCGAGCACTACACCGTGATGGCGTTCATCGAGCTCTACAAGGCCACGCAGGACCCCGTGTGGAAGGCGAAGGCCGAGAAGCTCTACAAGACCATCATGATGTACTACTACAACCCAGAGCTCCTGCCCCCGAAGTTCTACCCGGCGCGCAAGGTGCGGGCGCACAACATCCCGATGATCATCAGCTGCACGTCGATCATGATGCGCCAGCTCGGCGGCGACACCTCCCTCTACGACAAGACAATCGCCACCTGCTTCAAGGAGGTCTACACCACCTTCCTCGACTACGACAAGAAGGCCCTCCGCGAGATCGTGAACGCCGACGGCACGCCCTGCGAGACGCCCGAAGGCCGCACGATCAACCCCGGCCACTCGATCGAGACCTCCTGGTTCACGATGGAGGAGGCGAAGTTCCAGAAGGACGAGGAGCTCCTCAAGAAGGCGCTCACGGTCCTCGACTGGTCGCTTGCCTGGGGCTGGGACGAGGTCCAGGGCGGCGGCGGCATCATCTACTTCCGCAACGTGGACGAGGCCGAGGGCCACGAGCCCGACCAGTACGAGCACGAGCTCAAGCTCTGGTGGCCGCAGAACGAGGCCATCTACGCCACGTTCCTCGCCTATACCCTCACGAAGGACGAGAAATACCTCGACTGGTTCAAGAAGATCGAGAAGTGGTTCTTCGACCACTTCATGGATCCCGAGTACGGCGAGATCATCAAGTACCTCCGCCGCGACGGCACGCCCTCCTGCACGATGAAGGGCACCCGCTGGGCCGGTGCGTTCCACTATCCGCGCATGCTCTTCAACCTCATCAAGCTCATGGAAGCGGAAAAGGCGAAGTGACGCGGCGCGCGGGAAAGCCATGAGGACAAGAAGCATGCGAAACGGCAAAACGGGAATCGTCGCGGCCGTCGTTCTTGCGGCCGCCTCCGCCGCACTGGCCGCGCCGAATGCGCTGCCCGACCTCAAGGACATCCGCCTCGACGGCCATGTGGGCAACCGCCTGCGCAGC
>JAFRSR010000041.1 GCA_017427485.1 Kiritimatiellia bacterium
AGCAGAACCGCGTCTACACGATCAAGGGCGCGGCCGAACTCACCGACACGTTCACCGCCCCCACGAACAGCGCCTCCCGCTTCTTCAAGGTTGAAGTGTCGTTGCCTTAGCGCCCGACCCCACAAGCACTTAAAATGTCGGCTTGTGGCGGGCGGGGAAATGGTGTATACTGTCGGGCGTTCGCGCGGCAACAGTGACGCGCTACAAGATGAGGAAAAAGAAAATGGACCGCAAGCTGACAATCATGCCGTGCCTCGACATGATCAACGGACGCGTCGTCAAGGGCGTCAATTTCGTGAACATCAAGGACGCGGGCGACCCCGTCGAATGCTGCCGGGCGTACTGCGCCGCGGGCGCGGACGAGCTCGCGATGCTGGACATCACGGCGACCGTCGAGGGGCGCAAGACCCTTCTGGAGGTCGTGCGCAAGGTCGCCGACGCGGTCACGGTGCCCTTCACCATGGGCGGCGGCATCTCGTCCGCCGCCGCCGCCGAGGAGGTCCTCAAGGCCGGCGCGAACAAGATCTCCACATCCTCCGCGGTGTTCCGCCGC
This sequence comes from Kiritimatiellia bacterium, assembly GCA_017427485.1. GTDB lineage: Bacteria > Verrucomicrobiota > Kiritimatiellia > RFP12 > UBA1067 > RUG572. Next base: position 554 of record JAFRSR010000041.1, read on the forward strand.
CCCGAGATGATCGGCGAGATGGTGCGCGCGTTCGGCGCGGACCGCGTGACGGTGGCGATCGACGTCGCCCAGAACGCGGCGATGCCCTCGGGCTACGAGGTCTACATCGACGGCGGCCGCACGGCGACGGGCAAGGACGCGATCGAGTGGACGAAGCAGGTCAACGACTTCGGCGTCGCCTGCATCCTGCCGACATCCAAGTCGACGGACGGCGTCCGCACTGGCTACGACCTCCCGCTCATCCGCAAGATCCGCGAGATCACGGACGCGTCCGTCGTCGCCTCGGGCGGCGCGGGCACGATGGAGCACTTCGCGGAGGCCGCCGAGGCGGGCGCCGACGTGCTGCTCGCCGCGTCGGTCTTCCACTTCCACATCATCGGCATCCCGGAGCTGAAGAAGTTCCTCGCCGACCGCGGCCTGCCCGTGCGCCTCTGACGCGCGTCAGGCGGACGGCATGATGCCGCGCATGTAGCCGAGCGCGAACGCCATCCCCGTCTCCCACCAGTCCGCGGCGTCGAGCCGCGGCGTGTGGTCGGGGATGACGGTGCCGTCGAAGCCGCATTTCGCGTAGATCGCCATCGCCCGCTTCATGTCGACGTAGCCGTCGTCGATGAACACCTCGCTGTAGCGCGGCAGGGTTCCCGACGTGTTGCGGAAATGGACGTAGCCGATCCGCCCCGACGAGGCGAACTCCTCGATCGCGGCGTAGATGTCCACGCCGCGCATCGTCGAGATCGTCCCCTGGCAGAACTCCAGGCAGTTCGCCGGCGAATCGACGAGCTTGAGGAGCTTCCGCAGGCCCTCCACCGACGTGAGCGGGCGGAACGTCCCCTTCAGATACTCGATCGGCGGGTCGTCGGGATGCGCGCAGAGCTTCATCCCGTACTTCTCTGCCACGGGACAGAGGTTCTCAAGGAAATACCTGAGTCGGTCCCAATGCTGCTCGGGCGTCGTGGGCGGCAGGACGTCCACCGCGCTCCGGCGCTCGATCTCGGTGTTGAACCAGAACCGCCGGGACGGCAACGGCGAATGGTCCACCTTGTCCTCGTCGAACTTCTTGATGGCCGCCGCGCCGCGTCCGTCGCCGTTGTTCACCTCGGAGTAGTACCCCTGCACGCCGCAGCAGCTGAAGTTGTAGCCGAAGCATTTGATGCCGACCTCGCCCGCGTTCGTCACGGTCTTCACGAGGTTCTCCATCTGCTCGTCCTTGCCGGGCTCGTCCAGCACGACGTGGTCGATGTGCTGCGGGTGAAAGTTCTCAATGCCCTCCAGCACGAGCCCGTGCTTCTGCGCCTGCGCGGCGATGCGCGCGAAGTCCTCCGCGTGCCACACGCCGTCGCCTGCGCCGAACGGCACCCACGCGACGACCGTCTCGCATCCGAGCTGCCGCGCCATCGCGAGATGCCGGTCGCACCACTTCTCGGGATGCAGTGCAATGCCTAGTTTCATTTCCTTTTCCTCCTTTGCCGACCCCGCTCCTCTTCGCTGACGTACCGCGTCAGCCCGTGGAACGGTTCGCCCAGTTCATCCTTCCGCCCGCCCTTCCACACCTTGCGCAGACGGTATTCGTGGCGGGAATGCGTGAGCAGCCCCAGATCCTCGTAACGCGCCACGCGGTAGGGGATGCCGTCCGGCACCTCGTTCGTGACGTTGGCGAGAAACTTCCCGTCGCGGTAGAGTTCATAGTGGTCAAAGTCGGGCGACATCTCCGCGCCCCAGAGGAGGTACATCTGCCCGTCCTTCTCGCCGTGTCCCGCGCGGGGTTTCTCGATGAGGCCCGTCCAGTCCGGCGGCGGCTCCGCGACGGCCTCCCGCGTCACGCGCGGCACGTTGTGCGCGCGCATCCACTTGGCGTAGGGATCGAGCCAGTCTTCGCAGAGCAGTGCAATTTCAGACCATTGTCCGTCGCGGCGCGCTCGGCGAGCGCGCCCTACCGGTAGGGCGGTCGCATACGACGTGATTGCGAAGCGGAACGTGAAGTTCATCGAATCGCCGTCCGGCTGGTGCATCTGCAGCCAATCGGTGAAGAGATACGGATAGATGGCGGCCTTGCCGACCGGCGGCTTGCCGGTGTAGCAGGTCTTGTCGGGGTGAATCTCGCCGAACTCGGTGAGCGTCGAATCGCGCATCATGAGCGCCACGCCGAAGTCGCCGTTCTCCACGGCGCACCAGTCGCGGACGGCAAAATACGCGTCCGTCGTCATGGGATGGCAGTCCTCGTACGGACGGATCGTCATGCCGTTGAGATGGGCGGCGAACCGGCCGCCCGGCACGGCGAACGGAAACGCCATGTAGCCGAACCGGTAATATCGCTTCGTGTTGAACAGGTCGCGCGCATGCTTGAACGTGTTGACGATGTCGATGCGCTTGACGTCGCCCGGCAGATACACGCGCTGCGCCACTTCCGCGCCGAGCGCCGCCACCGGGTCCGTCTCCCACGTCTTGTGGTTGTCGCGCGTGTAGAGGAAGCGGTTGGCGGGGGCGTCGATCAGGTCGCGCTTGAGGTCCTTGTCGTAGATGGAGTAGATCACGCCGTTCGTGACCGCCACGCGGTACCAGCGATTTTCGGTGACGCCGTCTGTGACAGGATTAACAGGATTTACATGATTGTCATTGCTTTCGCTGCTTGGAGTTTTGGAGTCTTGGAGATTTTGAGTTGATGCTGCATTCTCCAAAACTCCGAGCCTCCCAGTAGCGACAGCAACATTTGTATTTGTGATTTGTGAACAGTTATGACAATTTTCATTTGTGAACAATTCCAATTTAGCGACGGCCTTGTTGAGTTCGTTCGAGGCGATGGCGGTGGCGCGCTCGATCCAGTCGCGGTGCTGCATCCACGTCTCGAACACGCGCCGTCCCTGGTAGCCGCTCGTGCCGTAGGAATGTTCGTCGTTCAGGATGAGATACCACCACGCGCGGTCCACAGCCCCCCTGTCGATCGTGCCGGCGAACGTGCCGAGGCGTTCGGCGGTCTCCAGCATGCGGTCGGCGTTCAGCTTGTCGGCGAGCAGTTCGGGAGCCGATGCCGCATGCTGCAGCCAGCCGCTCGTCATCTCGCCCGTCAGCGTGGGGATCTTGTCGCCGAACTTCTTTTCCAGATGCTCGAACGGCTCGTCGAGCCGCCCGACGGTGTGAAACTGCGGCCACGCCCACTTCTTGTTCCATTCAGTCGCGAAGTCGGCGAAGCCGGTGGTGGGCCATTCGTCGTCGCCGTACAGCCCGGCGAGCCAGATGTCGTACGGGTATTTCCGCTCCAGGATCGAAAGGAACGACGGCATGCGCTTTTCCACTTCGCCGACCGGAGTACGGGATCTTTTGACGCCGAGGCGCTCATAGCCATGGTCGTACTGGGTCGAGCACCATATCAGCAGCGAATCGTCGCTCCCCGGCGCCTTCCAGCGGAAGACCATCGGCAGGGGCGAGTCGTACGACACCTCCACGCGCGCGCCGCCGCCCATCGCATCGGGATTCCAGGTCGCGGCGGGAATCGCCGTGTTTTTCCTCCAGATCGTCGACGGGTGCGGATTCCAGTGGTTCGGCATGAAGACGCCGTAGCGGATGCCCGCGCGCAGATAGGGCGTGATGAGCGAGCAGCTCATGCCGGGATTGTCGGCCATGAGGAACGTGCGCGTGGAGATGCCCCATTTGTCGGCCAGCAGTTTCCTGGTGAGCGTCGAGCGGTCGATCTCGGTTTTGGAAAAGAGGTGCGTGTGGTTCCCGGCGCAGGTCACGCCCACGTCCATGCGCCCGCGCGCGATGTAGTTCGTGACGACGCGCCAGGCGGCGTCCATCCCTTTGTCCATGTGGTAGTTGTCCCAGAACCAGAACCCTTCCATCACATAGCGGTAGGCGGCGGGATCGTCGTCGGGGCGGGTGTCGGCGTCGATGAGCCGCGCGGCCTCGTCGATGCGCCGCACGGTGCCGTGCCGCTGGATGTACTGCGGGTTGTGGAGGCCGATGTCGGTGTGGGTCGCCTTGAGACCGTAGAGCCTCCACTCCCGCACGGACGGCAAGTCGGCCGGCAGCCGGTTGGCGGGCACGAGTTCGTAGACGGTGTTCGTGCCGTCCAGATACGACACCATCCGCCGCCCGTCGCGCGTGAGCATCGAATGCGCGGCAAAACCCGTGCGTGCGGTGATCGACGGCGCCGCCGCCACCTGCCGATAGCGGTAGAGGCGCAGCGTATTAGGCGGAATCGGCGCGGCGGCATCCACCTCGCCGCGCTCGGGCTCGCGCACGGAAAGGAGGTTCCCGCCAAACGCGACTTTCACGGCGGCGGGCTTGTCGTCCGCGTTCCAGACGAGAATCCCAGCCTCGCCGTTCCTGCCGTCCCAGCGGTTCGCGATGACCTTCTCGCCGCCCGCCACGCTGAAACCCTCGTCGGCCTTGAACGTGCCGCAGAGAAGCAAATCGCCGTTCGCGCGCCTGAAGTCGCTCACGCATTTGAGGTAGTCGCGGTTCGTGCGCCAGTTCTCCTTCGTCATCAGCTTCGGCTCTCCCGGCTTGCTGACGATCTTTCCATAGTAGCCTTCGGGCGGCTCCGCGCCGCGCTCCACGTAATCCCGGTCAACGGGGTAACGCACTTCGAAATCGACGCGCAGGTTCGTGACTGCGGTCCCGTTGGCGCGTTTGCGCGTGCAGAGCGGCGTGGAGTTGCGGTCGGTCAAGATCAGTTCCGGGAACACGTAGAACGTCATCTCCGGGAACATGTCGCACGCATTCCCCTCCACGAAGCGGTTCGCCACGTTGTAGCCGTCGTCGGTCCCGTAGAACAGTCCCTGGTAGAGCGCGACGGAATCGAGGATCGTGTCGTTGAACGCCTCGCTCCAGAGGACGAAGTCGGGATCGACCTTGTGCATCGCGTCGATCACGTCGAGGAGCATCGTCTCGCGGTCGTGTGCAAAGACAAACGCACCCGGCCGGTGGCCGTGGCGCGCATCGAAGCAGAGGCTCGGCCACTGCTTGCCGATCTGGTCGTAGAGGAACCCCTGGAACCCGAGCGCCTGCGCGTCGCGGCAGATCTTGAGCATCTGGCCGCGCCAGGCGGGCGACGCTGGACAGGCCACGTCGAACGTCGTGCCGGGATGGTCCCTGAACTTCACCCAGTATTCGCTCATCGTCGTGCCGTCGCGCCTCATGATCGGGCAGCTATGCCCCTTCTCCTCGTACCACTTCGTGCCGCCCTGTTGCTGGAGCTGTCCGTTGGAATACACCGACACGTGCAGTCCCCTCCCCTGAAGCGCCTTGACGCCCTTCACCAGCGCGTCGCGTCCGCCCATCGCCGGATCCGGATCGTATTCGGGATAGAGCTTGTCGTGTCCGCCCACGCCCCAGCCGTGGAACTCCACATGCCGGAAACCGTGCGCCAGCGCGGCGTCGCCGAGCGATTTGAAATCGGTGTACGGCCAGACGACCTGGTCGTTCTGCTGCTTGAGGATCACCATCATGAAGCCCGTGAAATCCTTCCGCACCGCATCGGGGACGTGCACCACCCTGCGGCAGGTGTCCCACCACGCGCGGTACGTCTTCGCCGCCGTGCGCCACGTGCCGGCGTACTTCCTCATCACCACCTTCGGCACGTCGTACGAAAGCCCCTCCGGGATGAACATCGGGAAGTGGAACCCCATCTTGAGCCGCTTCGCGTTCGAATCGTATTCGATCTGGATGTCCTTCGCGCCGGCGAGCGGATCCTCCGAAGCGAGATAGAAACCCTCTTCCCCGTCATTGAGCGTCGCCCACTGCATCGTGGCGAGCTTGGACGGGAACGGCAATGGCGCGGCGCGGCTTCCGGTCGTGGCGTCATACTTGCTCATGAACGGCACGAACACGCCGTTCGCCGTTTCCGTCCACATCGTCGAGCCCTTCTGCCGGACGCCATGCTCTGGCCAGTTGCGGATGCGACGACCGTAAACGTGCGGCACGTAGAGCGCGGACTTGCCCGGCGTCACCGCAAGCGGTCCGGACGTCAGCTCGAAGCCCAGCACGACCGCGCCCTTCTCGCGGTTGACGATCTTGCCGCGCCACGCGCCGTCCCGCTCCTCGACCGACACGTCGATCGCGTACTTCCGCCCGTCGGCGGCGGTCACGACGTTCGTCGCGCCGTTCGCCTCCACGAGCATCTTCCACTCCGCCGCCGACCGTCCGAGAAGGCGCGCGTCGGGGGCGGCAAAGGACGTCGTGAACGCCATACCGGCGGCCAAGGTCATCAAGGCGAGAGCGTATCGCATGGCTGTCTCCTCAGCTGTTCGCAATTGGCAGAAACGCAAAATGCGTCCCGCCCATGAATTGATCTGGATATGATCGGGCGAAACGCATTTCTGAAGATGGTGGAGAAGAGCGGATTCGAACCGCCGACCCTCACGTTGCGAACGTGATGCTCTACCAACTGAGCTACTTCCCCGTAACGGAAAACGACGGATAGTATACCACACCCCCTTAGGGCATGCAAGGGGGTTTTGAAAAAATCCAGATATTCGGACGAGCCCCTATCGCAGTGTCGTGATGCGCTCGATGCGCACGTTCTCGGCACCGGCCGTGTCGAACGCGCCGGCCGAGGGCGTGGCGTTCTTGATGCCGCGCAGGTCCACGGTGCAGTCGCGCATCGTGACGTTGCGTCCCGTGGGGAAGTCGAGCACCGGTCCCGTCGGACGCACGAACTTACACTTCTCGATCAGCACGTCGCCGCCCACGAAGCCCTTGTCGGGCGGCGGGATGTCCCAGCCCTCCGGCACCACGCAGCGCGTGGAAATCTGCCCTTCCTTGGGAGTGAGCAGGCCGGCGTCCTCGAACGTGCAGTTGCGGATCACCACGTTCGTCGTGCCCATGCCCTCGCACCAGAGATCCGCCCGCCAGTCGGCGATGAGTCGGAGCGGCACGCCAGGCGTGCGGCGGAACGTGCAGTCCTCGACCGTGAGGTTGGACGGCGAGAAGAGATTGCGCCAGCCGCTGTCCTCGCACGTGCAGCCCTTGAACAGCACCCAGTCGGTTCCGTACGTGCGGTCCCACACGAGGAAGCACGGTCCCTTCTGGTCGGAGATGTCGCGGTCGAGCTCCAGCAGCTCCTTCTTCACCCGCACGAGCTTCGCCGTGCAGCCCGCCGGCGAGAAGTCGGGGTTGCGCAGCTCGAGCGGCGCGCCCGGTTCGGCGCGGAAGTAGGCGGTCCCGCGCCGGTTGATCACGTACAGCTTGCGCGGCGCCACCTTCACCGCAATCGTGAATCTGTCGTGGAAGTTGGAGGAGTCGTCGTTGTTGCGCGTCCAGTAGCAATCGATGTACTTGCAGTGCCCCTTCGAACGCGCCACGTGGTGGCCGTCGGAGGTGGAGGAGACGGGCCGCTCGAAGAAGCGCTTCCCGGGATAGGCGGCGGCGAACTCGCTCGCCGTGGGCGGCGCCACGCGCAGGCGCTCCACCTGCCAGTACTCCTGCGCGCCGTCCGTCACCATCGCCATGCCGAAGCACGCCCACACGCGCACGTCGCGGACGGTGAGGTGGCGGTTTGAGTCGAGGTTGATGCCGTTCTTGCCGTAGTAGCAGTGCTGGAGACGGTAGAGCCCGCCCTCCTCGAACCGGCGCACGGTCCGCAGGTTGGCGTCGGGGTTGGTCAGGAAGCGTGTCGCAGGGTTCTGGTTGCGTCCCGGCATGGCGATGCCCGGCCACACGCGCAGCACGTTCGGCGCGGTCCATTCGTTCTTCGCCCCGAAGTGGCCCTCGGTCTGGCCGCAGGAGAGACCCGGCCCCGCGCAGAAACGCGTGCGGCACTCGTCCATTGCCATCATCTTCTGCACCGGCACGGGCTCTGGGTACTTCGGGTGGCGCTCGTAGTCGACGAACGTGAGCTCCATCCAGGCGTTCTCGGGATGCGCCGCGTCGAGGTTGCGCCGCGTCACGCGCACGAAGGAGGCGAGCGGGTCGCCCTCCCAGTCCCAGTCCATCACGAGGTCGCGCACCTCGGTGCGGAGGCAGCGCTGGACGAGCAGGTTGCCCTTGTCGAGGATGAGCTCGCTCTGCGGTTGGCAGCGATACTCGGGCGGGCGGCGGAACACGAGCACCGCGCCCTTGCCGTCGAACGTAAAGTCCGTGAACTCGCGCACCACCACGCCGGATTCGTCGAAGCAGCGGTACGTGCCGGGCGCGAGCTCAAGGCGGCTCGCCTTCACGCGGCGGCATTCGTCGAGCGCGCGAGCGATCGCGGCGGCGTTCTTGTCGCTGGCGGGCGAGAATCCGAAATCGACCGCACGCACCACGGGACCGCCCGTTGCGCGCGGCACGTCGATGGTGAAGTCGCCCGCGCCGGTGGGTTCAGCGGACGAGGCGCAGGCGAGGAACAGGCAGACCGCGGCGGCGGTACAGAGACGTACGTTGGACATGTGGCTTCCCTCCGAACAGTTTTTTCAGAAACCCTGTCTCGTGCACCGGCGCCTCGTACGCCACCATGCATACCTCGCCGCCCGCCATCTCTTCGAGCTTTGCCATCGCGTCTTCGGCGTAGCCGATGGCGTCGACGAGCCCTTTCTCCTTGGCGTCCGGCGCAGCGTAGACGCGTCCGTCCGCGAGGGCGCGCACCTTCTCCACGTCCATCTTCCGCCCTTCCGCGACGATCTCCACGAAGCGCGCGAACTGGCTGTCGATGAGCCCCTGCTCGATCGCGAGCTGGCGTGGGTCGACGGGCTTGAGCGGGTTGAGCGTATCCTTGTTGACGCCCGTGGACACCACCATGTTCGACACGCCGAAGCGGCGGGCGAGGTCGGACACGTTGTAGCCGTAGTCGGAAATCACGCCGATCGAACCCACTTCGCCCGTGGGCACCACCATGATGAAATCCGCCGCCGCCGCCACGTAGTAGCCGCCGCTGCAGCACTGCGCGAGGGCGTGCACGAACACGAACCGTCCGGGCTGCGCCGCGCGGAAGAGCTGTACGTCGTGCCAGAGGAGGTCGCTGTCGGTCAGGTCACCGCCCGGTGAGTCGATGACGAGGAAGAGGCCCTTCACGTCCTGTTCGTCCGTCGCGAGGTGGATGCGGTCGCGCGCGGCGTTGAAGGCGTTCACGCCCCCCGCGTCGCCCGCGCCGAGGGCGCCGCCGATCAAGTCGCCCACGGGTGACGGCGCGGGCGGTCCGATCTCGCCGGAGAGCTCCACGCGCACGACCTTCACGGCGTTCGTGTCGTCAACGCCGGCCACGAACGTCTCCACAAAGCCGCCGCTGTCGCCCCCCGCATCCAATCGCTGGATCCACCAAGCCGCGCCGCCAAGCAGGAGAGCCACGCCGGCGCAGAACGTCACCGCGAAAATGACGCCCGCGAGCGCGCTTCTTCCGGCGAGGGCGAGGATCCGCTTCATCTCCGCCTCACCGCACGACGAAGTTGATCATCTTCTTCGGCACGCAGATCACCTTCACGACCTGCTTGCCCTCGAGGAACTTCGCCACGTCGGGATTCGCCCGCGCGGCGGCTTCCATCTCGGGCGGCTTCGCGTCCACGGGCACCGTCACGCGTCCGCGGAGCTTGCCGAGCACCTGCACGGGCACCTCGATCTCGTTCTCCACGAGCGCGGCCGGGTCGAACGCCGGGAACGGCTCGTAGGCGAGCGTGTCGGTGTGGCCGAGGAACTGCCACAGCTCCTCGCCGAGGTGCGGCGCGAACGGCGCGAGGCAGAGGACGAACTTCTCCGCCGCCTCGCGCGGCAGGTCGCGTCCGTCGCCCGCGAAGGCGTTCACGAACACCATCATCGCGGAGATCGCCGTGTTGAAGTTCATCGAGGCGAGGTCCTCGTCCACCTTCTTGATCGTGGCGTTGAGCGTCTTCGCCTCGTCCTTCGTGAGCGCGCGGTCGGCGATCGGCTGCTCCGTGACCATCTTGTTCACGCGCTTGAGGAAGCGGAACACGCCCTCCACGCCCTTCGTGGACCACGGCTTCACGGCCTGCAGCGGCCCCATGAACATCTCGTAGAGGCGCAGGGAGTCCGCGCCGTAGTCGCGCACCACGTCGTCGGGGTTGACCACGTTCTTGAGCGACTTGGACATCTTCGCCGGGAACTCGGTGAGCAGCTCCTCCTCGCCGCCCTCCTCCGCGCCGTACGGCTTGCCGTCGCGCCAGGTGATCTGGTCCATCGGGATCAGCACGCCGCGCGAGGTCTTGTAGGCGAGGCCGAGGATCATCCCCTGGTTGACGAGCCGCTGGAACGGCTCGGGCGTGGGTACGAGGCCGAGGTCGAAGAGCACCATGTGCCAGAATCGCGCGTAGAGGAGGTGCAGCACCGCGTGCTCCGCGCCGCCCACGTAGAGATCGACGGGCAGCCACTCCTTCAGGAGGGCGGGGTCGGCGAAGGCCTTCTCGTTGTGCGGGTCGATGTAGCGGAGGTAGTACCAGCAGGAGCCGGCCCACTGCGGCATCGTGTTCGTCTCGCGCGTGCCCTTCTTGCCCGTTGCCGGATCGACCACGTTCACCCATTCCGCCGCCTTCGCGAGCGGCGGCTCGCCCGTGCCGGTGGGCTTGTAGTCCGCGAGTTCCGGAAGCGTGAGCGGCAGGTCGTTTTCATCCACGAGACTCTGCGTGCCGTCCTCCCAATGGATCACGGGGAACGGCTCGCCCCAGTAGCGCTGGCGGCTGAAGAGCCAGTCGCGCAACTTGTACTGCGTCTGGGCCTTGCCGAGCCCCTTCTCGACGAGCCAGTCGATCATCTTCACGCGCGCCTCGTCCACGGTAAGGCCCGTAATGAAGCCCGACGACACCATTACGCCCGTCGCGATGTCCGTGAACGCGGCGTCGCCCGTGTAGGGCACGGGATCCGGCGAGGCCGTCTTCGCCGCCTCGGAGTCGGCCGGCGCCACGACCTGCACGATCGGGAGGTCGAACACCTTCGCGAAGTCGAAGTCGCGCTCGTCGTGCGCGGGCACGGCCATGATCGCGCCCGTGCCGTAGGTGGCGAGCACGTAGTCGGAGATGAAGATCGGGATCTGCCCGCCGTTCACGGGATTGACGCCGCGCACGCCCTCGAGCTTTACGCCGGTCTTCTCCTTGTTGAGCTCTGTGCGCTCGAGGTCGCTCTTCGCGGCGGCCTTCGCCTGGTAGGCCTTCACGGCGTCGGCGTTCGCGATCTTCCCCTCCGCGAGCCACTTCGCCACGAGCCCGTGCTCGGGCGAGAGCACCATGTACGTGGCGCCGAAGAGCGTGTCGCAGCGGGTGGTGTAAACTGTGATCGTGGTTCGTGGTTCGTGGTTCGTGATTCGTGGTTCGTGACTCGTGTCCTTCGAACGTCACCCCGAAGTCCACCATGGCTCCAGTAGACTTCCCGATCCAGTTGCGCTGCATCTCCTTGATGCCCTCGGGCCAGTCAAGCGTGTCGAGCCCCGCGAGCAGGCGCTCCGCGTAGGCGGTGATCTTCAGCATCCACTGGCGCATCGGACGGCGGATCACGGGGTGGTTGCCGCGCTCCGAGCGACCGTCGATCACCTCCTCGTTCGCGAGCACCGTACCGAGCGCGGGGCACCAGTTCACCGGCACCTCCGCGACGTAGGCGAGGCCCTTCTTGTAGAGCTGCTCGAAGATCCACTGCGTCCACTTGTAGTACTTCGGGTCGGTGGTGTTCACCTCGCGGTCCCAGTCGTACGAGAAGCCGAGGGCGCGGATCTGCTCGCGGAAGCGGTCCACGTTCTTCTTGGTGGTGACGGCGGGGTGCGTGCCCGTCTCCACGGCGTACTGCTCGGCGGGGAGGCCGAAGGCGTCCCAGCCCATCGGATGCAGCACGTTGAAGCCCTTCATCCGCTTGTAGCGGCAGAGGATGTCGGTCGCCGTGTAGCCCTCCGGATGGCCCACGTGCAGGCCCGCGCCAGACGGGTAAGGGAACATGTCAAGGCAGTAGAACTTCGGCTTGCCGCCGCCGTTCTCCGTCTTGAACGTCTTGTGCTCCAGCCAGTACTTCTGCCACTTCTTCTCGATTTCCGTATAGTTGTATTCGGACATTTCAACTTTCCTTCTTTAACACCTCAAGGCTATTCACTCTCGAACCACGAGCCACAAATCACGAACCACGAACCACGAACCACGAACCACTAATAAATCTTGCTCTCGGCGTGCGCGCGCAGGCGGATGATGTTCGCGCGGTGCTTCCAGATCGCGAACGCGCAGAGCACGGTCACGAGAATGCAGAGCGGCAGGTCATGGTAGCCCGTGCAGCTGCGGAGGATCTTGCAGGGGAACCAGTCGTGCCATGGAAGCCACACGACCACCATCAGGAAGGCCGCCGCCACGATCGACCCGAGCGACACGTAGTGCGACACGAGCATCACGACCACCCACAGGGCGAACGCCGCGAGCACCAGCACGGGCGTGAGCGCCACGAGCATCCCGAATCCCGTGGCGATCCCCTTGCCGCCCTTGAACTTCATGAAGCACGTCCACATGTGGCCCGCCACCGTGAGGATGCCCACCACGAGGGGCAGCCACTCGGCATCGCCAAACTTCTGCGCCGCCAGTGTCGGCAGGAATCCCTTCAGGAAGTCGCACGCGAAAGCAAGGATGCCCCAGGGCTTCCCCACCGTGCGGTAGACGTTCGTCGCGCCGATGTTCTTCGACCCGAGCGTGCGGATGTCCTTGCCGCGCATCTTGCCGACGAGGAACCCGAACGGGATCGATCCGACGAGATACGCCCCGACGGCCCACAGAATCCAGACTGCTGTTTTTTCCATAGGCTGATATTATACCATCATATCCCATTCGCCGACAATGGGAAAAGTGGCGACGCGATGCCCGCGAGGGCGCCGAGGAGCAGGCCCCAGAGCGGCGAGAAACGCTTCGTCAGGACAAGCGCCGCCGTGACGGCGAACACGCCCGCGTCCACGAACTCGTGCACGGTGAAGCCGAAGCGCGGGAAGACGTCCAGCGTGAGCGCCACGCCCGCCGCCGTCACGAACCCCGCGACGAGCGGACGAAGGATGACGAACACGCGGCGTACCACGGGCCGTTCGCGGTTGCGGTTGAACCAGCCGCCGCCGAAATGCACCCCCAGCACGCTCGGCAGCGTAACGGAAAGGGTCGCGACGAGCGACACCGCGAGCGCGGTCCACACGCCTGCGCCGTGTTGCGCGGCCACGCGGTAGCCCACGAACGTGGCGGTGTTCACGCCGATCGGGCCGGGCGTCATCTGCGCGATGCCGAGGATGTCGAGGAACTCCGCGTTCGTGAGCCAGCCGCGCGCGAGCATCTCCTGCTGCACGAGCGAGACGATGGCGAGCCCCCCGCCGAGCGTGAAGAGCCCGATCTTGAAGAACGAGCAGAAGATGGTGCCCACGAGGCGGATCATGCGGCCGCCCCCTTCCTCCGCACGGCGACCGCGTTCCACGCGATGCCGGCCGCGATGGCCGCGAGGATGAAGAGCACGAGCGGCGGGTTCCAGACCACGACGACCGCCGCCACGGCAAGCGCGAACGCCATCCCCCAGAAACCCTTCGCACCCTTCCGCGACATGTTCCAGCCCATCGCGAGCATCATGCCCGCCACGGCGGGGCGCACTCCCTCCAGCACCCGCATCACGACCGGAAAGTCCTGCATCTGCGAATAAGTCACGGCGTAGGCGCCGATCAGCGCGAACGGCACGCTCACCACGCCCACCGACGCCACGAAGTTCCCCGCGAGGCCGCGCAGACGGTTCCCGACGAGCATGGCCGTGTTGATCGCAATCACGCCCGGCAACAGCTGGGCGAGGGCGAAGAAATCGGCGATCTCCTCCGACGTCGCCCACTTCTTCCGTCGCACGATCTCGTCCTCGAGGAGCGGAAGCATCGCGTAGCCGCCGCCGATGAGCACCGCGCCGATCTTCGCGAAGCTCAGGAAGAGGGAGAGGAGAGAGGTGGGGGATGCGGCGCTCACTTCGCGTCCGAGCGCACGACTTCGTAGAGCATCCGCGCGCCTTCGGGGCCGCGCACGGACGCGGTGAACGAGAGCTTTCCACCCTCCGAACGACACGGCACCGGCGCGATCCGCGCGCCCGTCGTGTCGAGCGCGTACACGGCGTTGCGCGCCGGCTCGTCGAGGACAATCGAGATGTCCGCGGACCCCACGCGCACGATCGGCGGGGTGGTGCCCCACTTCAGCAGCACCTGGCGGGACGCATCATCGTAGACGTTACCGCTCGCCTGGACGTCCGTGAGGTGCGAGACGAGTATGCGACGCGCGCGGCGGATGGGCGTGGGCTCGACGTCCACGGAGCTCGCCCACACGGTAGCGGACGCGTCGTGCACGGTGAAGGACACCGCGCCGCACGCGAGCGCGCCCTCCGGCGCGAAGCCGCCCGAGGTGCGCGGCGTATTGATTATGAACGTGCTGCGCTCGCGGTCGAGCGCGAAGGCGGCGTTCGGCGCACGCGCGAACGGGGCGTTGGAGGCGGCGTGCGTCTCGGCGAGTGGACGCACCACCGTGCCGGGACGCACCTTCGTGGCATCGGCGCTGGTGGAGACCTGGCGGTCCCAGGCGGCGTCGCTCCAGCTGGGCGCGTCGGTGAGCGCGCGGCCGCCCGTCTTGCGCAGGGCGGCGTCCGTCACGAGGTACGTCTCGGCGGCGGTCAGCGGCGCGAGGTCGCGGCGCAGGAAGAGGCACACGCTCGCGCGGTCGGAGGCCTGTCCGAGGGGATCGGTGGACGTGTTGAAGTAGCCGGGCGTGCCCTTGCCGTCCGCCATGTCATCGCGTGAATGCGTGTAGGCGAAGCGCCAGAGACCGTCCCAGTCCTGCAGCGCGGAGAACGCGCCGGTCATGATGCCGCCCACGCCGCGGAACATGCAGGGACCAGCGAAATTCCACTCCGTAATCGTGAACGGCTTGTCCGCGAGGCGCGTGAACGCGACGCGCGTGGGGGGCAGTTGGAGCGAGAGCACGGGGTTCGTGTTTCCGACCTTCGCCGGGAGCGACCAACTCTTCTCGAGGAAACGGGGATGGTCCACGTAGAAGTGGTCGTCCACGTAGTCGTAGCAGTCCTCGCGCGTAAACTGCATGGGGGTGTAGTGCGGACCGCAGTTCGCGTTCGTGAAGAGCGCGCGCGAGCCGAGCTTGCGGAGGAAGGCGGTCATGCGCGAGGCGCTGCGGCGCTCGACGTCCGCCATGAAGTGCGCGAAGGCGGCGTTGTTGGTCCCGTAGGACGAGACGTCCTGCGCGGCGACGGGCGCGTCGGGGCAAAACGCGGGGTCTGCGGCGCGGCGTTCGGCGAGCCACTTCGTCCAAGCGTCGCGGATGATCGGGTCCTCGCGCGCGGCGTAGTTCTTGCGCGTCCAGCCCATCGTGAGCTGTCCCTCGTTGATGAGGGAGATGAGCGGCATCGCGGGTTCGTCGACGTAGCGGCGGCCGGTGTAGGGGTTGACGTGCAGGAGGAACTTCTCGGAGAACTTCTTCCAGTCCTCGAACGCGGGGTCCCACAGCGCCACGAGGCACTTGTAGAAGCCCTTCTCGGGGATGAGACCGGGGCCGCGGTCGGCGAGGCCGATGTCCTTCCATGCGACAGGACGCGATACGAAGAGGTCCGTCGTCACGTAGAGTCCCTGGCGGATCGCGGCGGCGAGGAAGTAGTCGAGGCGGTCGATCATCTCCGGATTGAATTCGACCCCGCCCTTCCAGCCAACCAGGTCGCGTTCGTAGTGGTGCACGCGGATCGTGTTGTAGCCGAGGCGCACGAGGCGCGTGACCACCTGGTCGGCCTGCTCGTGCGTGGGGTAGTTGCCGGTGAAGCAGAAGTTGACGCCGTAGAAGCGCTGGGGCACGCCGGGCAGCTTCTCGAACTCGAAGTGCCCGCCCACGTTCTTCAGCCAGCCGTGCTTGCCGGCGGGGGCGTCCTGGAGGCCCATCGCGGAGAAGTCGAGCGCGGAGCCGGCGAGGATGTCCTTCTTGTAGTCAAGCGGTACCCAGTCGTCGCCGGGGAGGATGCGCGTGGGCGCCGCATAGGCGACGCGCAGAGGCTCGGACGCGCCAACGGTTCCGGCAAGGACGCGCGTGGCGCCCTTCCCGAACGGCACGCGCCCGCAGCCGATGCGGAGTGTGAAGTTGTCGCCCCAGCGGCGGCTGTCCTGCAGGAGCACGGCCGTGGGCTCGTCGAACGCGAAGTCGAGCGAGCCGCCGCCGGGCAGCGCGAGCGACACGCGGCGCACCTTTCCGGAGAACAGGCTGGTCTTGCCGGGGGTGAAGGCCGGCGGGAACACGCCCTTCTTCGCATCGGCCGCCCAGCCGAGTCCGCCGAAGCGGGAGGCGGGGAGATTCATACTGAGGAGGACGCCCTCGGGCTTCTGGTCGGCGTCCGAAATGAACTCCGCGCGGAAGGCCGCACGTCCGTCCGGCGCGGCGACGAGGCGCGTGGTGCCATGCCCCAGCTGCGCGTCGCGGGAGCCCTTCAGGAGCCAGGCGGCGGTGCCGGTCTTCGCGTCGGGAAATTTGCTGAACCGTTCCGCGCGCGAAAAGGCGGCGCCGTGCCACCCCTCCGCGTAGACGGTCGGCGAGAGGGCGAGTCCCGTGTCGCCGAAGGTGACGTGTCCGTCACGCGTGAGCTTCGCCTCGACGTCGGCGCGGACGCCGCAGGCGGCCGCGCAGAGGGCGGCGCATGTGAGCAGAGTCGTGGTTCTCATAAGGTTCCTTTCCTGCCGGGCGACACTGCGTCCGGCGGATGAAATTATACACGATTCTCTCGCGCTTGCCAATTCCGCCGCGCACATGGACGCGCGTTACGCCGGCAACGGGAGGGTCGCAACTTGTTGCGACCGTATGGAGAGCCGCCATCTTGGCTGCGACAATTCGGTGAAGCGGCGCTCTCGCCGCTTCACCCGGTGGGGCGAGCCGTCCTCGGCGAGCCGCCGGGAGGGTCGCGCTCCGTCGCGACCGCTACTGCACCTCCACCACCACCTTGAAGAACCGCATCTCCGCCTTCTCCGCCGCCGTCGCCCCTTCGACCGCCTTCCGCTCGCCATCCACATCTCGATGTCCACGACGCGGAAGTCATTTATGGCAATCGATGGCTATGCCAGGACCTCTCGGTTGAGCATAAAATCCATGAGACCGACGAAGGAAACGCCGGATTCATCCGTGTAGAACGGCTGAACGCCGTCCACAACCACGAGCTTCCTGAACGAATCGCCAATCTTGCGAAGCCCTCTCGTTTCCTGTTCAATTTTGTCTGTTCCTGCAAGCCGATAGGCGGACTGGATGTAAACCTTCTCGCGTCCAAGGTTTACGATAAAATCAATTTCCAGTTGCTTTGATTCTCGTTTGCCGCCTTTGCGGGACTCCACTTCAAGCACGCCAACGTCTACGTTCGCACCCCTTGCGACCAGTTCGTTGTATAGGGCGCACTCCATGAGATGGTCGGGCTCCACCTGCCGGAAATTGAGCCGGGCATTGCGCAGACCGACATCAGCGGGATAATACTTGGACGGGAAGTCAAGATAGGTTCTTCCCTTGATGTCGAAACGTTCCGCCTTCCTGAAGAGATAGGCGTCCGTCAACATGCCGATGTAACGGCCAACCGTGCGCGGATCCGGCTTTTTCCCAAGGACTGTCCCTAGATGGTTCGCGAGCTTCGTCGGATTCGTGAGACTGCCGGATGCGCTCATCAGCACGTCGTTCACGTTGGCGAGGAAATAATCGTCATGCAGTTCGTAGCGATCGACAATGTCCCTGAAGTAGATGGTCTTGAACAGTCCTTCGAGGTACGCCCTCTTGGCCGCGTCCGTCCGCATGGAGAAAAGTTCGGGCATCCCGCCGTAGAGGAGGTAGTGCGACCAGGCGTCGACCTTGTCTCCGCCGACGGCTGCATAGTATTCCGAGAAGGTGAGCGGGTTGACCTGTATCGTCTCACCCCTGCCTCGAAACTGCGTCGCGACGTCGGTCACGAGAAGCCGCGAATTCGAACCTGTCACGTAGAGGTCGACATTTTTGCGCTGACGGAATTCGTTCAGGATGTCGTAGAACTGCTGTTCGCGTTCGGCCTTCTCCTCGGGTGTCTCGCGACGAATCCCCTTGGGCCGCCGACATTCCTGTATCTCGTCGATGAACACGTAGACCGTCCCACGTTTTCCGGACGTGCGGTGTATGAGAAAATCGTACAGGGCGTCCGGATCGCGGAGCTTCGCGTCTTTCTTCCTGTCAAGGGCGATCTCGACGATGTTCTCGCGGTGCACGCCTTCTTTCAGCAGATACGTTTTGAAGAGGTTGAAGAGCAAATAGCTCTTCCCGCAGCGGCGGATGCCCGTCACGATCTTGACGAAACCGTCGCCCTTTGCCTCGATAAGCCTGTTGAGGTAGAAATCTCGCTTGATTTTCATGGCGCGCATTATACCAGAAGCCACCCCGCGAATCAAGAGTGCCATTCCATTTTTACCCGGACATCCGGCTAAATATGGAATAGCTCTGTGAGCCGCAGCGGGAGGTTCGCAACTTGTTGCGACCGTATGGAAAGCCGCCATCTTGGCGGCTACCTCGGGGAAGCGGCGCTCTCGCCGCTTCACCCGGTGGGGCGAGCCCTCCGAGCGAGCCGCTACACGCCCCCTACTGCACCTCCACCACCACCTTTAAGAACTGCATCGCCGCCTTCTCCGCCGCCGACACTCCTTCAACGCCATTCAAACGGGGAGATAATTTCAAAATTTTTATACCACATGGCGTTATTCCATTTGGTATAATATGCGGCGAAGGAGAAAAAAGATGAATCCGTTCAAATATGGTTGCGTCGTTGCCGGAGAGAACTATTGCCGCCGTCCCGAGCTTCAGCGGCAACTGTCCGAACT
>JAFRSR010000349.1 GCA_017427485.1 Kiritimatiellia bacterium
GACGCGCGGGAGTGCGTCCCTCCCCCCGTTGTGTAAATTATGGTTTCATCGGCGGCGACTCGCCCTGCTTCGGTGAATATGCTATACTACTGCCATGAACAAGCAGAAGGAGTTGACAATGGCGAAAGAAAGAACGGCGATGGCGTTGGCGGTTCTCGTGGCCGCGACAAGCGCGGCCCTCCCGGCGGTCGGGGCGGCGAAGGTGTCCGTGAACCTCGACGAGGTGAAGGCGGAGGTGCCGCGCACGATCTACGGCACGGGCATGGAGGACGTCAACCACGAGATTTACGGCGGCCTCGACGCCCAACGCCTGTGGGACGAGAGCTTCGAGGAGGAGCTGCCGCCCCAGGTGATCCCCTACGCGCAGAAGGGCAAGGGCGGCATCATCTGCGGCCGCCAGTGGGAGGGCCTGGCGTGCGGCGACGGTCTGTTCGCGCGCGACGCGAAGGTCACGCACTGGGGCCGCGCGAGCGAACTGCTCGCGCCCGGCACGGGTTTCGCGGGCGTCGCCAACCGCGGCCTCAACGGCTGGGGCGTGCCCTGCCGCGAGGGGAAGAAGATGGTTGGCCACTTCTTCGCGCGCGGCGTGGTGGGCGCGCTGGAGGTGCGCCTCGAGCGCGCGGACGGCCGCATCGTCTACGCGAAGGCGTCGATTCCCGCGCCGAGCTGGGACGACTGGACGAAGGTCGAGTTCGCGCTCACGCCCGACCGCACCGACCCGGCCGCGCGCTTCGCCGTGGTCGCCAGCGGCGGCGGCAAGGTCTGGATCGACGACGCCTACCTCAAGGACGAGCCGACGAACGACTTCGGGCGCATGGGCTGCCGCGAGGACATCGTGGACGGATTCCGCAAGGAAGGGCTCACCTTCCTCCGCTGGGGCGGGTCGATGGTGAACGCGCCCGAGTACCTGCTCAAGAACATGCAGGGCGAGCGCCGTCCCTACGAGGGCTTCTGGTTCAAGAAGAGCTCGGGCGGCTTCATGGTGCGCGAGTTCGTGCAGATGGCCAATCTCCTGAAGCTGCCGTGCGCGTTCTCGATCCACGCCTACGACTCCACCGAGGACGCCGTGGCGCTCGCCACGTGGCTGAAGCAGTTCGACGGCTTCATCTGCGTGCAGATCGGAAACGAGGAGTGCGCCGGCTACACGCCCGCCGGCGGCAAGCCCGTCATGGAGGACATCCGCCGCTACTGCGAGAACCTGCGCCGCCTCGTGCCCGCGATGCGCCAGGCGAACCCGAAGCTCGTGTTCGCGGGCGCGGTGATGTGGCAGATGAAGCACATGGGCCTGATGGAGGAGACGTTCCGCCTCACCGACGGCTACGTGGAGTACTGGGACATTCACGTGGGCGCGGGCGACGTGAAGTGCGGCGAGCGCACCCGCCACGCGCTCAAGGCGTTCCGCGAGATGATCACGCGCATCAACCCGAAGACGACGATGAAGGCCGCGATCTTCGAGGAGAACGCCTACATCCACGACATGAAGCGCGCCCTCGCGCACGCGCGTAACCTCGAGGCGGTGCGCGAGCAGGGTCCGTTCATCCTCACGAGCTGTCCCGCGAACGCCCTCCAGGCGTACATGCAGAACGACAACGGCTGGGACCAGGGGCAGATCTTCTACACGCCTGACAAGGTGTGGCTCCAGCCGTGTGGCTGGGCCCAGCAGATGGCGAGCGCGAACCACCGCGACATCCTCGTGGCGGGCGCGACGGACTCCCCCGACGTGACGGTGAGCGCCACGCGCAGCCGCGACGGCGCCTCCGTGGTGCTCCACCTCGTCAACTCGTCCGCGGAGACGCAGCCGCTCGCGCTCGATTTCGGGAAGGCGGCCGGCCTGCGCCTCGTGCGCGCGACGTCGCTCGCGGCGGACAAGCTGGAGGCGCGCAATCCGCCGGACGACCCCGACCGCATATCGCCGAAGGACGTGACGGATTCCTTCCGCGCCACGCCGCAGCTCCTGCCGTTCTCCTACACCGTGCTGGAATTCGCCCGGTGAGCGTCGATGTCCATCCTTGCTGCCTGACGATTGCGGGAAGTGATTCGGGCGGGAACGCCGGCGTGCAGGCCGACCTGCGCGCGTTCCACGCCTACGGCCTGCACGGCTGCACGGCGTTCGCGGCGCTCACGGCGCAGAACCCGTTCGGCGTGTCCGCCATCCACGCGGTGCCGCCCGACTTCATCGCCGCGCAGCTTGACGCGGTGCTCGGCGTCTACAACATCCGGGCACTCAAGACGGGCATGCTGGCCGACGCGGCGGCGATTGAGGTCGTGGCCGACCGAATCGTCCGCCATCCGGAGATTGCGAAGGTGGTCGACCCCGTGATGGTGGCGACGAGCGGGGCGAAACTCATTTCGGACGACGCGGTGGCGACGCTGACGGCGCGTCTGCTGCCCTGCGCGACGCTCATCACGCCGAACCTGCCCGAGGCGGAAGTGCTGTGGGGGCGTGCGATTACGTGTCGGAATGACGTGCGCGAGGCCGCGAAGGCGCTGCACGGGCGTTTGGGCTGCGCCGTGCTCGTGAAGGGCGGACACGCCACGGGCGACCTTGCGGCGGCGGAAGATACGCTTTTCGACGGCGAGCAGTTCTTCACCTACACGCTGCCGCACATCGAAAACCCCGTCTCCACGCACGGCACGGGATGTTCGCTCGCGGCGGCGCTGGCAGCCGAACTGGCGCTCGGGCACGCGTTGCCGGACGCCGTGGCGGGCGCGAAGGCGTTCGTGCACCGCGCGATCGCCACGTCCTACTGGGTGGGACCGGACTGCGGCGTGCTCGGCTGGGGCGCCGACGCGCCGAAGCCGCGGATCACCTCGCAGACGGCCGGCGAGTAGTTCCTGTAGTCGACGCACTCCATCGTGACGCCGGCCGCGCCCGCGTCGCGGGCAATCTCCATCAGCTTGCGCACGGCCACTTCGGGTTTGTCGCCCGTCACCTGCGCATACCACGGATAACCCGGCCGGCCGGTGAAATTGTAGCTCATGGCGGGACAGAAGAACGGCTTGCCGCCCGCGGCGTCGCGCACGGAGGCGTAGATCTCGGCCGTCGATTCGTACGGGCGCTTCGGGTCGGGGATGACGCACTCGACCACGACGCCGTCGATCACGCCTTCGCGCAGGAGCTTCTTCCAGTCCACGGCGCGCTTCGTCCAGTTCTCGTCCTCGCCCAGCGAGACGCGGTCGATGCCGAGCAGCACGCGCACCTTCGCGCCGCGTGCGGCGATGCGCGCGCGAACGGCGCGGAAGAACGCCTCCTGCGTTTCGCCCACGAGCGCGATCCAGCGCGGGTCGTGGAAGTCCGCGGGCGGCGGCTCGCCGTATCGTTGCTGCCACTTGTCGCGATGCGGCTTCACGTATTCGTCGGCCACCGTCCAGCCGCCGCTGCGGAAGAGGTCGAAGAAGATCGTCTGGGGTTCGCGGTCGAGAAGCTCGTCGAGGAGTCGGAGCTTGTGCGCCACCACCTCGGGGAAGGCGAACGAGCAGCGTCCGTGCCACGGGATGCCGCGCGCGTTGCGGCACCAGAACTGCGGATGCGAGAGGTTCCACGCGCCGAGCGTCCAGTGGCTCCAGTGGTTCTCCTCGTAGGGCCAGTGGATGCCGCGCGCCACGCCGCGCCGTTTGCAGGAGGCGAACGCCGTGCGGACGATGTCGGGCTCCACGGCCCAGTAGCGCAGCCAGCCGTGGACGGGGCGGCTCTCCGGCACGCGGCGCGGGTCGAGGGGCGCCTCCATGAGCAGGGGCGGCTCCTCCTGGCTCCGGTAGCGCATCGTCGCGCCGCCGCAGTTGCGCCACAGCACCGTGTCGGCGCCCGTCAGCAGCACGTGGTCCAGGATCTGCTCCGTGCCGGCGACGGTTTCCGTGTCGAAGTGGGTGCCGAAGTCGAAGCTGTCGATGAGCGCGATCTTCTCGAAGGCGGCGAGCGGCGCGCAGGCGAGCGTCGCCGCGAAGGCCGACAGGGCGATGGAATTCGTTTTCATGGTCCTACTCCCCGAAGATTTCCGAAACCGTCGGCGGACGCGCGATCCACGTCGGCCATCCGAGTCCGCCCGTGACGTTCCGCACCTCGCCCTTGACGTTGTTGCCGACCACGAGCCGCAGGGGCTGGCGCGGGGCGAGGATGCCCTGCGTGACGAGCCGGTTGGCGACCAGCTGGTCGTCCACGTAGAGGTGGAGCGCATTGCCCACGCGCACGCCCGTCAGCGTGTGGCGGCGCTTGAGCGGCAGCGGCTTGCCGGAGATCGCGCCCGCGTACAGGCCGTCGGCCTGCCGCATGGCGAACGCGGGCGCGCCCTTGTCGTTCAGGTACAGCTGGAACGCAAGCGGATGTTCCTTGTAGGTGCCGCGCGCGAGGGTGGCGACGTCCTTCGACCGGCCTTCGAGCTTCACCTCGCACGACACGTAGAACGCCTCGTCGCCCGGTACCATGTCGAGCGGGAAGGTGGCGGGCAGCTTCGTGGGCGAGAACGTGAACGCCAGCGCGCCGGCGGGAGGCGGAAGGGCATCTGGCTGCGGCAGCGGGAAGGCGGGCGCGGCCGCGCGCGCGGCGGCGAAGTCGGTGGTCAGAAGCTGTCCGTCGCGGTCGTAGAGGAGCGTCTTGCCGTCGGGCGACACGGACGGATTCTCGCCCACGGCGAGGCGGCGCATTTCCTTCCGCGCGCCGTCGAGCAGGTAGACGCACCATCCCGGATCGCCCTCGCGGCACGCCGTGCAGACGAGGCACTGTTCGTTCGGCAGCCAGCGCGGCGCGTAGGCCGGCATCTCCGGCGGCGTGAGGTGGCAGAACGCGTTGGGGGCGGACGCACGCGCCACCGCGATCGACCAGTTGTCGCGGAACGCGCCGATGTGCGCCCAGGCGAGGAAACGGCCATTGGGCGAAAAGGACGGTTGCACGGCTGCGGTCTGGGACGATTCGAATGCCAGCACCGCGCGCGTGACGCCGCCCGTCACGGAGACGGCGCGGATGTGGGCGCCGCGCTGTCCTCCCGACGTGGAGATGTGCGCCTCGCCCTCCGTGGAGCTGTAGAAGATCGTCTTCCCGTCCGGCAGGAACGACGGCGCGTAGTCGCGCCAGCGTCCGGCCGTGAGCGGACGCGCGGCGCCGTCCTTCCAGAGGCGCAGGTTGCAGCCGTTGCGGGAACCGCCCTGGTGCGCGGCCCACGCCGTCTCGGGGGCGTCGAGGAAGGCGTAGACCACGGAGCCGTCGGGCCCCCACGTCGGATAGGCGGACTTTCCGCGCCTCTCCAGCCACGTGACCGCGCGCGTGGCGAGCGTGAGGACGCCCACGCGTGGGCCGTCTTTGTCGGTGGATTGGAACGCCACCCGGGTTCCGTCCGGCGAGAACACGCCGTGGGCGCCGTCGATGAGTTTCGTTTCGGCGCATGCCGCGAACGATAACCCCACGACGGCCGCGACAACTCCTCTGGCGCGCATGCTCAGGCCTTCGCGTTGCGGGAGGTGAAGTCGTAGGCGCCGGTCACCTTCATCGACTCGTTGTCGGCCGTCACGTAGGCGACGGTGTAGGTGTTGCCGCCCGGGGCGACGGTCAGCACCACGTGTCCGGCGTCGAACGCCTCCGGCGCGATGTCGCGGACGAAATCCTTGCCTTCGTCCTCGAAGCGGCGCTCGGGGGAGAACACCGCCGGCGCGATGAGGCGCGGGCCGGGATAGGCGGCGCGGTCGGAGATGCGCGCGAGGGAGTCCGCCGTGATGTGGAGCTGGTCCCACATGCAGGCCGTCCACACGCGCGCCTGGAGCGCGGCGACGAGCTCGGTGGGCATCGAGTGGTGGGCGTGGTGGTTCACCTTGGCGACGTCCACGGGGTCGAGCTCCTTCGCGAGTTCGGCCTCGATGTTGCGGCGCGAGCAGTCGGGGAGCTTCGGGGTGTCGGAGAAGTCGCCGGCCGTGTAGAAGCGGAACGGGCCGTACTGCACGAGGAGTCCGAGGCTCATGCCGTTTTCGTTGAGGCGCTTCGCGTTGTGGAGCTCGGCGTAGAGGTCGCGCACCTCGCCGTTGCGGCAGCGGATCTTGCCGTTGCCCGTGATGTTGGTGATGGAGAACGACGGGTAGGCGGCGGCGTCCTTGCGCATGGCCACCTGGTTGACGGCGCCGACGTTGAACTTCTCCATCTTCATGCCGTCGCGTTCCATGAGGTAGGGGTAGACTTTGCGCATGAGGACGTAGCAGTTGGGGTCGCACCGCTCGTCGGGGATGGGGTCGTTGAAGTCCGGCCAGCCGCGGTCGAAGGCCGTGCCGAACTTGAGCGTGTCGGCCGCCTGCATGAAGCCGCTCACGCAGATCTGCTGTCCGTTCCACTCGCGCGTGCCGGCGCCCCAGTGCTCGCCGCCGCCGTGGTCGGAGTGGTGGTGGGAGAGCATCATGTAGTCGACGTCGGTCTTCGCGGGGTTGACGCGCGTCACGTAGCGGGCGATCCACTCGCCTGCGTTCTTCGTGCCGTTGGGGAGTATCCAGATGGCCAGCTTGCCGCGCGCCCAGGCCTTGTGGTCGCCGCAGTCGAGGAGCATCGTGGTGCCGTCGGGCAGGATCCAGAACATGCTTTCCGCCACGCCCGTGTAGATGAAGTGCACCTGGAACTCGCCGGGCTTCCACGGCGGGAGCTTCTTGCCCGCGAGGGGATGGTTCTTGCCGCACCAGGGCTTGCCGTCGCCGGCCGCCGCCGCCGTGCCTGTTTCCGCCGCGCGTCCGCCGAGGACGCCGAGGAGGGGCGCCACCGCCGCCGCCTTCATGAAGTTCCGTCTGTTCATCTTTTCTCCTTGTTGAACGGTTCACGGGTATTCTAACATCTTTCCCCTCCGCTGACAAGGCGGCAAAAGAAGCGCGACAAGTGGCGGAGATTTTGGTATAGTATGGGCGTTGGATGGCACGAATGCCGATTGAAACATGAGGAGTACGCGCATGAAAAAGGCAAAGGGGCCCGCTGCGCAGGCGGGTGTGGCGGGCTTTGTCCGCAATTGGCTGGCGGCGGGAATCGTCGGCGCGGCCGTGCTGGGCGCCCTGTCGGCGCGGGCCGACGTGACCCTCGGGCCGGGCGAGACGCTGACGTGGGCGACCGACGCGCCGGCATCGGGCGAGGCCATCACCGCCACGGGCGGCACGATCGTGTTCGACGCCAACGCCACCGTCGCCCACAACTTCTAGGTAATGTCGCAAAGTTGGGGATGGCGTGGGTGTGATTACTGCTACTGAACCCCATTACGGCAGGCATGTTCGCCTCGTTGGGAACGCGAAATTAGGGGGTGAAATCAAAGTGCATTTTTGAGATACTTTTCGTGTTCAAA
>JAFRSR010000350.1 GCA_017427485.1 Kiritimatiellia bacterium
CACAACGTGGCGCGGCTCGTGGGCGCGCCTCCCGGCTACATCGGCTACGAGGAGGGCGGCCAGCTCACCGAGGCGGTCCGCCGCAAGCCGTACTCCGTGGTGCTCCTCGACGAAATCGAGAAGGCGCATCCCGACGTGTTCAACATGCTCCTGCAGGTGCTGGACGACGGACGGCTCACGGACAGCCACGGGCGCACGGTCAGCTTCAAGAACACGGTCGTGATCATGACCTCCAATGCGCCGCGCGAGGCGTTGAAGAGCATCTTCCGTCCGGAGTTCCTGAACCGCCTCGACGAGATCCTCGAGTTCAAGTCGCTCACCGAGGACCAGATCAAGGCCATCGTGAAGCTCCAGCTGAAGGACTTCGCGAAGCGCCTCGCGGAGCAGGAGATCGGCTTGGAGGTCGACGACGCGGCGCTTGCGGTGCTCGCGAAGGACGGCTACGACCCGGCGTACGGGGCGCGTCCCGTGAAGCGCGCGATCCAGCGCGAGCTGGAGACGCCCGTGGCGCGCGCGATCATCGCCGGGAAGTACCCGCCGCAGAGCACGGTGAAGGTGTCCGCCGACGGCGGACAGCTGACGCTGGCCTGACGGCCGACTCGGCGAGGCGGCCCTGCCAGGCGGAAAATATGATATACTAGGGACATGAGAAAAACAGCATTTGTCTTTTTGGCGGGGCTGCTCGCGTGGACGTGCGCGGCTGAGCCGGTGTGCGTGGACGGCATGTGTTATCCCGACGAGGCCGCCGCGCGCGCGGCCGGCGTGTCGGAGGCGAAGATCGCGGCGGCCCGCGCGTCCGGCGCGCATGACGACGCGCCCGTGCAGGGTCTTTCCGACCTAAAGAACCTTCTGCATGCCACGGATGCGCCGTCGGTTCGGGAATCGGGTGAAAAGTCCGCTGCCGAAGGCCGCATGCGCCGGCGTCTCGCGTTCGGCTACATGGACGCCGCCACGTTCACGGCATTCCTCTCCGGCACGCCGACGGCAGCCGACATGCTGGGGAATGCGTCGGTGGCGATGGTGTTTCTGCTCGTGCTGCTGGGCGGCCTGGTGATGAACCTCACGCCCTGCGTGCTGCCGCTCGTGCCGGTGAGTCTCGTCCTCGTGGGGCGGGGCGGCGCGCGCGGCGCCGCGTACGGGTTGGGCATGACGCTCGCCTACGGCGCGCTGGGGCTCGCCGCCGCGTTCGGCGGGCTCGCGTTCGGGGCGATCCAGGCGAGTCCGTGGTTCAACCTCGTGGTGGCGGTCGTGTTCCTCGTGCTGGGACTCGCGACGAGCGAGGTGTTCTTCATCGACTTCTCGCGGTTCCGTCCGCGTCCCGCGGCGGGCGGGGGCGTCGTTCCGCAGCGCGGGCTGCTCGGACCGTTCTTCCTCGGCACCGGCACGGCCGTGCTCGCGGGCGCGTGCGTGGCGCCGATCCTGCTCGCGACGCTCGTCCTCACGGCGAAGTGGTTTGCGGAGGGACGGGTCTGGGCCGTCGCGTTGCCGTTCGTGCTGGGCGCGGGCATGGGTCTCCCCTGGCCGTTCATCACGGCGGGGATGTCCGTGCTCCCGAAGCCGGGCATGTGGATGCGGTGGGTGAACCGTGTGTTCGCCGTCGTCCTGTTCGGATTCGCCGTCTGGTACGGCTGGCTCGCATGGGGCGGGTTCACGGCGCGCGCCGAGGCCGCGCCCGCGCCGGCGCAGGAGAATGCCGCAGCCGAAGACGCCTCGCTCCCGACGCTCGTGATCGTGGGCGCGCCGTGGTGCAAGAACTGCACGGCGATGGAAAAGACCACGCTGAAGGAGCCGTCCGTCGTCGAGGCGCTCGCGAAGTTCAACGTCAAGCACGTCGAGATCAACACGTTCGCGGATCTCGCGAACTATCCCGAACTGGCCGGTCTTGACATCAAGGGCGTGCCGGCCTACGTGGTGATTGAAAAAGAAAAGGAAGTACGGGCCCCATGAAAAATGTACCGATGACAACCTGCCCGACGGCGAGCCGCCGGCAATTCGCGAAGGCCGCGTCCGCCGCGGCGCTTCTGCTGGCCGCCGGGTGTTCCGGCGACGAAAAGGAGACAAAGGAAAAAACGACGAAAAACAAGGAGAAGACGGGAATGGACTTTGACGAACTGAAGGAGGCGCGCCGGAGCGTGCGCCAGTACGCGAAGAGCGAAATCACCCAGGACGAGCTCGAGAAGATCGTCACGGACGCGCTGAACGCGCCCAGCTGGAAGAACACGGAGACGACGCGCTACTACGCGGCCGCCACCGACGCGGCGAAGGAGCGGATGTGGAAGGAGGCGCTTCCCGGCTACAACGCCGCCAGCTCCGCGAACGCCGCCGCGCTCGTGGCCGTCACCTACGTGCCCGGCGAGAGCGGCTTCAACGCCGGCAAGGCCGTGGACGACCTCGGCAACGCGTGGGGCGCGTACGACTGCGGGCTCGCGAGCTCGTACTTCATCCTCGCCGCGAAGAACCGGGGATGGGACACGCTCATCATGGGCATGCGCGACGGCGCGAAGGTGAAGGCGATCCTCGGCATCCCCGAGGGCGAGGTCCTCATGTCGGTGATCGCCGTCGGCAAGTCCGCGCAGCCGTACATGAAGCGTCCGCGCAAGCCGGTCGCCGAAGTGCTGAAAGTCAGGTGACGCAGATGAAAAACGTGCAATCCCAAAGTGAAGTCGTCTCGTCTAGCCTGTTCGACGTGGCGCTGAAGATCCGCCCCGGCGCGTTCGCCGGCAACGCGGCGCTTCTGCTGGACCTCGTGAAAGCCACGGTCCGGGCCGGCGGCGCGGAGGTGGTGGTGCCGGCCGACTTCATTCGCGGCGGCGACTGCGGCTCGCTCAACGACCATCCCGCGTTCCAGGCGGCGTTCGCCGCCGCGCAGGAGAAGTTCCTGAAAGCCGTCGCCAAGGTGAAGCGCGCGCCGAAGGTCACGTTCACGTCCGGCGGGTGGGGGCCGTCCCCGATCGCGGGCGCGGGCCCAGACCCGCGCTTCCCGTTCGGGGGACGTCCCGGCGAGGTGTTCTCGCGCCAGGTGATGGGCCTTGCGCGGCGTCTTGCGGCGATTGGCTGCCGCGACGCGGTGATCGGGCTCTCCGGCGGACTTGACAGCGCACTCGCGCTCCTCGTGACGGTGAGCGCATTCGACCTGCTCGGTCTCGACCGAAAGGGCGTGCACGTGTACACGATGCCCGGCTTCGGCACCACGAGGCGGACGCGCGGCAACGCGGAGGACCTCGCCGAGGGCCTCGGCTTGAAACTTGAGACGATCGATATCACCGCCGCCTGCCGTCAGCACTTCAAGGACATCGGCCACAGCGAACGCGTGCACGACGTCACCTACGAGAACGCGCAGGCGCGCGAGCGCACGCAGATTCTCATGGACAAGGCCAACCAGGTGGACGGCATCGTGGTGGGCACGGGCGACATGAGCGAGATCGCGCTCGGCTGGTGCACGTACAACGGCGACCACATGAGCATGTTCGGCGTGAACGCGGGCGTGCCGAAGACGGTCGTGCGCGAGGTCTGCCGTTGGTGGGCCGAGGGGAAGGGTGCGGGCGGGCTCGCCGCGAAGGCGCTCCTCGACATCATCGCGACGCCGGTGAGCCCCGAGCTGTTGCCCGCGAGGCGCGGGAAGATCGCGCAGAAGACCGAGGACAAGGTGGGCCCTTACGAGCTGCACGACTTCTTCCTCTGGCACTTCGTCGCCGAGCAGGCCGGGCGCGCGGAGATCCTCAAGGCCGCGAAGAAGGCCTTCAAGAAGCAGTACGGCGCGGCTGTGATCGGCAAATGGCTGGACATGTTCTTCCGTCGGTTCTTCTCGCAGGCGTTCAAGCGCAACTGCGCGCCCGACGGCGTGCCGGTTTTCTCCGTCTACCTCGCGCCCTCGGCCTGGCACGTGCCAAGCGACATCTCAGGAATGTGCTTCCGCTGAGGATCGCGTCATCTCGATTTTCGCCACGCACTCATGGAGATGCCGTACCGCTGCGTGAAGATGTGGCTCAGCCGGTTGGGATTTGCATACCCGCATGCGGCCGCAATGCGGCGAATTGACCTGTTTGTGGAAGAGAGCAGCCGTTTTACTTCAGCGAGGCGCTCCTCCTCTAGGGCCATTCCCATTGATCGGCCCTGAATCTCGCGGAAACGGAGATCGGCCAGCCTGCGCGACACGCCCAGATGACGGACGACGTCAGATGTCCGTGCGCCTTTGCAGGCGTTTGACTTGATGTACGCAAGTGCGCGATTGACGAGATGGACGGCTGGCGAAATCGACTTGGTTGATTCACGTTCCGTAACGGAGATCGGGTCGCAGAAAATGACGGAAGCGAAATGGCGTCGGCTCATCAGGGCATCGAGGGCTTCCGCCGCACGAAAGCCGACCTCGCTGAAATCAGGCTTGATGCTTGAAAGCGGCGGCGAGGCGTTTTCACATAGAAGTTCGTCGTCATCCACCCCGAGAATGGCGATCTGCTCCGGTATCTTCAGACGAGCGATTCTGCAGGCGTTCATCACATCCATGGCGCGAGTGTCCCAGGCGACCATCACCGATGCGGGTTTGGGAAGGGCTTTGAGCCATTGTACGAGCGCGGTTCGGTCTGCAGAGCGGTCTGGTTCTACGTCCTGCAACGGAGAGGCGTAGACGTGAGGAACGCGTTTATACTTGGCCAGCAGTTCGACAAATCCTGCCTGGCGGTCGACTGACCACATCCGGTTCCGCAGGTCGGGGACGAAGCCGAAAGAATTGAAGTTGCCAAGGGAAAGCAGATGCTGCGCGCCCATCATGCCGATGGCGCGGTCGTCGTTTCGGACGAGGATAGAACTCGGACGGCGGCAGTATTCTGGAATGTCGATCGAGACAACTGGCATGTGACTTTTCTCAATCATCTGGACAACGGCGTCGTTGTCGGGCCTGATCCCGATGATGAAGCCGTCCGTATCGTCCTTCTCGGCGTTGCGGACAATCTCCGGCGTCAGTTCGCTGGCGTTTTGCAGAATGTGGATGTCCCAGCCGCGCTTGTTCGCATAGCGGAACACGCCGGTCAGGTGCGTACGTCCCGGCATGCCGTTCATCCACAGCGCCACCAGGACCTTGCGCAGGCCTCTTTTGCTCTTTTGCATGAGAGGAGTTTACCATATATTGCCCGTTACGACATCATATTTTTGCGTAATTCAACACATATTGGGGTTGCCTCTCTCCCTGCGGTTTTATATAATACCCGTGAATCTGCCAGACCTATTGTTTCGGGAATGGCATGGCTTGACATGAAAGGTAGCGTACAATGAAAACCTTGGTGGCATTTATGGCTATCGTCGCGCCGGCGCTTGCGTTGGTGCCGGTGTCAAATTCGTTTTGGGATACGACCGGCTACACGGGCGTAGCCCCTGCCGTAAGCGAAACGGCGCCGATTGCCGAAGGACTCGACAGCTGGACGCCGAGAGAACGGGTCGTCGGGCCGTTGGACAAGCCGTTTTCATCTTATCCGGCAGGTTTGTTTATCATTTTCCGCTAAGTGAAAGGAGAACAGAGATGAATTGTCACGCTATGTATTTGGCCCTGGCGGGTCTGTCCCTTCCGTTGCTCGCGGCGACGCCGTCAATTGAAGGTCCCGCCACCATCGTCAGCCACGGTTCGCGACGCGTGGACGTGAACTACACGCTCGCCGGAGACGCGGCGATCGTGACGGTTGACTTCCAGACGAACTACGTGGAGGGAACCGAGACGAAATGGGCGTCGATCGGCGGACGCAACTACGCCAACCTCGTGGGCGACGTGAACCACGTGGTCGAGCCCGGCGAACGGCACGTCTACTGGAATCCCGAACTTTCATGGCCCAACCAGGTCGTCCCGGCGGGCGGTCTGCGCGCCGTCGTGAAAGCGTTCCCCACGAACTCGCCGCCGGACTATTTGGTGATCGACCTCGAAACCGGCGCGAAGACATGGTACGCCGACGTGGACACCCTGCCGGACGGAGGGCTGACGAACGACGTGTACCGCACCGACCGCCTTGTGATGCGGCGCATCCCTGCCGCCGGCGTCACCTGGACGATGGGCGACGATCCGAACGCGACATACAATCGGTGCACGACGGCGCCGCAACACCTGGTTTCCTTTTCGAGCGACTACTACATGGCCGTGTTCGAGTTGACCTACGGACAGCTCGTGAAGGTGACGGGCGAAAATTACTCCCAACTTCAGCTCTTCGAGAACGACGAATTCAAATACGTGCGTCCGGCGAACAATGTCCGCTATCCCCATTTGCGGGGCGCAGACTGCGGTTACGACTGGCCGACGAACCGTCCTGGCGCACGGGCGCACGACGTTGACAAGACATTCAACAAGAAAAATACGATTCTTTATGATTTCCGCCATCTGTGCGGCTTGCGTCTGGACTTGCCGACCGAGGCTCAGTGGGAGTACGCATGCAGGGCCGGCGAACCGGCTCGTCTCTACGACGGCAACACAGTGACGGCGGCGACCAGCGAGGCATTGAACAGGCTCGGCCGCTATAGACGCAACGGCGGCTACGAGAACGGGACGACGGAGCCAGACCTCGCGACTTGTTCTACCAACGTCGGAACGGCTGCTGTCGGTTCGTACGCACCCAACAACTGGGGACTTTACGACATGCTCGGCAACGTGCGCGAGTGGTGCCTCGACTGGGCGGGGCCCCAGTCCGGACTTGCCACCTATTCGTACACGGCCGACGTTCCTGAAACGGATCCCAAGGGTGGAATCTGGCCGGATTCGACTCGGAGAATCTATCGGGGAGGCAGTTATTCGCAGGATTCCTATATTTGCACAAGCGCCTATCGGGAGCAGGGCGTACAGGCGGCGGGCAGCCCAGGCGCCACCGTCGGTTGCCGCTTCTGCTGGACGATCGTCGAGGACTGAAAAGAGAAAGCGAAATGATCACGACGAAACAGATCATCCAGTCGCTTGCGTGGATGGCGCTGGCGGGCGTGTTGCCTACGTGCGCCGACTGGCAGGAGTCGTTGCGTTCGCCTGACGGGACGGTCGAGGTCGCCGTCTGCGCGAAGGGGAGGCGTCTCTCATGGCGCGTGGCGCGCAAGGGCGCGACGCTTTTTGACGATTCCGAGATCGGTTTGGAGTTCAAGGGACAGAAGCCGTTTGGCGCGTTCACTGTGGCGAACCGGTCGGAACGGGCGTTCGACACGTCGTGGGAAACGCGCCTCTACAAGAAGCGCGTCGTGCGCGACCATGGCCGCGAGCTGAAGTTGGAACTCGCGGAGGCGGAAGCGCCGGGGCGGCGGTTCGATGTTTACGTGCGTGCGTACGACGGCGCGGCGGCGCTCCGCTACGGCATCCCCGCGCAGCCGGGGTTCGAGCGGTTCGTCGTGACGCGGGAGAAGACGGCGTTCCGCTTTGCCGGAGATCCTCTCGGCTGGTTCACGCTCTATCCGAAGCACAAGGATTCGCAGGAGCAGGCGTTTTTCCACCGGTCCATCCTGACGATCCCCGACCATGACGCGCTCATCGGCTTCCCCGCGATCGTGGAGACGGGCGGACAGTTCGTCGCCATCTGCGAGGCGGGTCTGACGGACTGGGCGGGGCTATTCCTCAAGCGCACGGGCGCGTGGCGCGTGCCGAGCGGCATGACGCAACTTGAGGCGGAGCCGAGTCCGCGTCTGGACGGCGAAGGGCTGGTCGTCTCGTCCGCACCACGCGTATCGCCTTGGCGCGTGGTCATCCTGGGCGATACGCCGGCGGAGCTGACGAAGCACAACGACGTGATCCTCAACCTCAACCCGCCGCCGGAGGGCGGCGGCGACGCCTTCGCGTGGGTGAAGCCGGGCGCGAGCGCGTGGGACTGGTGGGCGTGGCCCAAGGGCGGCGGCAAGAAGATGACGCGGGCGGCGAAATGCGCGGAGATCGACTTCGCCGCCGAGATGGGCTGGCCGTACTACACGATCGACGCCGGATGGCAGTCCGGTGAATCCCAAGACCATGCACAGGACCTCACGCGGGCGAAGCCGGAGCTGGAGTTCGACGCCGTTCTGGCATACGCGAAGGAGAAGGGCGTGGGCGTGTTCCTGTGGGCGTACTGGAGCGTACTCGAGTCGAACGGCGTGGAACGCGTGTTCGCCGACATGTCGTCACGCGGCGTGAAGGGCTTCAAGATAGACTTCATGGATCGTCAGGACCAGGAGATGGTGAACTGGTACGAGAAGGTGATACGCCTCGCGGCGAAGCACAAACTCCTCGTCAACTTCCACGGCGCGTTCCATCCGACGGGGATGAACCGCACCTGGCCGAACCAGATCACGCGCGAGGCCGTGGCGGGGAACGAATGCCACCGCTACAGCTGGCGTCTGACGCCGGAACTGACGGCGGCCCTGCCGTTCACGCGCTTCCTGATCGGCCCCGCCGACTACACGCCGGGCGGATTCAACAACATCCTGCCGCGTCAGTTCACTCCCGTGAACCGGTGGAAGAAGGGGACGGACGGGACGACGCCCGAGATCGGCACGCGCGCCCATGCGCTCGCGCTCTGCGTCGCCTACGACAGCCCGCTCATGACGCTCTGCGACGTGCCCGCGAACTACCGCGGCCAAATCGGGCTGGACGCGCTCCGCAACCTTCCCGCGGCCTGGGACGAGACGCATTGCCTCGGCGGCGAGATTGGTTCGTGGTACGCCGTGGCGAGGACGGCGCCGGACGGACGGCGCTACCTTGCGGCGATCACGGCCGGCGCACGTCGCCTCGCGTTGCCGCTTTCGTTCCTGGGACAAGGCCGTTGGCGGATGACGCTTTATGCGGACGATCCAGAGGCAAACGCGAACGACGCGCGCGCGCTGCGCGTCTTGACGCGCGAGGTGTCGGACAAGGACACGCTCGACCTCGACCTCGCGCCGGCCGGCGGCGCGGTCGCCGTGTTCGGTTTGATGCCGTAACCTTACCCGCGAGCGCAAAGACAAATTCCATTTTCCCCCGAAAAATGGTAAACTATCACCCTGTCCATGAGACGAATAGGTGATATCTTGAAGATTCCGGGACTCCCCTGGCTTCTGGCCGCGGGCGTGGCCCTGTTTGTGGCATGCTGCGCGATCTGGTTCGGTGGCCTCAACCAGGACGAAGGCTGGTACCTGTATTCCGCGCAGATGGTGCGCGCGGGACGTCTGCCGTACCGCGACTTTTTCTTCACGCAGGGTCCCGCGCTGCCGTTCGTGTACTCCGCGCTGACGGGCATCTGGTCGCCGGCGTCGCCGCTCTCTGGCCTGCTGGGCGGGCGCGTGGTGACGTTCCTCCTGGGACTCTTCGCCACGGCGTGCGCCGTGGGGCTCGTGCGCCGACTCGTACCCGAGGACCGTCGCGGCAGGGCGTCGCTCATCGTGTTCTCGCTTCTCGCCTGCAACCTCTACCACGTCTACTTCACGACGATTCCGAAGACGTACGCGCTTGGAAGCCTGTTCGTGCTCGCGGGATTTCTCCTGGTCTCCTACCGTTCGCCCTTTGCGGCGTTCGCGGGCGGCCTGTCGCTTGCGTTCGCCTCGGGCACGCGCATCTCGTTGCTGCTGATCCTGCCCGTGGTGGGCATCACGCTGCTCGTGAAGTTCCGCGAGTTCCGGTGGCGTTTCCTCTGGTTCGGCCTCGGCGGGGCGCTCGGCCTTTTCCTCACTTACGGGCTCTTCGCGCTTGATCCCGTGTCGCGCGCCGCGCTTCTCGCCGCGCAGCGCTACCACGCCGCGCGGGGCGGCTTCGATCCGTTCTTTGCGCTGGGAAGCGTGTCGCGCCTCGCGCGCGGCTACGCGGCGCTCGGCATGGTCCTGTTCGGCGTGCTGATGACGCGCCGTCCCGCGCCGAACGAGCCGCGCCTGCCGGTCGAGCAGTCGACGTTGCTGTGGATGATGGGCCTCTCGTTCGCGGCCGTCTTCCTGCTCCAGCTCTCCGCGCCGTTCCCGTACGACGACTACCAAGTGCCGCTCATGGGCCTCCTGACGGTGCTGATCGCGTCCTGGTACTGCCGTCGCGGCGGCACGGCGTGGTTCGCCGTGCTTGCGGCGACCCTCGTCTCGTTCACGTCGCCTCTCCTGCAGGAGTGGGCGACCTACGCGCAGGACCGTTTCTGGAGCCAGAAAAAGGAGATGAGCGAGCTCGCGAAGCTCCGCGAAATGGGCCGGATCGTCAATGCCCTCGATCCGGACGGGAAGGACATCCTCACGCAGGACCTCTACCTCGCCGTCGAGACGGGCCGCACGGTGCCGCCCGGCCTCGAGATGGGGCCGTTCTCCTACTTCCCCGAGATGTCCACCGAGGAGGCGCGCGCAGCCCATGTCCTCAACCGCGAGCTCATGGGGGAGCTGCTGGATTCCGCGCCTTGCCGTCTTGCGGCCTGCTCGGGCTACACGTTCGCGATTGCCGCGCCGAAGTGCACGGAGAATGCCTTCGAGGAGCAGACGCGTCTCTTCAAGCTTCTCAAGCGGCATTACGAACGCGTCGCGATCGAGGAAAACTTCGGCCAGAACGCGACGACGCTCATGTTCCTGCAGCGTCGGGAACCGTCCGGGAAGGAGGGGAAATGACGGCTGCGGACGTCAAAGCCCTGCCTGCGGAACGGTTGCGGCCGCTCGCGGACGACGTCCGCGAGCGCATCCTCGACGTGGTCAACGCAAACGGCGGACATCTCGCCTCCTCCCTCGGCGCGGTGGAGCTCGCGATCGCGCTCGTGCGTGCCTTCGAGCCGGCGCGCGACCGGATCGTGTGGGACGTGGGGCACCAGGCCTACGCGTGGAAGATCCTCACGGATCGCGCGGACACGTTCGGCACGCTGCGCCGTCTGGGCGGGCTCTCCGGCTTTCCCAACCCCGAGGAGTCTCCCTGCGACGCGTTCGTGGCCGGGCACGCCGGCGCGGCGCTCGCTGCGGCGCAGGGAATGGCGGCCGCGCGCGACCGTCTGGGCGGTACGGAACATGTGGTGGCGGTGGTCGGCGAGGCGTCCCTCGCGAACGGCATGGCGCTTGAGGCGCTCTGCGCCCTCCGCGGCTGCGGGCGGCTCGTCCTCGTCCTCAACGACAACGCGCCCGCGCCCGCGTTCGGCCGTGCGTTCTTCGAGTCGCTGGGGCTTGCCTATCGAGGCCCCGTCGACGGTCATGACATTTCCGCCTTGGCCGATGCGCTTGCGGAGGCGCAGAGCCTGGATGGCCCGGTCGTCCTCCACGTCCGCACCGTGAAGGGGCGCGGCTACGCGCCGGCCGAGGCCGATCCCGTCGCCTGGCATGGCGTGCCGCCGCACGCGTGCGGCGATTCCCATGCCGCGGATCGCACATGGTCGGCCGCGTTCGGCCGTTCGCTGGTCGATCTTGCGCGGGGGGACGCGCGCATCTGCGCTTTCACGGCCGGGATGCCGCACGGCACGGGACTGATGCCGTTCGCCGCGGCCTATCCGGACCGGTTCTTCGACGTCGGCATCTGCGAGGAGCGCGCCGTGACGATGGCGGCGGGCCTCGCGAAGGCGGGGATGCGTCCCGTGGTGGCGATCTACTCCACGTTCCTCCAGCGCGCGTTCGACCAGATCATGCACGACGTGTGCATCCTGAACCTCCCCGTCGTGTTCGCCGTCGACCGGGCCGGCTGCGTGGGGGCCGACGGCCGCACGCACCACGGCATGTTCGACGTTCCGATGCTGCGGTGCCTGCCGAACATGGCCGTGCTCCAGCCGCGCGACGCGGCGATGCTGAACGCCATGCTCGGGGCGGCATTCGCGCAGGGCGGCCCCGTCGCGGTCCGCTGGC
>JAFRSR010000351.1 GCA_017427485.1 Kiritimatiellia bacterium
CTCGCCGTCGATGAAATGCCCTGAAATCGGGCGGTTCTTCGGCTGGTCGCCGTCCACCGTCGCCATGAAGAGCGTCTTCGCCTTGGCGATTATGTCGCAGAGTTCCTGTGCTGTCATCTTGTTCATTTGTCTTTCCTTTCGGTTTTTGTTTTCATGTGTGCGAGAATCTTCCCGAGAAGACCTTCGAATATTTCCGCTTCGTCCTTTTCGAGCGGCGAATAGGCGAACCGGACGAGCCGCCGCGAAATGGACTCGAACTTGCCGCGCAACGCCTCGCCCGCGTCCGTGAGCGCGACCATCGTCCGGCGCGCATCGTCGTCCGATCTCTCGCGTTGGACAAGTCCCATCTGCTCCAGCTTATCGACCAGCACCGTGGTCGTCGGCCTCGTGCGGTGCGAGAACGCCGCGAGGTCGTGCATCGCCGTCGGGCCGTTCCTGAACAGACACGCCAGCACATCGCCGTGCGACGGCACAACGCCTACCATCCCGGCTGCGGCGAGTTCGTCCGTCAGCCATTTCTGCGTCATGGCGTGAATCCGGCTTATCGACATTATGGCGTCGTGTTTCATGGTGCACAGTATATCATTAGACATCTAACGAAGTCAAGATGGACAATCATACGATTTTCTGCGTTCATCATCTTTTAGTAACGAAACCGCGATTTCACCTGAATTTGCGGTCGTAGAGCATCGCGCCGTTCAGGACGACGAGAACAGAGCCGAGATTGTGGACGAGCGCGCCGCTGACGGGTCCGAGAAGCCCCAAGACGGAGCATGTGATCGCGCAGGCGTTGATTGTCATCGAGATTGCGATGTTCGTCTTGATGAGACGGACGCACGCGACGGAAAGCCGCTTCAAGTAGCCGATTTTCGAGAGGTCGTCGCCGACAAGCGCAACGTCCGCCGCCTCTACCGCGATGTCGCTGCCCGCGCCTCCCATCGCGATGCCGACGTAGGCGGTTTTCAGTGCGACCGCGTCGTTCACGCCGTCGCCGACCATGCAGCAGCGTCGCCCATCTTGTTCGATTTCCTCGATGGTCTTCGCCTTGTCTGCCGGAAGAAGCTCCGCTTTGACCTCGGCTATGCCGAGCGCGTCCGCAACCGACCGCGCCGTCGCCGCATGGTCGCCCGTAAGGAGATAGGCGCCAACGCCGCTTGATGCGAGGTCGGCTATAGCCGCCTTGCCGCCGTCGCGTAGCGTGTCGGCAAGCGCGACGATCCCGCGAACTGTGTCGTTCGCGGCCACAAACACGACGGCCTTTCCTTCTGCGCGGAGGCGGCTGGCGGTTTCTGCGACCGTCTGCGGTGGTTCTGCCACACCACATTCGCTGAGCCATTGCTCCGTTCCGCAGACGACGGACATTCCATCGACCGTGCCTCTCACGCCGCGTCCAGGCGACATCGCGAAACCCTCACATGGTCTTGCCGCTGGCGCGGCGGCGCAGATCGCCTTGGCGAGCGGGTGTTCGCTCATGGCCTCCACGCTCGCCGCAAGCGCAAACGTCTCGTCGTCCGTCGAATAGGCTACGCCGAGCCTGCCGGTCGTGAGGGTTCCCGTCTTGTCGAAACAGGCAACGGACACCGTGCCCATCCGTTCTAGCGCCTCGCCCGACTTGACGATTACGCCGTATTTCGTGGCCTGCCCAATCGCCGCCATGACGGACGTGGGCGTCGCGAGAGCGAGAGCGCACGGGCAGAACACGACCATGACCGTGACGCCGCGAAGGAGAGCCGTGTGCACGTCGCCGTAGAATGCCCATACGCCCGCGAACGTCAGGAGCGCGATTGTCATCGAGGCGGGCACGAGTATCGCGGCCCACTTGTCGGCAATGCGCTGCATGGGAGCCTTCCGTCCCTCGGCCTCCCTGACGAGGCGTATCATCTTCTGGAGCGAACCGTCTGCGCCAGCTTTCGTGGCCTTGACCGTAATCGCGCCGAAGCGGTTGAGCGTTCCCGAATACACCTCGTCGCCAACCGCCTTGTCAACAGGCAGGGATTCGCCCGTCATCACGCTCTGGTCCACGGTAGTCGAGCCTTCGGCTATCGTTCCGTCCACGGGGATTGTCTCGCCGGGCTTCACCATCACCCCGTCGCCGGGCGCAATCTCGCCGACCGGCACGTCCTTGAAGAAGATTCCCTTTGCGCGGCACTTGGGACACGTCACCACACGGCGGGCGGTCTGCGGAACGAGCGCGACGAGTTTGTGGAGGCCTTTCTTCGCCCGGCTGACGGTCAGCTTCTCCAACTTCTCGCCAAGCGCCATGATGAACGCAACCTCGCCGGCTGCGAAAAGCTGTCCGATGGCAACACACGCGGTCATTGCAGTAGAAATGAGGAGAGCGGCCCGGATACGTCGCTCCACGATGATTGCTTCAGTTGCCTCTTTCAGGACGGGAAGGCCGCAGAGGAGAAGCGGAATCCACGCGGGATCGGCGGCTTGCCGCCAACTGTGCCAGCCGACGTCGGAATGCCCGCCGCAGCCATGTCCCATCAACAGAAAGCTTGCGAGAAGCGCAACGCCCGACATCGCGATTGACGGCCAGCTCGCAAGTGACGACGCCACCTTCTCCGCCCAAGCCCAGAAGCCGCCGTCCGCGACAGCCGCCGCCTTTGCCTCTGCGCTCGCTCCGCAACATGATCCCATTTGAGCGCTCCTATGCCATCTTCGAGAAGTTCTCCAGCGCCTCCGCGAACGCCTCTATCGTCTCGTCTGCGTTGCCGCTTTCGATGCCCTCGCGGACGCAGTGGCGGAGGTGTCCGTCGAGTATGATGAACGAGATCCTGTGCAGTGCCCCGTTCACCGCGTTGAGCTGGGTGAGGATGTCCTCGCAGGGCACATCCTCCGCAAGCATCTTCTGTATGCCGTTCAGCTGCCCCACGACCTTCTTCACCCGCAGTTGCAGCGACGTCACGTCTTCCATGCACTTCTTCATTGTACTCGATTTTCCTTTCCTGTTTTCTGAAACCGCCACATATTATACCATACCCCCGTAGGGTATGCAAGTGGCGCTCGTCAACCGTACATCCCGTCCGCAAAAGCCCGACACGGGCCAACGTAGAGCGCTCTGGCGCGGCAGGCGGGGCGTTTCACGCCATCTGCTCGATAAGGGCGCGAAGCCGCTCCAGCCGACCGGCGATGGTCACGCCGTAGCCGCCGTCGCTGACCATGTTCTCGAAGCCGAGGTCGCGCATGTAGCCGCCGGCCATCGCGTGCGCGCGCCCCGTCGCAATCGAGAGGAAATGCCCGGCCTCCCGGAGCCGCCGCAACGCCTCTCGCGTCGATTCGGGGATGTACTGCCCCTGCCCCGGAACGCCCACGGCCAAAGTGCCGTCGATATCGAAGAAGAGGTATTTCATGCCACTATACCTTTTCGTGTTTGAAAAACATATGCATGGAGTTCTCGCAATTAGCTCTGCTGATTATGTGTCCGAAGACTGCACATCATTCGCAATCTCGCGGACGACCCTTGCGGGGACGCCGAGGGCGAGCGAGTTGTCCGGGATGTCCTTCGTGACTACAGCCCCTGCGCCGATGACGACATTGTTGCCGATTGCGACGCCGGGCAGGATCGTGACATTGCCGCCGATCCACACGTCGTTGCCGATCTTGACTGGCTTGGCGATGCCGAGATGCTCTCGCCGTCCCATCGGCTTGAGTGGATGGTTGACCGTCGTGATGAGCGTATTCGGGCCGATCATCACATTGTCGCCGATGCGCACCTCGCGGATGTCGAGTATGGTCAGATTGAAATTGCCCGTGAAGTTCGAGCCGATGTGAATGTTCTTGCCGTTGTCGCAGTTGAACGTCTTTCCAATCCATACCTTCTCTCCGACAGAGCCGAGCATTTGTT
Source organism: Kiritimatiellia bacterium (assembly GCA_017427485.1). GTDB lineage: Bacteria > Verrucomicrobiota > Kiritimatiellia > RFP12 > UBA1067 > RUG572. Next base: position 3,851 of record JAFRSR010000351.1, read on the forward strand.
TCAAGTATGCATACTGAGCCGCAAAATCCTCGTCATCTATCGCGTTGTAGGCACGGCATTGGCGGATGGCGTTTGTCTTTCGCGCCACCACCTCAGGGTCGTCGTAGCAGTATTCCAGGCCCGCCTCAAGTTTTTCAAGTTCTGTCATTCTTCGTCTATCCTTTCTTTCGTCTTATTTGCCTTCGCTGCTGGGAGTTTTGGAGGATGGGGAAATCTTCGCCCCTATGTTCTTCCTTGCCATTGTTTTACTCCTAGAATGTTTGCCGTTTCCTGACCTTTCTTACTGCGGCTTGACGTAGCCCATGCGCTGGATGTCCTCGTCCGTGCGGTTGCCGTGGATGACGATGTGCGAAAGCGCCTCCTCTACTTCGGCCAGTTCGTCAGGCGAGAGGGACACGTCCGCCGCGCCGAGGTTTTCCTCGATGCGCGCGTCGGAGCGCATTCCGGGAATCGGCACGACATGCGGCCACTTGGCGAGCATCCACGCCAGGGCGAGCTGCGCCTTTGTGCAGCCCTTGGCCTGCGAAAGCTTCTCCAGCGCGTCGAGAAGCGGCTGGTTCGCGATGACGTTTTCTTTCGCGAACCGCGTGATCGCGCGGCGCACGTCGTCGCCGACGTAAGTCATCGAGGCTGTGTACTTGCCGCTCAGGAAACCGCTCGCCATCGGAGAAAATGCAACGAAGCCGATTCCCAGCTCACGGCAGAGAGGGATCACCTC
>JAFRSR010000352.1 GCA_017427485.1 Kiritimatiellia bacterium
CTCGTGCAGCTCGTCGAAGAGCTTCATGCAGCTCTCGAAGATTGCGGCGTAGGAATCGTCGTGCCCGGCGTGCCCGGGATGGTCCGTGGCGTAGCAGCCCGTCCGGGCGTCGTCGTACACGTAGGCGCTCGTGGCGATGGCGAGGTCGAGCTTCACGTAGGCGAGGCCATGGTCCTTCACGAGGGCGAGGATCCTGTCGCGAATGTAGTCGCGCCAGGGCGTCGCCAGGCAGGCCGTGCGGTCGCGCCCGCGCGTGGTGTGCAGGTTGGCCGGTTGTCCCGACTTGTCCTTGGCAAACCATTCGGGATGCTCCATGCGCGGCTTGGATGACGGGCCGGCGAACGCGAGCGAGATCCAGAGGCCCGGCCGCATGCCCTTCGACCGGATGTAGTCGAACGTCGGCTTCAGCCCGCCGGGGAACTTCTTCTCGTCAACCGCCCAGTCGCCCTTGCCGTACTTTCCGTCGGAGACGTTGATCTGCCAGCCGTCGTCGATCACGAACTCCTCCACGCCGCATTCCGCGGCCGCGTCGGCGAGCTCACGGATGAGCTGCGCGTCGATGTGCGTGTTGAACGGCACCCACGTGTTGTACACGAACATCGGCTTCTTGGGAATCTGCTCCACCCGCACACCCATGTACTTGCGCACGTAATCCTCTACGGCGCCTTCGACCACGCACGAGGTTTCGGAACAGTTCGAGTACGGCGCCGTGAAGACCGGCATGGCGGTCCAACGTTCGCCCGGCTTCAGCCACTTCCTGAACGGATACCGCTCGCCGACGTGCGGCGTGCCGGAGACGATGAAGTCCCCGTTCTGGAACGCCGTCGTGCGCTTCATGCTTGAGACGCCCTCGTTGCCAACGGCGATTCCGCACCGCTTCGCGTAGTCGTGCACCACGACGAGCGGGTCGTTCCAGTCGCCGATGTAGACGCTCCCCTCCTCCCGGTAGCGCGCGAACCGCCGCATAACGCGGGAGTTGGTGCACCCGAGCGTCGCGAGGCGGAACGTCTCGACGTCGACGTCCTCGATCGCAACGTCCTTGTCGTCCCTGTTCTCGACGCAAAGCGTCTTGCGTACGAGCGCAATGCCGGGATAAGTGGTGTAGGAGAGCACAACGCCGACCCTGTCGTCTGAAGAGACGCCCGTCACGGTAACGGTACGCGAACCGTTCTTCGCCTCGTTCCTCGCGACCGTAACGTCCTTCCACGCCGACCCTCCCGAGTACATCCGACCATCGACCCTGAACGCGAATTCGGGCGAGCCTTTCCGCATGAACTCCGTGCCGTCGGCGGTCTGGTACGAATGCCCCAGAAGCTTGCCGCCGTTCGCGTCAAGCGTGCGGGAGACCAACCCCGCCGAAACTTCCAGCAGTCCGTCCGCCGCCCCCGCGCCGAACGCCGCTGCCAGCACGGCCACCGTGAGAACGATTCGCTTCATGTGCACAACGCACCCCCAACCCTTGTTTACGTTCAAAACTGTTGGCATGGTTACTCCTTGAAATTTTGAGCCACTGTACCAAACTAAACCAAGAAGGTCAACATGTCTGAGTCGCTATGATGCATAACGCCAGAGCCCCGCTCCTGGTTTCAAAGGAGTGGGGTTCATAGAGAAGTGCCAACAATCGGTAAGGCCAATATAATATGGTGTGTTACACTTGAGACCGGACCTCGCGGCGATTCCACCAGTTGGCGAGGAGCGACCCGGAAAAATCCATCCACACGCCGAAGATTGTCGGAGCGAGGGCGGCGGAGGCGCTTTTCAGGACATCCATAGCGAGCGCCTGGCTCATGCCGGCGTTCTGCATCCCAACCTCGATAGCCACCGTCCGGCAGTCGCGCTCGGAAATCGGGGCGATGCGGGATAGGAGCCGAGTACCCCAATAGCCAAGGGCGTATCCGCAAGCGTTGTGTGCTACCGCCACGCCGAAGATCAGGAGTCCCGCAGACGCCAGCTCATTGCGCGCCGCCGCCACGCATACCGTGACGATGACGCAAATTGCCGTCATCGAAAGGAACGGCAAGACTCGCGCAACGACGGTTTCCGCTTTCCGGCACCAGCGGATGAAGCAAAAGCGCGCGAGCTGGCTGAGCAGGATCGGCACCACGATCATGTTGAGCAACGAAAGCATCATGCCTACCACATCCACCGCGATGAACCGTCCCGCGAAAAACCGCATCAGGAGCGGGGTCAGGAGAGGCGAGAGCAACGTCGAGACGGTCGTCATGGTGACGGAGAGCGCCACATTCGCATTGGCGATGTACGCCATCACGTTCGATGCAACTCCTCCCGCCGCGCTCCCGATCAGGACAACGCCAGCGGCCACGTCGCCGTCCAGTCCAGCCAAGCGCGCCAGCAGATATCCGAGCGACGGCATGACCGAAAACTGGAGAACGGCGCCGGCGATCACCGGCCATGGCCGACGCAACGACACCGCGAAATCGGACAGGCTGAGCGTCGTGCCCATGCCGAACATGATTACCTGAATCAGCGGGACGATGAGCCGTGCGCACCGAAAACCGCCTATTTCCGTGAAGGGTCCCGGAAAGGAGTAGGCAACGACCGCACCGCCGATAATGAGCAGGGAGAAAAGGTGCCTTCTTAAGAAATTCATCTCGCGCCTACCGTTGAATCCGCCCGGAGCCGTCCCCTTCCATCAGCCGCCGTATTTCCTCGACGGTGGAGAGGTTGACGTCCAGTTCGATCGAATGCTTGAGGCAACTGGCCGCTGCCGCGAACTCGACCGCCTCCTGCGGTCCGTAGCCATTGCCCAAGGCGTAGATCAGCCCTGCCGCAAAGGAGTCGCCGCCGCCAACACGGTCCACGATGTGGACGTTGTAGTCGCGCGAAAAATACGCCGACCCACCCGCATAGAGCATCGCGCCCCATACGTTGTCTGAAGCGGAGAGCGAACGCCGCAGCGTGATGGCCACAGCCTGGATATTAGGGAAGGACCGAACAACCTGCGCCGCCACGTCCGCGTACCCGTCGCGACTGAGACGGGCGCCGGTCACGTCGCTTTCGGTGGCACGGATGCCGAGCACCTTCTCGATATCCTCTTCATTGGCTATCAGGTAATCGATCATGCCGAGCAAGGGAATCATTGTCTTCGCGGCCTGGTCCGTTGACCAAAGCGCCTTGCGATAATTCAAGTCGCAGCTGACGACACAACCGGTTTCCTTTGCCGCACGGCAGGCATCGGCAACGATTTCAGGAAGTTCGCCGCCCAATGCCGGCGTGACGCCCGTAAAGTGGAAGTGGCTCGCACCGCGCAGGATCTCCGTCCAGTTGAAGTCGGTCCGTCGCGCGGTTGTCATGCCGGAATGCATCCGGTCGTAGACGACGAGACTCGGGCGTTGAGAGGCGCCCTTCTCCAGATAGTAGAGTCCAATCCGGTCGCCGCCGAAGACGACGCGGGAAACATCCACGTCCAGACGTTTCAGTTCCCCCAGGCCCACGCGCGCAATGGGGTTGTCAGGAACACGCGTCACGAAGGAAGCCTTCGCCCCCATGACGGCAAGCGAGGCGCAGACGTTCGCCTCTGCCCCCGTGTAATAGCTCTCAAATGCGTTGGCCTGTGAAAAGCGACGGTACCCGGGCGGACTCAACCGCAACAGGAAGTCGCCGAATCCGACCATTCGCGACAATCGCTTCTGCGGCGGGAACGGCATGGCATCCGTCTGTCCAGCACGCGCCTTTGCCGCCACCGCCACGCAACGCGCGGTCTCCGCAGCGATCTTTTCCCAATTGCCCGCCAAGACATCTGCGCTTTTCGCCATGTAGCTGCCGCCACATGCGGCCACAAACTTTTCCGTGAGGTAGCGCCCGATGTTTTCCCGACACATGCCGCCCGTCGGGATGAAAGCCACGTCTGGGAACGGACCGTGCAGAAGCTTGAGCGCGGCGATTCCTCCGCTTGCCTCTGCCGGGAAGAACTTGAGCGTCTTCAGCCCAAATTTCACCGCCGCCGTGACCTCGGTTGGATTCGTCACGCCGGGGACGTATGGCAACCCGGCCGACTTCGCGGCCTGCGCGATCTCCGGATCGAAGCCGGGCGAGACGAGGAACTGCGCCCCCGCCCGTCGCGCGGACTCGACTTGCCCGGACGTCAGGATCGTGCCCGCGCCCACCGCCATTTCAGGCACATCGCGGCGGATGTCCGCAATCGCCTCCAGCGCGCAAGGCGTTCGCAGCGTCACTTCAATGGCCGTCGCGCCGCCACGCTGAAGCGCACGCGCCAACGGTACGGCAAGTTCCCGAGACGGAACTGCAACCACTGGCAGAATGCCAGTTGCCGCAACCTTTTCAAACAGATTCGCCTTGTCATTCATCGAATTCACTTCGCTAGCTTTCTTTGCTTTTCACGTTCCATCCGGCGCGAAACCACGACAGCTTGGCGGAAGGAACCTTTCGACTGGATTTCGCCCGCACGAATGTCCTCCTCAGTAAAACGGGCAAAGAGAATCTCTGCGTCTCTACCGCGGTTATGGTCGTACGTCAAGCCGATGGAGCCGTCGGGGAACTGGACCGCGTCAGGGTACGACACCCCCGACCGCTCATCCAGCACAAGCGGTTCCCCCCAAGTCGCCCCCTCGTCATCCGACAAGTAGGCGCTCATCTTCTCACGTGCCTTCGGCGCCATGTTCGCCACGTCCCCGTTCTTCACAAACAACAGCCTGCCGGAAGCGAGACGCAACAATACGAAACGCGCGATGCAGGTCTTGAGTTGCTTGGTCAAGGCAGGTTTCGTCCACGTGCATCCCTTGTCATTCGAGAAACTCTCCATCAATCCCAGTCCCGTGCGGAGCAACATCCAAAGCGTGCCGTCAGGCCGTTCCACCGCCATGTGCTCCGCCCAGTGCCAAGTCCCCTCCGGACGGGCGAAACCGCGCCGTTCCAGAGTGACACCGTCGCGCGTGGCGTAGATGCCGCATCCCATGAACGGCAACAGTTCAGGGAAGTTCTCGCGCCCATACGGCTCATAGTCGTTGAAGTAGAGCCAGGTACCGTCCTTCAGAACGATGGGGTTGCAGTGTAATCCGCCAGGAAAGAGGTATCGTGGAGCCGACCACCGCGGCACGGCGTCGTCCGGGTTCTCGCAGACGAACTCCCAGGTCCCGGCACGTCCGCTGAATACACCGGCGGACTGGTAGGCGAAGAAGCGGAGTTTTCCGTCGGGCGAGCACCAGATGTTAGAGACCTGATGGCAGATGTTCAATTGCAGCAGGCCGAGACGATTGTCCTTGAGGTGAGAATCCACCACGAGTTTCGTGTCCGTCCATGTCCGTCCACCATCATCGCTCCAAGCTCCCACGATATAGGATTTAGGACCGTCCTCGCCTCCCATCCAGACTGCCCAGAGGCGTCCGCCCGGCGTGAGCGCCACGCCGCCGTTCATGGCGAAGTCAAGTTTCGCGCGCGTGTACTTTTCGGGGATGTCGGTCAACAGTTTCGGCGGCACCAGTTCAAGATCTGCCGCCGTTTGGATTGCGCGAAGTTTCAGCGCGTCCAGCTCGGCTGGGGTGAGTTTCGCGAACGCGGCGGCTTTCTCCTCGATGGCACGGATGGCATCGGGCGTAGCGGCATGCAGGACGGAAAACGCCGCCAGCAGAGACAAAGAACAACAAATGGTTTTCATGTTGCACCTTTTCTTTTTCAGCGGAAACAGATCAACGTCCCCGTAGGCGGCAACGTACCCTCCAGCTCCAGCGTGTCCACAGGATACCAGGCCGCGACGAGCGTTCCGTTCGAGGAACCGCGCTTGTTGTTGACGAGCGTCGTGCCGTCATGCGTAACCATTGGCCAATAGGCGACGAGCCCAGCCTCCGTGCCTCGTAATTTCCAGCGGAATGTTTTCCGTATTTCCTCTGCGGAACGAACACAATCCCACACGCGGATTTCCCGCAGCGCACCGTCGAAATTCTCCGTGCTGTTGTCCCCCACCACCAGATTCGTCACAGGGGGCGGCTCCGTCGTTTTGCCGGTCAGGATTCCATCCGGCTCGCCGTTCAGATAGAACCGTATGGTATCATTTTCCCGCACAATGGCAATATGCGACCAGCGGCCAAGCGGAACGCAACTCTCGCCTACCATCCACCCGCTTGCGCCTATGAAGAGAGCAATTCTGCCGTTGCTAAGACCAACGATTACACGCCCCGCACTTCCAGAATTGTACTGTCGCAGAATTTGGTTTTGGCTTCCGTGGTGCAACGCGGTCGTTCTGTACATTCGTGGATAGACCCATGCTTCGCAAGTAAAGTCGCGTCCAGAGATGCTTGTATTTCCATCGCCCCTTCCCGTGCAATCAGATCCCGTCAACGCCGCCACAGTCTCGGTTCCACCCGCAGTCTCCTCCAACACGGGCATCGTGCCGATTCCCCAGACCGATTCCGTTGCGTTGGAAAGTATCGAGTACTCGCCCGTGACCCGGTTGAGAATTCGCGTTCCGCCACCCTCCGTCAACGGCCAGCAACCCAACAGTCCTTCCTGCGCGCCATCCATGCGCCGCATCATGCCGTTCACGATCTCTGCCTGTGTCCGTGCCGTCCGCCAGATGCGGACTTCGTTGAGGTTTCCGTAGAATGCGTTTGCCGTGTCGTCCGTCAACATCCGGAAAAGGGAGAACGGGGTATTCACCACGTCGATGTCGGCAAACGCACTTGTCGAGGTATCCGCTTCGCCGTTCAGGTAGAACTGCGCCGAAGTTCCGGAACGAACGAGCGCGAAATGCGTCCACTTGCCGATCTCCAGCGCCGACGATTTCAGGTTCTTCCCGTTGAACCAGCAGGAGAGCTGTGAAGAGTTTCTGTCGATCTCAAGCGAGAACCGTCCTGTTCCAGGATACTGATATGCGATGTCGTTCCTTGTACTGCGCAGTGCTGGAAGGAAAATCCAGCCCTCAATCGTGAATGCGCGACCTTCCAGCCTCGCGTCCGGCACCAAGACGGTTTTCTTGTTTTCGTCGAGAGCTGATGGCGTCAGCACATGGGCACGTGCCGGCGCGCGGTTGGTAGCCGTTAACGCGAGTCCCGCGTCCTGAACAGGTTCCCAGTTGTCGGAAAGGAGACACCGTTCCCGCGACACGTAGTCCTCCGTCGTGTTGCCGAATGTTTCCGAGAGTGGCAGATAAACCAACAGGCCCGTCTCGCCGCCACTCAACCGCCTGTTCTTGTCCGACGCGATCTCGTCAGCCGTTCGGACGCGATTCCAGACACGCACTTCCGCAAGACGCCCCTTTACGATGTTGTTGGCTTTCTCGGAGACTCCGGCAAAGAGTCCGCCAACAGTCATGTTCCTGACATGCAGTCTGGAACCGTTTGACGTTCCCGTGCCTGATGCAACCCCGTTGACGTAAAAGGCGTACGCGCTTGACTCCCAGTCACGCGAAAATGCCACATGTACCCATTCGCCATAGGGGAAGGTCCCGGTCGCATACAACGTCTCAGTCGCGGCAACGTTCCCAACCGCATTCGTATTAGATCCAATGAACATTCCCAGCCGTCCGCTCCTGACGAACAGGTCGCATCTCCCGGCGGTGCTGCCTGCATATTGCGCCCACAGCACGTTTTCCAGATTGCCTGCGTCTGTATCGATCTTCACCCACGCTTCGACCGTAAAGGAGTCGTTCGTCGCCAGTCGCGCAGCTACGCCGATTGCCTTCGCTTTCGTCCCGTCACCCTCCAGCACGGTATCTCCGCATGAACACAACGCCGCAAGAAGCGCAGACATTAAAGCGAGGCATTTCAGCATGTTCTTTTCATTGCTCATCGTTTTTCTCCATTATTGGCAGACGGTGGATAGGTTAACAAAGAATATTCGGGCTGTCAATCTGGAATCCCAGATTTCTATCTGGAATGCCAGATTTCGGAGCGCCAATACCCGTCGCACGGACTGTCGCGTTGACTGCGGCAAAGGCTTCTGCTAAACTACGCCCCACATGAAGAACGCCCGTGAAATGTTGCGTAGTCGCGCGTATGCATTCATCTGTGAACGGATGATGAGCGGGGAGCTTGTGCCGGGGCAAAAACTTTCAGAGCAGAAGCTTGCCGATGCGTGCGGCATCAGCCGCACGCCGATACACGGGGCAATCCTTCGTCTCATCGAGGAAGGGATGCTATACCAACTGGAGAAGTCCGGTACCTATGTGACCAAGTTCACGCGCGCCGATATTCTCTCGGCCTACGACATCCGTGAGGCAATCGAGACGCACGAGATCGCGCGCGTGGTACCGATATTGACCGACCGCGAGAAACATAACCTAAAACAGGAATGCCAGTCCATGCACGACAGCCTTGTTGCGCTACGAAGGTCAGAGGGCCAGACCTCTGACCTGGAATCCGCCTTCCTGAAGCACGACATGGCGTTTCACCGCATTTTCCTGGATGCCGCGAAGAACCCGCTGGCGACGAAGGTTGTGCTGGCGGCCTACCAGCGCAACCGTTTCTTCGGTCTTCTTCGGCACCAGCACACGTTCCGAAACATCGCCTGGGCCTGGTATCACCACGAAAAGATTGCACGGGCGGCCTGCCGCGGCGATGTAGAGGACGCCGTACGCTGGATGCGCGCCCATATCCAGCGAAGCCGCACAGATGCGCTCGCGCGCTTCACCCAAGCATCACGCAGGGACAAAAGCAAGAACTGATCTTTGCACCTCGTTTACGCTCTTCCCATCTCCAAGATCGCGCCCGCACCGGCTTCAGCGCCCCCACGCACCTCTCCCATGCGTTCAAGGCCACTCGCCCCGAAAATCTCGAAAGGCTTAGTTGTTCATGTTTCCACGTTTAGATTATACAAGTGACGCCATAGTCTGGGAAGTTATGGTCAGTCGAAACCACATCCAAGTTATTGAGCAACGCCGTCGCAATAATGAACCGGTCGGCCGGATCCTTGTGAATTTCCGGCAGAGTTGCCGCCTTGAACATCACGGCATCGGAAAGCGGTAGAAGCGTTAGATTATGCTGCCGACGGACACGGGCGAACCATTCGGGCGGTTCCAATGGCAACTGAAGTGTCCCCTTCTGGACCTTTCGCGCGATCTCCCAAAGTGAAATTGGAGACACATACACCACGAACGAACTATCGATCCTTCTTCTCGCCTCCTTGGAGAGACGCGGCGATCCTGCGGCAAGCCAGAGCAGCGCGCATGTATCAAGCAGGAGGTTCGACATCACGCCTCCTCCCAGTCGTCCGCATCGTTTTCGCACGGGTCGCCTTTGATGACGATACGGGAAAGTAACGGATCGGTCTTCGTGCGGTTGTGACGTTCAATGGGAACGATCTGCGCCACGGGATGTCCGTAGCGCATGATCGTCACCGTCACGAGGTCGTTTTCGACGGTGGCCAATACGTTTGAGAAATTGGTCTTTGCTTCGTTTACGTTCAACACGGTTTGCATAATGGCTCCTTATCGTTTGGTCCAAGTGTACCAAATCAGACCAAGAAGGTCAACATGTAGACGGCATGAAGTTCCGTCGCTTTAGCCCAAAATGAGCAGAGAACGACGGGAAGGTGCCCTTCAGTCAGTCGTTCCGCTGTTGGCCGTCAGGCGGATGTCGGTCCACAGCGCGGCCTCGTTGTACCAGTCCGTCGGCTCGTTCACGAGCTCAATCGTCACTTTCTTGCCCGTCCATGGTTCAAGCGAAAGATCGTAGGCATGCAGATGGCAACGCTTGGCGGAATCGTCGATGACCGTCGAGAGGAGCGGCGTACCGTTCACGCGGACAATCAGCCGGAAGTCCCCTCCGGGCGAGTTCGCAACGGCGAAATGGAGCATGGGATTGCCGTTCGGGACGACGCATGTCCGCGACAGCGTGACAGCCTCGCCTTTTTTCGGCGGATGGGTGCGCACGAATCCGAGAACCGTTCCCTTGGACGTTTCAAGTTCCTCGACAAGTCCGGGCGTCATGTCGGGCGCGTTCGTGGAGGTCTGCCATCCCGGGAACAGCGCGTCGAGCGTCTTTTGCACGCGGATCGTCGGGTCGGGATCGTACACCTTGTCCGGGTCCGGCAGGGTTATGCGGAATCTCTGTTTTGCGTTCTCGGCTTCGGTGAAACGCTCGCCCTTCGCGGAGGGCGCCTTCCAGGAAGGGACGAACGGATCGGGAACGGGCTTCTTCACGGGAATCACGAAACGCTCCACGCCGTCCGCGCCCTTCTCCACGCGGCCGCCGTGCCGCACCACCACCTGGCGCGCCAACTTCTCGCATACGGCAAAGAGGGCCGGGAGGTTGTACGCGGTGTAGGAGAAATTGCGGGAATAGTCCAGCTTCTCCACGTACTTCGCGGGCAGCGACTTGAACCCGCGCGCCGTCATCAGGATGCCGCCCACGTTGGACGGATTGCAATCGGAATCCCATCCGCACCGCATGGAGAGGACAATCGACTTGTCGAGATCGCCTTCGCCGTAGAGGAGCCCGAGCACGATGCACGCGCCGTTGAGCCGCACGTCGATGCCGCCGTTCGAATCGCGCAGCTCCTTGTTGAACGGCTTCGAATACGCGGCGCGGATCTTCTCCCAGCACGTCGTCCAGTCCTTCGGGTTCTCCCGGTGCCACGCGCGCACGTGGCGCACCATCTGCGCGTAGTCGCTCTCCGACGGAATCGCCGCAAGACCCGCGTCAAGGAGCGCGTCGACGTTGTCCGTGAAGAAGGCCTCCGCGTGCAGGGCGCCGATGAACTGACCGGCCCATACGCCGTCGCCGTAGTTCATCAGCCGTCCGAAGACGTTGCCGAGGCGGATTGCCTCCTGCGGGCAACCCGGCGAGATGATGCCGGCGTAGTCCGCCTCGATCTGGTAGTCGATGTCGTTCGGGCACTTGTTGAACCGAGGATGCGAGCAGTCGGGCGGTGCGATGCCGCGCCGCAGGTTGTTCCGTCCGGCGCGGTTCGCGCACCAGAGCTTGTACTCGGAGTTCGCGAAGTCAATGCCGGCCTGACGGATGGACACGTCGAGGCCGTAATCCTCGAGCGTCTTCAGGAAGGTCATCTCCACGTAGAGGTCATCGTTGCCGTACGCCATGCGGAGAGGGAAGTCGCTTGCCCACTCCGGCACCTTGTCCGCGGGGATGATCGCGTCTTTCCACTTAAACTCCGTCGGCTGGCCCCATGACACGCCGACCATCTGCCCCACCCACGCGGCCTTCATCTTGTCGCGGTAGTCGTCCAGGGAGAGCGTACGCACCTCATCCGCGCACGCCGCCCCAACGCCCGCGCAGATCGCGAGCGACGCCGCACAGATAAGTGTCTTGGCTTTCATTTTCATTACCTCTACAACCTTTCCAAATCGGTGATTAGTTCTTCACAATCATAGAAGACATTCTCAACGACCCAGCAGTCTTTCCGCCGGCACAATTGCGTCAAAGTAGCCGTCGGCCTCCACCGACGGCGCAAGTTCACCGTCATAGACAAGCGCTGTCTTGAGCGACATGTCATTCGGCCGTGCGATGCGACGGCACTTTTCCGCCATCTCCGCTACCACCTCCCGTCCAATATGCCGCCGCCGCTTGATTTCTACCACGCATACCGACTGCCTTGTCTGAAGGAGAAGATCAACCTGCACTCCCTCTCCGCCTGTTTTTGGGGCTGGAGGACGGCAATAGGGCGATGCCGACATGATCAGCACGCGGTCAAGGTGCAAATAGGGAAGCAGCTCGCGATAGTTGTTGACAATCAAATTCTCGAAAGCGAGTCCCATGTCAACGTTCCACCCGTCAAACTGATCCAGCGACACGAACGCGAACGAACCGTCGTCGATGACATCTTTCACCGGTTCAATGCACTTGAGGTAGAACCGCGTGTAATTGTCCCGGATGCGGTAGCGCCTGTCGCGTATCCAGCTTGAGACGCTTCCACAAAGGACGAGAATCAAGCGATCATGTTTCTTCAGCAGATTATCCCAGGCAATCTTCAGGTCTGATGGAAAAGAATCGGCCAAATGTGCCAGCCATGACACCTCGTCAAGTAGCACAACCGTCTTCTGCTCAGAACGAATCTCCCTGTCAAGACGACGAAACGCATCACCCCAGTCAAGCGGAGGCGTCCGCTCACACCCGCACTGATCTGAAAGCTGCTTGGCGAATGCGACCAATTCGTCATAGCTGGTTGTCTTGCGCTCAGGACGTACACCCTCTATCTTCAGAAATCGAGCTTTTGAGCGACTGGCAAACTGTTCTATCAACGTTGATTTGCCGATTCGCCGCCGTCCGCGACAAGTCACGAGCGATGAGACTCGCTTGTTCCAAAGCGAGGACAACTGTTCCAGCAAATCTTCTCTTCCAAAAAACATCGGCCTCCTTATTCGGGTGAAATCGTGGATATTTTATACTATTTATTCCGTTATAGTCAATGGCAAAATGTCACAGAACTCCACATTCGCCGCTTTTGTGACATTTTCAAGCGCCCATAAAAATGTCACAGAACCCCACATTCGCCGCTTCTGTGACATTCTTTCTTTGCAAACGCTCATTCAGAGCGCAAGGTTTCCGCACCTGTGGCAGAGCATGACCTTCTGCGCACTTGCTCATGGCGCAGTCTGCAACAGCTTCAGATCGCATCCGACGATCCGGTGGTCACTCAGGCGGCGCGGACTTTCTCCATCCCCTTCGAAGAGACTCTTGACCTCGAAGCCCTTCACCACGATGTTGTCAAGCACCGCATAGCGCCCCTTGTTCGCAACGTCGTATCCCGCGGCGGCGAACGGGGCGAACATCGCAAAGTCGCGGATGTTGTAGTCGGCGGAGATTATCACGCGCGGCTTGTCCTTGAAATGCTCGATCAGCTGGCGCACCTGCTGCTGCGCGTAGTGGCGCGGACAGTCGGGGAGGTCCTTCCAGTCCAGATGGCTCTGCACGAAATGGACTTCATTTGTCCCCAGCATGAACACGCAGTCCAGGAAATACGTTTTCTGCGAACGGGACTTGTAGTCCACGACCTCGTGCCTCAGAACCGGGAAGCGAGTGAACAGCGCGTTACACTGGTAGTTGTTCTTGGGACCGAGTATCCGTACGGGGAACGAGGCGAACACCTCGTTCGTGGAAAGGCGGCCGGCCATGTCGAACACCGGATCGAATTCGCTGACGCCCAGGAAGTCAGGCTTCAGCCGTGCGATCTCCGCCCGGTATTCCGCGCTCTTCGCGGCGGACTCCTCCGGCGTAATCGCCGTTCGGCTGCTGCGCCCCATGGCGAAATGCCCGATGTTCCACTGCACGACGCGGATCATCGCGCCGTCTCCGACCTCGGCCGCGCCGTGCGCCGCCAGACATGTGCCCAGACACGCCGCGACGGCGCAGACAATCGATTTCATTTTCATATTTCTTTCCTTTCCATGCGAGATTGTTTCTTCGTAAGACCTTAACGCGATTTCGTTCCTCTGCGCAAGACTTCGTACAGCTCGCCGTCGCAGCGTTCGGGCAGGACGGCCTCAAAGCCGTCGTCTTCGAGTTCCCTGCCCGTCATCTCCGCCACGCGCTCGCCCTTCGCGCCTTTCAGGACCGCGTACTTCGCGTTCGAGTCAAGGCCCCGCACGGCCACGCGGCGCGAGCGGTCGGCCGCGTTGCGGCGGAACACGCCCACGAGTCCGCCGCTCTTCGTCTCGGTGTTGACGCGCGCGAAGCCGTCCCACGCGCCCTCCTGCGGTTCGCCGAAGCCGGGCAGGTCCTGCCGGAACGACATGAATGCGTGCCTCTTCTCCAGCCCCTTCAGCCACGCCGACCATTCCCTGTACTCGGCGCGCTCGGCGGCGGTGAGCTCGCGCGGGTCGCCGAGCATGATCGGAAGCGCGCCGGCGAGCGACTTGAAGGAAAGCATGTGTCCGGGTCCGTTCATCCCGAGGTTGCCGATCACGAGCGACGTCGCGGGCAGGGCCGGGGCGCGTCCCCAGGCGAGGTCGCGCATCTGCACGCGGCCCTGTCCCGTCGCGCCGTGCGCGAGGTTGGAGAGCCAGTTGCCCTCGGCGTGCTTCGCGATGCCGTAGTCCATGAGGTACATCCGGCCCGCCGTCTCGAAGGTGCAATCGATGAAGAGGTCGGGCGCGGCCTCGTGCAGCTCGTCGAAGAGCTTCATGCAGCTCTCGAAGATTGCGGCGTAGGAATCGTCGTGCCCGGCGTGCCCGGGATGGTCCGTGGCGTAGCAGCCCGTCCGGGCGTCGTCGTACACGTAGGCGCTCGTGGCGATGGC
>JAFRSR010000353.1 GCA_017427485.1 Kiritimatiellia bacterium
CGCGACAACGAGAACACGCTCTACACTCTGCTCGTCTCGGCGGGCTATCTCAAGCCGGTCGGAGAGTTGAAGGACGGCGAGTGCGAGGTCATGATTCCCAACTACGAGCTGAAGCAGGTCTTCTACAGCGAGATCGTCCAGAAAGTCCGTTCCTTTGACAAGAGCGGTGGTATCGTCGCCGTCGAACGGGCGCTCCGCGAGCGCGATCCGTTCCTCTTCGGAAAGTACCTCGCGGCATACCTCAAGGAGGCGGTGAGTTTCTTCGACACGGCGGCGGAGGGGTTCTACCACGGGCTCGTCCTCGGATTCATCGCGTGCTTCCGCAACCGGTTCGTCGTGAAGTCGAACCGCGAGTCGGGCGAAGGCCGCTACGACATCTCCATGCGTCCGCTCGTCGACGCCATGCCCGGCGTGGTGATCGAGCTTAAGGCGGCAGAAGAGGAGACGGAAGACCTCGACGCGCTCGCCCGCGAGGCGCGGCGCCAGATCGACACGCGCGAATACACCACCGAGATGCTCGCCGACTTCGCCGCCCACGGCGAAAAGCGCGACATCCTCAAGTTCGGCATGGCGTTCTACAAGAAGAACCTCGTCGTCTGCAAGGATCTGCGAGACGCTCCGTCCGCTTAAATCGAGGAATGAAGAGAGTAGAAGAAACTGTTTTTTGCGAGGCGACGCATGACACCGGAAACGTCAACGACTCTTCTGCGAGACATCGCATCCAGCGCGGAGAACGCCCGTTGGGGCGAGTTCTGCGCACGCTACGAGCCGATGATGCGGGGATACCTGCGTGAACACTTTCCGTATGTCGAGGCGGACGACGTGGTGCAAGAAACGCTGGTCGCGCTTGCGAGGGTGCTTCCAAACTACCACTATGATCCGAAGGAGCATGGATTCTTCCACAACTACCTGACGGGCATCCTCCGCAACAAGGCGGTGGATGCCGTCAGGGCCGGCAAACGCGCGGAGATGTTGAAGGACGGTGTGGCAAATGAGCGGTTCGATCCGGGCAAGAACACGCAGGAGGCGGACTACCGCAGCTGGCGGGAGGCGATATTCGAGATCGCCCTGCAGCAGTTCCTTGCGGACGATGCGATCCAGGATCGCACCAAGCAGATGTTCGTGCGCACGGAAATCAACGGCGAGGCGATCCCCGCCGTGGCGGAGTCGCTGGGCGTGAGCGCACAGCTCGTTTACCGGGCGCGCAGCCGCTGCCTCAAGAATCTCAGCGCGCGCATTGAGGCGTTGAAGTCCGTATGAACGGCGACTCCACAGAAACGGCTTTCAAGGAATTCCTGACAGGCCACGCACCGATGTCTTCGACGCTGCTTAAGCAAGGAGATGTCGTTTCCGGTTGGACCGTGATGGGTTTCTTGGGCCGGGGCGGGAACGGGGAGGTCTACCGCGTCCAGGCTGCGGACAGAAAGTCTTTCGCGGCGTTGAAGGTCGTGGCGAAAGACGCCGCATCCGCGCGCGAAAGGTTTGATTTCGAGGCCGAGGTGCTCGCACGCGGGGTGTGCGCGGCGTTGCCGGAACTGTTTGCACACGGCGTTTGGAATGGGCGGCCGTATCTTGTCATGGAACTGCTGGAACCGGTGGCGCTCCCGGAAAGGGAACCGGAGATCGCCGCCTATCTGCTTGAAATCTGCGCGGCAGTGGCAGAGTTGCATGCGCACGGGCTTGTCCATCGCGACATCAAGCCGCAGAACGTGATGCGCCGTACCAACGGGCGGATCGTGCTGATCGATTTGGGGCTTGCGAAGGATGCGGACGACATCCGGCCGCGCGACGGAGTGTCCATTGTCTCCGGGCGCGCCGTGGCCGTGGGCACGCCCGGATATGCCGCGCCCGAGCAGATGCAGGGCGGGGCGATTTCGCCGGCGGCGGACATCCATGCGCTGGGGCGTCTGGCAAACGTCTGCTTCAAGGGAATGCCGCCACGCGCGTGGGTGCCGATCATCCGCCGTTCCACGAGCTCCATCCCCGAGCAGCGGTACGCGTCGGTGGCGGAATTCGCCGCCGCGATCCGCGCGCGTCATCGCGGACGCCGCATGGCGCTTGCGCTTGCGGGGGCGTGTCTGTTGCTCGCGGGCTCGTTCGTCTGCTGGCGGGCGCGCGAGCGCGTCTTGGTGGCGGCGGCAAATGAGGTCGTCCCGACGGATGAAGAGGTCGTTCAGCCGTTGGAAAATGTCCAGTCGAACACCACGATTCGCCTGGAGGGGCGGAAACGCGTGTTTGAGCGGCCTTTCAGAATTGCCGAGGGACGGGAATTGCGCGTTGAAGGGCCGGGTGTCCTCGATGCAACCGTCCTTGCTGTTTCCTCCAATGCGACGGTTCGCCTTTCCGGTTGCGTGTTCCTCAACCGCTCGACCGTACCGCTCGACAAGGCCGGGATCGACTATTGCTTGGGGAACGGCTCGTACTTGAACTTCACGGCGCTGAACTGGCCGAAAGCCTGGCAGAAGACTGTGAAAAGGCATGTCAAGGCAATGGACGAGACGAAAAACGCCTGCCGGTTCAAAGGCCCTGAAACATTGGACGAGCTCCGTCGGCAGGATGAAGAAGAGATCAAGCGCACGAGGCGCATCATGTGGGAAGAATCCCATCGAAGGCCGGCTCCTCCTGAATGGTAGACGGCTCCCCACGGCGTCTGCCGTCGCCCTCGCCCCCGTTGAGTTCGCGCGGAGGCGAGGAAAATATTTCTCGGCACGAGGGAGATTCGGCAACCTTCCACCGAATATGCTGAATGAGGACCGGGGAAGCCCTGTCCCCACGGAAGGCAAGGACGCCTGAATCGAGCGAGTGCTGGGTGCGGTGCCGTCACGTTGTGTGCTTCGCGGTGGCCGCGTGCCTTGGAGGTTCCCCACTTTTTCGGGCATGAAAATTCCCACACCCCTGTAAACAAAGGGTAAAGTGGCGATTTGTGCTTCGCCGCAAGTGAAAATCCGGCCGCAGGAGCGCGGAGGCGTTCCCGTGGCAGGGGTCGGGAAGGCGGTTCTTGGGTTTGTCGTCATCCCGTGTTTAGCCCGAAGAACTCGAAGAGCGACGCCTCGGCCTCCTTCTCGGCCTCTGCCGGGTCGAAGCCGCGCCACCTGCGGCCTCTCTTCAGGACGTCGCTTGCGCCGTCCGCGA
>JAFRSR010000354.1 GCA_017427485.1 Kiritimatiellia bacterium
GCGCGCCGGCGAGCACGGACAGGCTTCCGCCCGCATACGAGAAGCGCGCGAGGTCGTTGGCGTCCACGCCGGTCAACAGGGCGTACGGCGCGGCGGGAGTGGACGCGGTCGTGAGCGTCACGGACGCGCCGTCGGCGACCTCGACCGCGCCCATGCGCCAGATGTTGTTGCCGAGCGCGAGCGTCACGCCGTTCTCCAGGTAGAGCGTGCCGAGGCCTTCCACCGGGTTGGAGACCGTCACGCCGCTTGCTATCTCAAGGCGCGCGCCGTCCGCCACGGTCACGGGGCCGGTGCCCATCTGGTCGGTTGCCGCCACGCGCACCGTTCCTTCCTCGACGAGGGTGCTGTGCGATTGGTTCTTCTTGAATCCGGACGTCGTGCCGTCCGTGTCCGTCATCACAAGCGTGCCCGCGCCGACCTTGCGGACAGTGCTGCCGGCGGCGATCCTGATGCCACTGCTCCACGTCACGGTTTTCCCTTCGGGCACGTTGACCGTCAGCGTCACGGTGTTGAGGTAGATGCCCCAGTCGGCCGGGCTGGAGGTGCTGTAGGCGCCGTAGATGCCGCAGTTGTCCGTGACCGTGAGGGTGGTGTGTACGTCGAGGCGCATGTAGTAATTCGAAGTCACGCTGCCGAAACCGTCCGCACCGACGATCAGGTTGGGGATGAGGAACGAGCCGATGGCGCCGCCTGCTTTCGCAATGCGTTTTCCCTTGACCGTGCCGACGTTGCCGCTGCGCCCGAACCGATAGACAGCCGAAGAACTTCCCGCCGTCGTCTGCAGGACCACGTCCCCGCTGGCCTCGAGATAGCCGTCGATGTCGATGTCGCCTTTGTTGTAGCCGTTCGTGACGCTCGTGAAGTAGGCGCTGCCGCCCTCCTCCACGCGCAGGATGCGGTGGTTGCCGGTCTGCGTGCCGGTAAAGCGCTGGCCGTGCACGACGGATCCCTCGGCAACGATCCACGGGTAGTCGCCGACGTCGTTGACGACCCAGTCCGCCGTGAAGGTGAAGTCGCCATCAAGGGTGCGCGTCCGGTCGGTGCTCGCGGCCGTGCGCAGCGCGTTGTCGGGATAGGTGGCCGTCGCGCCGCCGGGGAACTTCACCGCGCCGTTCTGCGCCACGTAGTAGGGGCCGGCGAACTGGACCGGGCAGTCGAACGTCGTCATGCCCGTGCCCGCGTTTTCGATGTTGGCGACGTTCAGCGTGATGCCGGAGCCGGACGCAGTAAACTGCGTCCCTCCCGTGGTGTTGAGGGTGATCTTGCCGACGGTCGCGGAGGCGTCGAGGGTGATTTCGGCGGGGGTCGTGACGACCAGTTCGTCCGTAGCCGTGAACGCGCCGGACGGGGCGGGAGTCCAGTTGGAGGCCGTCGCAAGATTGCCGCTCGCGCCGCCGATCCAAGTGTAGGTGTTCGATGTGACGACCGGCCCGGCCTCGAACGCGCGCGTACCGAGGTTCTCCTTGAACGCGCCGCCCACCGTGTCGTACATGCCAACGGCGCCGTCGGAGACGCGCACCGCCGGCACGAGCACGCACTTCGGCGTTCCGCCCGCGTCCGTCACGGAGAAGGAATACATGCGGTAGGTCGCCCAGTTGCCGAGATCCGATCCGGGGGTGGTCGTATACGACGCGAAGAGCGTGATCGGGTTCTTGGGCGCGAAGGTGCCGCTGGCCATCGTGCCCGCGCTTGCGCCGTTCATCGTGGCGGCGAGCGTGCTGCCGTTGGCGACGATCGTATAGTCGGTCGCGGCCGCAGTCACGTAGGAATCAGCACCCGACGTGGAGGCGTTGCGGTCGAACCGCATCTTTGAGTTATTGATGAGGAACGCCGTAAACGTCGCGTCTGTCCCCGACGTGCCGCGCGAACACCAGATGCATTGGGTCCCCGTAACGGAGGTAAAGTTCACCTTCGCCGAGATCACGTCGGTGCAATCCGGCGTCAAGCCGGTGTTGATCCACTGCGCGCCGTCCGCGCGGACGTACTCGAGCTCCACGTACCCGGCGGGAAGATCCGCCGCAGACGCCGCGCACGCGGCGACACCCATCGCCGCCATATAGACGAACAATTTCTTCTTCATTCCAGTCTCCTTTTTCACCTCGGGCGGCTGCGACAAGCGCGGCCCTCCCGCATGGGGAGCCGCCATCTTGGCGGCGGCCACGGCAAGCACAACCCAACCCTGCTCCAATCATGCACGGCAATAAAATACCAAATCGCGGCCTTTTCTGCAAGCCGCGAGTGTTCGTCCGACATGGGACACGTCCGCGTGCAAGGGCAACAAAAGCTTCACAAAACGGTAGGGCGCGGCCTCTGGACGCGCCGCGGCGGCGGGTCGAGGACGCCCCGCCCTACCCTGGAAAGCGGCAAGAGTTGAGCGGGGCCGCTCAGGCGAAGGTCTGCTGGAAGGCGATGCGGTTGTAGAGGACGTCGTGCACCGTGATGGAGAGCTTGCCGTTTACCACCTTCCCCTCGATCACGGTGGGGAAGAGGTTCTTGTTCTTGTTGACGCCGTTGCAGCCGCCGCCCACGAGGTGCGCCCACGGACGCCCCGGTTCGGGCGGGTTGTAGCGGAAGCAGTGCTGGTGCGCGCAGACGACGAGCTGCACGCCCGCCTTCACGAAGAGCGGACCCCAGAGGTTCGCGCACGTCCGCTGCCAGGAGGCCCAGTTGTTCTTGTAGAGCGGCGACTCGTCGTCAGGCGCGATGTCGCCCGGATTGCGGTCGGGACGCGGGTCGAAGAGCGGGATGTGGCAGAACGCCACCTTGAACTTCGCCTCCTTCACGGCGGGCGTCTCGATCGCCTCCGCGAGCCACCGCGTCTGCAGCTCGCGGTACTCCGCCATGCGGAAGATGCCGGCGAAGTGGCGGTTCGTGTCGAGCTTGTCCTCGCCCGTGTCGAGTCCGATGAGCGCGACGTCGCCGAGGCGCTGCACGAAGTTGCGCCCGAGCTCCGCGTACTTGGAGTCGCGCTCGCGCGGTTCGCGGAACATCATCAAGTCGCAGAGGCGGCGGTTGAAGCGTCCGCGGAAGTCGTGATTGCCGTTGATGAACATGAGCGGCGTGTCGGCGGCGTACTCGGGATGCTTCTCGTGCGTGTGGATGAAGATGCCCATCGCCGTCTCGATCGTCTCCGAGCTGTTGGAGGCGTCTCCGTTCCAGATCACCACGGACGGCTTCAGCTCCTCGATCTTCGTCAGCACCCGGTCGAGGCACGGCTTGCGGTCGTGCGTGTCGTTGATCACGCAGAACGAGCCGTCCGTCGCCGCCGCGCCGAGCGTCATGAACGAGTGCACCTTCTCGTCCACCTCAGGCCCGAGGTTCTTCATCTTGTATCCACCCTTGAAGTCGATGCGGTCGGCGCCGATGCGGTACCAGTACCGCGTCGCGGGCTTCAGGCCGCGGATGCGGACGAGCGCGACCTTGTCGTTCACGTCCATGAGGCCCGTCCCGCCCGAGAACACGCGCACCGAGCCGCTCATGTCGGGCGTGCGCGACACGTCCACCCAGCCGCTCGCGTCCGCCGACACGGCGAACGACACGCCCATCGACGTCTCGGCCGCGTTCTGCAGGACGGGCGCGGACACGATCAGCTTGCCCGGCTTGCTTTCCTCGGCGGGCTTTTCGGGGGCCTTCGCCTCCGCGCCCGGCTGGGCGTCCGCCGCCGTTGCGGCGGACGCGGCGACGGCGGCAAACCCGCCGATGAATCCACGTCTGTTGATCGTCATGCCCATTTTTCTTCTCCTTCTTTTGTCACGCCGACTCCGTCAGCGGGTCGTCGATGCCGCGCTTCGCGGGATCGTAGTTGACGCCCACATAGAAGACGGGCGGATCGCCGTCGAGCCACGGGCCAGCGTACTCCTTCGTCTGCGCCTGTTCGAGCGCCTCCTGCGCCGACTTACCGAACTTGAACTCGAACACGTACACGCCGCTCTTGTCCTTTAGAATCGCGTCGGCACGTCCGCGCGCGCTCTGCCGCTCGCCGGAGATGTCCGCACCGATCAGCTTCATGAACAGGAGGAAGTAACGTTTTGCCTCCTTCTCGTCCTCGATCTTCCACTCGTGCGGCACGGCGGCGAACGCAGCCTTGAGGTTCTTCGCGAGCAGCGACTCGACGCCATTGGCGCGCAGCCCTTCGCGCGCCTCGACGAGCTGCTCGGTCCAGTCGGGCAAACCGGCGTCGAGGAGCGACGAGACGTATCCCTCCGAAAGCGAGCTCGCGATCTCGTTGTTGGGGATGCCGAGCCGGAACGTGTTGGCGTCGATGACTTCCTTGATCGTGAGATAGCCGCCCTGGTAAAGCAGGGAGGGGAGCGGCATCGTCTCGGCGGCGCACACGTCCAATTGCGTCCGCGTGGCCGCCAGGCCGTTCAGGTCGGCCGGAATCTCGTCCGCCGCCTTGAGGCGGTTCACGACCATCGTCGCCTGTCCCGTCGCCTCCCAGTAGTTGGCGAGGTTGCCGGTCTTCAGGGCCTTGCCAAGGGAGACGGGATTGCAGACCTTGTCCTCCGCATCCGGCGAGAACCTGTAGCCGTCGTACCACGAAAGCAACGCCTTCTTCGCGGCCGCGAAATCCATCTTGTTCTTCGCCGCGAACACCTCCACGTTCTCGCGCAGCGGGCCGTCCAGTTCGTCGGACGTGAAGCCGAGGAGCGTGGCGCAATCGGGCGACATCGAGACGTCCGTCAGGTGATTGAGCCCGGAGAAGATCGAGAGCTTCGTCAGTTTCGTGACACCCGTCATCAGGAGGAAGCGGATCGAGCCGGAGTTGAACTTCAGCTTCTCGTAGAAGTCGTGCAACAGCTTGCGGACGCGGTTCAGCGTCTTGATGTCGTCGAGAAACGCGGCTACGGGCTCATCGTATTCGTCGATCAGAAACACGAGCTTTCCTGTTGGCGACTTCGCAGCAGCCGCCTTGATGAAATCGTCAAATCGTCCGGGAATGTATCCCCGCTCAGGGAACGGGACATCGGCCTCGGCGCAGAGCCTGCGCACGAGTTTCCCCAGCTGCTCCGCGACGTCGTCGTATGTCTCGCCGGTGACGTCGCCCATCGTGAAGCTGTACACTGGGCACGGCGTCTCCCACCCCTCCCACGGGAGCGAGTCGATCGCGAGGCCCTGGAACAGCTCGCGCCGCCCCTCAAACATCGCCTGCAGGGTGGAGAGCATGAGCGACTTGCCGAACCGGCGCGGGCGCGAGATGAAGAGCTGCGCGTCGGACTTGTGCCGCGCAAGTTCGTAGAGGAGTCCCGTCTTGTCGACGTACTTCGCCTCTTCATCGGTGACCAGCAGCTTGAAATCATGCACGCCAGTCGTCGGAACCTTTATCTTCTTTTCTCCTTCCATGAAAGCACCTGCGCCTCCTTGCGGCGAAAAGTATAGCAAAACAAGCCCTCCGCCGCAAATGACCATTCCGCCTCATCGCCACGCATAGGGATGGGCTCAATTTTTTGTGTCTCTATCGGAAGACGATGATCGTGGCGCTGGCGCGGAGGTTGTTGAGGTAGAGCCAGCCGTCCTTGATTCCCGGCTCGAACCATGTGGCCGTCCCGCCCGCGACCGTGCACGTGATGTGCGCCGCCAGCTCCGCCGACGACAGGCCCTCCAGACCGCCCGCCGGACACACCTTGATGTTCTGCCGCGTCGGCTGCTCCGCGAACGCCACCGTCACGTGGCCGCCGTGGCGGAAGAGCGCCGCCTGCGCATCCGTGAACCTCGGCCCGTAGTCGCCCAGGTCGCGCACCGTCTTCGGCACGTCCGCATACGTCAGCGTCGCGTCGCCCGTCAGGAGCCACTGCCCGGCGAGCGTGCCCGCGCCCGACACCGTGCCGCGCACCGGGCAGCCGCCCGTCGCCGACACGTTCGACACCACGGCACCCGCGCCGAGCGTCAGGTTGCCTGCGATGCCGTTCGGCAGCGCGTCGAAAAGGTCGTCCATCGACGCGCGGATCGCGAAGTTCCGCTCGTCGAACGCCACGAGGCTCCCGCCCGGTCTCTTCGCGCGGACGGCGCACTCGCCGTTGCGGGCGCTCGTGCTGCCGACGGCCCCGCCCTTGTCGGCCGTGCGGATCTTGAACTTATGCCAGCCGGACGCGAGATGGCACCAGTTCGTGGTTGGAGGATTGTAGCCCGCAAAGAAACCTTCCTCGTCGTCCACCCAGAAATAGACGGAGTTGTCGAAACACGTCGTGAACATCCATTCGCCTCCCTGCCCTTCCGGCACGAGGAACCAGCCCGACACCTCGGCGACGGCGTTCGCCACCGGCCAGCCCGCCGGAACCGCGCCGTTGCCGTAACGCTTGTTGAGGAATACCATCGTGTTGGTGGTCGTATCCGTGTCCCACGCGTATTCCGCAGCCGTCTCCTCCTTCGTCGGCTCCGTGTCCTTCGCAAACGGCGCGCGTTTCCAGTTGACGAGACCGGCCGTCGAGGCGAGCGGCGCGCCGGGACGCATGGGGAGCGTGTCCGTGTCGAACCGGATCAAGCCCGTCGGCGCGTTCGAGATGCTTGCCGCGTCCACCACGGCGTTCGTCCAGCCAAGACCCATGCCCGCGTCATGCCAGCCGGCCATGTCCTGCCCGGATCCTATGCTACCCATGTTCATCACCACCACGCGGAAGTCATGCCAGCCTTCCGTCAGCTCGCATGTGCCGGACTGCGACTGTTCGTAGCCGACGGACTGGAACACGCGCGCACCGTCGATCTTCAGCTCGATGCCGTTGCTGTACATGCCCGCGAAAGTGTACGTGTCCGTGGTCGGCGCGTAGAACTGTCCCTCGTAGATGGCGGCGGAGCCGTCCGCCAGCACCGAATCGCCGTTCGCGACCCTGAATTGCCCGTGCACGAGCCCCAGGCTCGTCGGACGATAAGGGAAGTCCCCGTCGTACGCCATCGCCTCGTCCATGTTGTCGTAGACGATCTGGTCTCGCCGCGCACCGCCCACGTTCTTGAGATTCATGTACGCCATCTTCACGCAGTTCGTGCCGCCCACGCCCAGCTTCACGGCAGAGCCCGCCGCCACCGTCAGGTTGCTCATCGTCGCCGCGCCGGAAAGGTCCTTCACGCCCGCGCCCGACACCGACACGTTGCCCGCCAGCCGCCCCTGCATGTGGAGTCCGCCGCGCATGTTGCCGTCGCCCGTCACGGCCAGGTCGCCGAGTCCGCGCAGACCCGCCGTAAGGCCCACGTCGTGGCCGTTCAGGTCGATGGTCGATTCGCCGCCGTGCGAGCCCACGACCACGTCCACACCCCAATAGGGCGGGTGCGGCATCGGGTTGCCCGAATCGCGCCTCGTGTACGTGATGTCCCAGTCACTGCCGGCCTTCAGCGTGCCGCCGTTCAGCGCAAGCGACGAGCCGCTTTGGTAGTACGTGCTCGTCACGAAGAATCCCGTCATCGCGCCCCCGTTGCCCGTCAGCGTCAGCGTGCTTCCCGTCTCCAGCGCGAGGCGGGCGACGTGATCGGCCGCGGACTGGAACTGGACGAGGCTCGTCTCGATTCGTGCGTTCGCGCCAAGCGCCACGTCGGCCTCCGAGGACGTGGTGCCAAGATGCAGTCCGCTGGTGGCGGGCAAGAGATCCCAGTTGGCGTTCGTGACGACGGTGCGCACATCCTGATGATGATCAAGGAAATTGTAGAGCGTCACGGTGGAGTAGGGTGTCGTCGGCAGCAGGTAACATGCGCCATTCAGGTATGCCGTGCGGGGTGCGTTCGTGGGGGTGGCGAAACGTCCGCTGGTCTGGAACGTCAGGGCTTTTCCGCTCTGGAGGTTGACCGTAATCGACGGCGCCACAGGGAAGTCCGTCGAGTAGGCGCGCACGTCCGCGCCGCCGGTCGGCGACAGCACGACCGGACCGTCCGCGACGAGCTGCTTCTGCCCGCCGCCGAACCAGACGCTCTGGGTGTTTGCCGGCGCCGGCGCGAGGGTGAGCGTCTTGCCCTTCAGCGTCACGGAGGTCGGATGGAAGTCGATTCCGCGCGTTGTCGTGGTCATCGTCGTGTCCTCGTTCGTGGACGTGAACGTACCGTAGAACTGCATCCGGCCCGTCGCGCCGTTGATCGTCCCTGGCGCGGTGAAGACGATGTTGGAGAACATGCAGTTGTCGACGTCGAGCGTGAGCGTGCCGTTGTTCTCGAAGCCGGTGGACGAGATGATGTGCCGCGCGGTGTTGATGGAGAACGTGCCGTTGTTCGTGACGACGCTCGCGAACGACCAAATCTTGTCGGTGTAGTTGGCGCCTGTGCCATCCATCTGGATGAGTTTCAGCGTGGCACCTTCGTCCACAGTGACGGGAGTCGTAAATCTGGCGTTGCTGCCGCGCCCAATGCGCAGATTGTTGACGCCGTCTTTCACGTGAATGGAGGTGCTGCCCTTCGGCGCGGCGTCGGTGAACGCGAGCAGCGCGTCGTGCATTTCGATGCCACCCGGGACGTTCACCGTAGGCGACCCCTCGAAGCCGAGCGTGCTGGTAGGCGCGAGGACGATCTTGCTCGGCGTCCAGGTGGAGTCGGACATCCCGCCGAACTCCGCACCGGAGACGTTGCCCTTGCCGAGGAAGGTGACCGTATGCGCACCGGAAAAAGTACCTGTCCCCTTGTAATCGAACCCGGCAGACGTCGACTTTTCCAAATCCATGCGCCCGCACGTGGCGATGGCCGCATCGTCGTCCAGAACGATCCGTCCGAACGCCTTGTTCTTATAATGCGTGTTTCCTATACTGTTCGTGATCGTGCCGAAGCCGTTGAAGCCCGTTCCGGCGACGTGGAGGATCACGTCGTGCGTGATCGTGTCGCGCGGGATGCAGGCGGCGTCTGTCGTCAAAGTGCTCGGATAGTTGATGTCGAGCGTACCGCCGTTGATGGTGACGACCGTGTCCGCCACGCCAAGGGCCCGCGAGCCGCAGTTATGGCCGAGCTTGAGGATGCCGTTCGAGATCGAGATTCCGCCCGTCCCCTGGTAGCCGTCGCCGTCCACCGTGAGCGTGCCCGCGCCCGTCTTGACGAGATTCACGGGGCCGGACACGCTGCCCGTCCACGTCACGTCGTCCGCGAGATCGAGCGTGAGCGTCGCCGCCGTCGCGGACGAGTTCTCGAACACCTCGTCGCCCACGAGCGACGTGACGGTCATGTCCGCGCCCGCCAAGTCGGTCGCCGCCTGCGCCGACAGCGCCATGCTCCCGGCGATTCCCATCGCCGCCATACACACAAATAGGTTTCGTTTCATATTCACGTTCCTTTGAGTAAAATTGTACTTGCCGGTAGCATACCACATTTCGGCTTTTTCATGCAAGCCGAAACCACCGCCCGGGAGGGTCGCGCTCCGTCGCGACCGGATGGGAGGGTCGCAACTTGTTGCGACCGAATCGGCGGTCGCAGTAAACTGCGACCCTCCCGCATATTGTTTTAGCCGCGCCGGAAAGTCCAGTGCTCCACAAACTTGCGGGCGGCCTGTTTTGGGTTATCCATTGCCATTTCCCCTATTACTCTACAGTGTGCCCTCTTGTATAATCTTTCCTTTTCGCAAATCTCCCTTTTCTTTTTCCCTTGCCTTTTGGAACGCCTCGACCCTTCGCCTAGCATCCTCCCTATACTGCTCCGCTGACCGGATCGGACGGCCTACCACTTGCTTGAAACGTGCCTTGAATACTGCGATGTCTTGCGGGTCTGGAGTAACTTTTACGGCATCCATTACTTTAAAATAGACGAAATTGAAATGATATTCAATTTGATCTATCGCGTGATCGCAAAGACTATGCCGTTTGCGTCTAACTCTCCGTTCTTCGCTTTCCATCTTCTCGATGAACTTGAACCACGAATAAAACTGGTCTTCCAGCGTTGACGTTACCGGGTCATAAAAAAAAAGACGCATCCATATATCTTCTGCCACCTTTTCCAAGCGACACCTGGCGAGAGACTGTAATCTGCCTATCTCTTCGTTTCTATCGTAACGATGAAAGTCGGGATCCACATCAGGCATCTCAAACGGGACATTTTCCTCTATTTTTTCAAAACACGTTGTACAAGCTCGGTCTATGAACGCACGATAGTAACGACGGCGTGTAGCCGGATCGGGAAACCCTGCTATCATTTTACAAGTTTCATCAACATAGACACCAACATCCGCGTCCAGGGAAAGAATCACTTCCGGGGCACGCGCGATGGATTGTCTGACTTCCCGTTCTTTTTCGGCACTTATTCCAAGTTGATTCGTAACCGTAACTGTCATGCTCTCATCAGATGTCACTGCGTACAATGCAGTGGAACCGGACAACAAATAACAAGCAATAGCACATGTATACTGCATGAGAACTGTTTTCGTTGTAATCTTCTTCATTTCATTCTTCCTTTTGTCTTTTCAATTACTGAGAATCACGCCCATTTGGTTATAAACCGTAACCGCACCGTTGGTTTGCCGCATTGCCGAATGCTGTAATTTCTGCACGCTGAACGTCCCATCAGCCGTAACCGACATGATTTGTCGCGTATCCTCGGCGAAACGTCCAACAGGACCGGCCGAATCGCCTGCCGTCCAATGTTTCCACCCGAACGGAACTTTCCACGTCATGGTTCCGCCTAGCCAGCCATAATCTGTATTGGTGGTCTCCGTACCATTCGGCATCATTCGCCGAAGTTCGCCTTTGCGTCCGGCAAAATCACGAACATTTTGACTCAGCCCCCAGCAGTTTCCATCCTCAACTGCATACCATCTCCCTGCTCCTGCCGTCCGCGTATGCGAACGATAGGCTCTATTCGTGGGCGTGTAAATGAAATATCCAGTTGCCGGAAGTTCCTCATCACAAGGGACCTCCTCGACTTGAATCTTTGAGAAACTCACTGTTAATGGTAGAATCCGAAAACGCTGGACAAGTTCAAGCCCACCGGCTCTACCCGCAGGCAGCCCGTAGGTCTGTGCATGGGGCTCATATCCTTCAATTCCTGTCGGTTTCAAGACCCTTACAAGCGGCACATACTCTACGCCATACAGGGAGAACAAAATCGTATGTTCAACATCAGAGACTCCCCAATCAATAATATGCAGCGAAGGGCTGTTGACTGTTGCATCCGTTGCCAAGACAGAAATCCGAGGGAATGACGGATATTGATAAATATACATCCGCTCTCCTATCCCGTATTCATGTCGATTGAGGCGGTCGTTATCAGGTGCCGAACGCTGCCGCTGTATCTCCACCCTCACCACAGATGTCTGCGCGCATGACGAGTCTGTACCGTCTAGACCAGAGATGATACCGCTTACCGACGGCGTTCCTCCGTTCCCAGCTCCTTCACAACGGAATGCGGCCTTGTACGACATGTATGGGCCAAGGACGATCTCCGCCGGCAAGGACACGGAGCCGCCGCCAACGCGCTGAAGGCATTCAAGATTTCCCGTGGAAAGGATCAACGTGGCACCGCTGGCTCCGCCGGAGGCAGTCACGGTGAGCGTGTTCGTCGTCGAGCGTTTTTCCACCCAGTTGTTAGGCGATGCCTCGTAGCGGTCTTCGAATATGACCGCCGGTGCGCTAAAAGTGATTGAAACGGATGGAGTTACGGGAAACGGTTCGTCGGGCGGATCATCGGGGGGATCATCGGGATCATCGTATGAACATCCGCAGAAAAGCGTAGGGAGATTGAACGTGGAACACTCCATGGTGTATGCGCCGTCCACGGAGCAGCCGTGACACCCGCAGTCCGACCCCGCACACATAAAACCGAGCCAATTCCCGTAAAAGGAATATTCACATGACGACGATCCTGAATCCCCAGACCGGACGCCTCCTGATCGCATACCACCAGCACCGCCGTTTCCCCATTGAAATGTCCCGCCCGGATCGTACGGAATGGCGGTTACATAGTACCCGCCGTACCCATCCAATGCCACGCTAAACCCCAGCGGCCAACGGATGTGTGCACGGCAGAGTTCGTTCGTCTCCAACTCGGGGTACATGTATTCCATGGGGTACGACACCGTGAACGGAACGGGAGAGGTGATGGCGTAGTCGATGCCGATGAGGAGCGGCACACGGTTGGTCTCGAAGGCTCGTGCCACCAACACGGGGTTCCCGAGGCGCGATTCGCGGTCGCCGAGGAAGTAGATCGGCGCAGGGCCGCGCTCCGTCACAACGTCAACAAAGTAGTAGGCGTTGGAGTTAACGTCCGCGCGCCACGAGAGTTCAACGGACGCGCAGGAGCGCGTCCCTTCCCCGGGAGTGTTGCAACTTGTTGCGACCGCCTCCAGCACGTTGGAGCAAACGGTGTTGTACCATTCCGCGTTGGTGCCGTGGGCGTCGGGTCCCGGCGTGAGCGGGTCGGGGTCGACGGTATTCTCCAGCCCGTCGTCGTCCCAGTCGAACGGCCACACGCGCGCATGGCGCACGGTACGGTCCTCGTAGCGGTAGGTGAAGCCCCCGTCGGGAAAAAGTTCCGCTTGGAAGTTGACGGGGTTTGTCGCGTCGCGTCCAAGCGCGGCATTCCACCAGGTCGTCAGCAGCGTGTTGGAAGGCGTGGTGCCGTACCAAAAGACGCTCTCGCTCCGCCCTTCTGGGAGCTGTGGCCAGTTGACGAGCGGTAGAAGCGAGAGGGCCTGTTCAAATGCGGGCGGGAAGTCGTGCGTGCGGATGCTGGTGCGCAGCTCGCCGCGCGCGAGGACGGTCACGCCCGTTGCGTATGGATACGACAATTCGTTGGCAGGTATGCGGAGAGCGTCATCGAACGCGCCGCGCCGGCGCCAGGGTTCGTTCGTGATCGCATTGGCGGATGGCTGCGCAAACGACTCGGCCTCTGTTTTCTCCGCCACGCGCCAACCGTTGGTGATGTCCTCCGGCGTGACGGTGAGGACAATCGGCGGGTTGAATTGGAGAAGCGGGCCGCCAACACCCTGCACGCCATTCGTGTTCTTGCCGCACAGCGTCGTACAGACGATTGCGAGCGCGGCGAGTCCCACCCAGACGGGCTTGCCGAGGCCGCACCTCGGGGAAGTGGCGCTCTCGCCGCTTCCATTTTCCTCAGACAGGAAGCGACAAGAGTGTCGCTTCCCCGAGAAGAGCTGGATGAACAGCACGAGCAGCCATGCCACAAGACAGACGCCTAGCGCGGGCGCGAAGATGCGCAAGAGAAGATGCGGGATTGCCTCGACAAACTGCGCCATGCCGTCACCTCATCAAGATGGTGAGCGAGTCAGGAAGAATTTGCACCACCGGCGACTCCCCCGAGTCGGCAAGTCCGCGTCCCGTCAGGCGTAACATGTTCCAGTTCTTGCGATAGAATATCCCGGCGTCCATGCCCACAAACACGGGCGTGCCGTCAACGGTCGCCATGACGGACGCGGGCGTCGCCGTGACGGGAGAAAGTCGTACCATCCATGCGAGCGTCTGCCCGTCGCCCGTGCCGACTGCAGTTTCCATTCGTTCCGCATCGTACCCGCCCTGCACGAACCACTTGCCACAGTCCCAGCCGACAACAAGATCGCTTTCCTCCAACGACAATATTCCATCATCGTCCGCATCACGCCCGAACGCGAACTGCACGTTGTTCGTGGCAGTCGTGCGACAGGTCAAGCTGAACTTGAACTTCCCGGCATGCTCCTGCCACGCCGTAAACGGCACGTTGGTGACGGTTTCGGTGTCAATGTACGTCACCGGCGGCAGGACGGGATGCACCGGCGGCAACGCGAACGCCGTCAACGCCATCCCGCCGGCGATTCCCATCGCTGCCAGATACACAAAAAGTTTTCGTTTCATATCCACGTTCCTTTGCGAAAATTGCCATTGCCGGTAGCATACCACATTCCGGCTTTCACACGCAAGCCGAAACCACCGCCCGGGAGGGTCGCGCTCCTGCGCGACCGAATGGGAGGGTCGCAACTTGTTACGACCGAATCGGCGGTCGCAGTAAACTGCGAGCCTCCCGTATGGGAAGCCGCCATCTTGGCGGCGGGAACGCCGCCCTCAGCGGATGATCACCTGCGTTCCGCGCACCGCGCCGAATTTCAGCGTGCGGCC
Organism: Kiritimatiellia bacterium; assembly: GCA_017427485.1. GTDB lineage: Bacteria > Verrucomicrobiota > Kiritimatiellia > RFP12 > UBA1067 > RUG572. The sequence goes on from JAFRSR010000354.1 coordinate 13,995, forward strand.
GCCGTCGGCGAGCTATTGTCAGAACACGATGTCGCGTATGTCGATCACCGCGTCGAAGTATCCGTCCGCCTCGACGGTCTTCGCGAGATGTCCGTCGTAGACGAGCGCCGTCTTGAGGGAAACCCCGCGCGGACGCTTGATGCGCGAGACCTTTTCGTCCATTTCATCGACAACCTCGTGCCCCAGCGCGAGGCGACGCTTGATCTCGACAAGGTAGATGCTCCGCCGCGTCTGCAGCAGGAGGTCCACCTGAACTCCCCGGACACCGTCCCGTCCCGACCGTGACGTCTTGCGGAACGGTGCGGCGGATACGACCAGGGAGCGTTCCAGCCCAAGGCGGGGCAGCAGTTCCCGGAAGTTGTTGATGACGAGGTTCTCGAATGCGATCCCCTTGATCACGTCCCATTCCGGCAACTGCTCGAGGGACGCGAACCGGAATCCGTCGCGCGCGATGATCTTCAGGCGCGGCTCGATGTACTTCAAGTAGAACTGCGCATAGTTGTCCTTGATCCGGAAACGCAACTGCTGGACGTCTTTCCCCGTCTCGGGGTTCAGACCCTCGTCGGGCGCGATGAATCCCGCCTCCGCCAGTTCCGACAGCGCCTCGGACAGATGTCCGTTCCGCTCCATGCCAAGCGCAGAGGCGATCTCCGACACGTTCCTCGGCTGGTCGCAGAGGAGCCGCAGGATGTCCGCCCGAATTCCCGGCTCGCCGGTGATCACGTCCCTGAACATCTCCTCGAAATCCACGGCCAGCACGCTCTTCGCCACGAACGCCATCTTGCGGACGTTCTCGTCTGCCGACAGCGCAGGATCCACCTCCTCCAGGTATCTCGGCACGCCGCCGGTGACGGACAGTACGTCCAGTATGTCGGACATGTTCTCCCGTGACACCTTGGGTCCCCAGAACTTCACGCATTCCCGAAGCGGCAATTCCGGCACGACGAAGTCATATGAACGCCGACCGGCAAACGCCCCGTTGTCGATAATGTTGCGCTTGATCCACGTGGACACGCTGCCGCAAACCACGACGACAAGCTTTCGGTGCTGCGAGAACAGATTATCCCACGCCACTTTCAGCACTTCGGGGAACGCGATGTCGTAATACCCCATCCACGAAACCTCGTCGAGGAGAACGACCGTCTTCCCCTTGTCCGATATTTGCGAATCCAGCCGTGCAAATGCCTTCAGCCAATCAGACACGGGGCTTTCGTCACACGCCGTCTGCAGCGAAAGCTGAGATATGAAGTACTTGAGCTGATCGGCGTTCGTCATTTTCTCCTTCGGACGCAAACCCTCCAGCTTGATCAGGCGAGCACCTGCCCTTCGTGCAAACTCGGCAATCAGCGTAGACTTGCCAACTCGCCGCCTGCCACGACAAGTGACAAGCGACGGGACACGCTTGTTCCAGAGAGATTTCAACGATTCAAGCAGCTCTTCTCTGCCGAAAAACTCTTTCATGGGAAAAATCCTTTTGACCGAGAACGGCCTGATTATACCACTTTTTATCACTTAACGCAACATCACTTCGGGCACGGTTTTGCTTTTTTCACGAAACCGTGCCCGAAATGTGGCCGAGCGAGCCCCTCCCGTATGGAGAGCCGCCATCTTGGCGGCGGTCGCGCAGGAGCGCGACCCTCCCTACTTGATCAGGAACATCGTGCCGGCCTCGTAGTGCATCTTCAGCGTCTTGCCGCCGTTCGTGAGGAACACGCACCACGGCTTCGTCAGGTTCGAAGCAGGCACGGAGGCGAGGGGCGTCGGGAACGTCGCGAGCGTGTGGATCGTGCCGCGCGTAAGGAGGTTCGTGTTCGCGATCTCCACCGTCACGCCCGACCCGAGCGTGAGCGAACCGTTCACGGTCAGGCCCGCCGAAGGCGGCTGCGCCGCGTCGAACACGAGCTTGTCCGTCACCGTCACGTTGCCCTTCAGCGTGCCGTAGCCGCCCACGCGCGCATAGGAAACGTTGTAGGAGTCCGCGTCGAACGTGCCGCCCGCGAGGCGCACCTCGTTGGCGGACGGAATGGCGTCCGCCGCGCCGAGCTTCAGCGTGCCGCCCGCCACCACGGTCGGACCCGTGTAGGTGTTCGCCGACGAAAGCGTGAAGGTGCCCGCCGTGGCGGACGAATTCGTGAGCGTAAGCCCGCCGCCGGGCTGCTCCTCGCCGTCCGTCATCGTCACGACGCACGCGATGTCCGTCGCGCGGTCCGCCGTCTTGATGGTCGCCGTGGGCGCGCTCGTGTAGCCCCAGCCGGGCGACACCACCACGATCTTACCGATCGTCCCCGAGCGCGCGTCGAACGTGCAGTGCGCCACAGCGCCCGTGCCGCCGCCGCCCGCGATCACCACCTCGGGCGCGCCGATGTAGTTGTTCGTGGACGTGTCGGACGGCCACGCAATGGACGCGACGCCCTTCCCGAACGGCTTCTCGAACGGGATCGCCGCATTGGACGCGGTCTTGCCGTTGATGTCCAGCGTCGCGCCGCCGGGGAACACCGTCACGCGGTCGGTCGTGAGGCCCGTCGGACCGAAGATGTTCGCGGAATTGGCGGCCGAGCGGAACGTGCCGCCGTTGAACGTGACGTAGCCCTTCGCGACGCCGTTCTTGTTGCGGTCGTCCTTGAACATCTCGGACTTCTGGAAGCGCGTCACCTCCATCACGCCCGCGTTCAGGCACACCACGCCCTCGAACGCGTTCGTGCGCTCGGTGAGGTCGAACCAGGACGCCGATCCGATCTTCACATAGGGATCGCCGTCGCCGTCCATCGTGAAGATGCCCTTGTTGCGCTCGGGATTTGCCGCCGACGTGCCGCTCCAGCGCAGCATGCCGAGGCGGATGCCCGGCTCGCTCCCGTTGCCCGTCGCGTCCAGCGTGCCGCCCGTCATGTACATTTCGCCCCAGCCGCCGCGGGAGAAGCAGAGGCAGCTCACCTCCACCTTGAACAGGCCGCCCGAAAGCCGTCCGACGCCCGCGCCCGTCGGGTCGTTGCCGAATCCCAGCCACTGGCGGCAGGCGTAGCGTCCGCCCATGACGTCCAGAAAACCGTACGACTTCCAGCCTGCGCCCACCCAGCCGTCGTTACCGGCATGGCAGAGGTTCCGCACATCGCCGCCGTACTGGTAGTACGCCGCATGTCCGTTGTTGCCGCTGCCGACCCTCATCGAGTTGGTGATCGCCGCGCCGTCGTGCACCTCCATGATCGCACCCTTCGTGCCCGTGTCTTGGACGATCATCCACGCGGCCTGGTTCTGCGCCGGCACCACCTTCGAGTCGATCGTCGAACCAGCCTTCACCACCAGTTTCGCCGGCGCCGTGTTGTTCGCGCTGCCGATTGTCCAGGTCGTGTTCGACAGCGTGGACACGTCGTTGTCCACGTCCCATTCGCCCGCCCAGATGTAGCCCGCGTTGTCGAGCGTGAGCGTGCCGCCCGGCACGTTGAGCAACGAGAGGCGGCGCATCTTGTTGCCGCCAATCGTCATCTGGCCTTCGCCTTGGATGAGCTTCGACTTTCCTTCCGGCGTCGTCCCCGCCGTGAACGTGAGCGTGCCGGGGCCGCCGTGGCGGTAGGGGATCGCGTGTTCGAAGTCCAAGGCGTCCGCGAACGTCGAGCCGGACGCCGTGTACACGTTCACCGCGCCGCTGCCGTTCCAATTTGTCAGCATGTTGTGGAGCGTCGGCAAATCCCAGTCCTTCGCCACGAAGTTGATCGTGCCGCTGCCGCTTGCCGCGAGCGGGCCCGGCGGAATCGTGCCCGTGGCCGTGGCGAACAGCCGCCCTTCCGTCGCCGAGGTGCCGCCCGTCCAGGAGTTGTCCGGGTTCGTGACGTACACGTCATGGACACCGCTCTTCTGGAACTTGCCGGGACCGGAGATGACGCCCGTCAGCGACTGGCGCATGTCGGCCGTGGTGCTGTAGGTGGTGAACGTGGCGGTGCCGCCGTCCAGGCGGATCGGGCCGACGATCTTGTTGGAGTTCTCCGCCGTGCCCGCGCCCACGCGCACCTGCGCGCCGCCCTTCAGGACGAGCGTCCAGTCGAACTTGGAGAACGTCGTGGCCCACAGGTCGAAC
>JAFRSR010000006.1 GCA_017427485.1 Kiritimatiellia bacterium
CCGGACGCCGCAGGAGCGCATCATCGCGATCCGCACGCTCCTTGCGCACCGCCTGCGCGTGGCGGGACCGGGGCTCTTCGAGTTGCCGTTCGACATCGCGTTCTCCGCGCCGGACCGCGCGCTGGCCGACGGCTACGCCTCGGGGGCGGACCGCATGAACATGATCTACGTCATGCTGGAGGCGGCGGGCTTCGATCCGTCGTTCGTGCTCGTCACGGGAAACGCGCACGGCGCGAAGGTCGCCGACGCGACGCGGCGCGCCGTGCCGCGTCCCGAGACGTTCGGCTCGCTCGTCGTGCGCGTGGAGGCGGAGGGCCGCACGTTCTGGGTCGGCGGCGAGAACGAGTACACGCCGCCCGAGACGTCGTCGCACGCCGGCTGCACGTTCTACGATCCGCGACGGGACGAGTTCGGCGTCGTCAACACGCCGAAGACCGTCGCGCCGCCGTCGTCCTGGTGGGCGCCGTGGAAATGGTGCGCCTCCGCGCCGCCGCCGCCGACCAACTTCACGTGGCGTGCCGCCGCACGGTACTTCTGCCGCATCACGGTGCGCGAGAACGGGGCGGTGGACTTCGACGTGGAGAGCCGTTCCTTCGGCTCCGGCGTGGGCGACTTCCGCAAGCGCTTCACGGAGATGCTCCCGGAGATGCGCCACCGCTTCTACCAGCAGCTCGTGGGCAAGCTCGCGCAGAACGCCACGGCGACGAGCGAGCTCGAGACGGACGTCAAGTCCTATCCGGCGAAGCAGGCCTTCTCCGCCTACGCGCCGGAGTTCGCCGTGGTCCGCGACGGACGCATCTCGGTGCGCATCCCCGACCCGGACTTCGAGAGCCGCCTCTTTGCGCTGGACAGCGCCGCGCGCAAGTCGCCGATTCTCGTGTCGGGCAAGTCCGAGGCGGTCGACGAGTACGAGATCGTGTTCCCGAAGGGCTACGCGAAGGTGGAGCACCTGCCGACCGCGCTGACGCTCCGCAACCCCCTTGACAACAAGGACGTGTGGCTGACGCATACGGCGACCTCCCGGATGAAGGACGGCTGTCTCGTCGTGACGGTGAAGCGCCGCGTCTTCCGCGCGAAGGCGACAACGCTCACGGCCGACTACGCGCCGTTCCTCCACGAGTGGAACCGCCGCGCGACGTCCCTCGACGCGCGCACCGTGACGGTGCGGAAGGGCAACTGATTGAAGGACAAATCGAAAAGGAGATCGAACATGGACATTCGGAAATGGACGGCGCTCAGCGTCGCGGCGCTTGCGGGCATGTGCTGGGCGGAGAGCGCCCTCGTGCGGATCGGCTACCCGCAGGCGAAGGGCCTGCGCTACGAGACGCGCACCGTTGAATTGGAAAAGACGGGCGACGCGTCCTGGCGCTTCGTGATGCCGAAGGCGGAGATCCCCAAGGACGCGAAGTACGTGGAGGTGGTGCCGAACTTCTTCACGGCGCGGAAGGGCGACGACGGCTACTGGATGCAGGCGCGCGGCACGTACGGTCTTTTCGACAAGGACGACGGCATCTACGTGAGGCCGGCCCAGCTCATGCCGGTCTTCGGCGTGAAGAAGGGCGGTTCGCTCTGGTACGGGCACGTCAAGACGTGGCGCTTCACGTATGCGTTCGTGACGAAGGCGAAGAAGGGCGCGTACGAGACGTACCCGCGCTTCGACTGCGAGAGGGTGCGCATGTTCTTCCCCGAATACTACGACGACATCGTCGTGGACTTCCGCCGCCTCGACGGCGCGGAGGCGGACTACAACGGCCTCGCGCACGCCTACCGGAAATACCAGCTCGACCGCGGCGCGGTGCGCACGATCAAGGACAGGCTCAACCCCGAACTCGACTATCTCTGCGACGCGATCGTCGTGCGCATCCAGACGCACGCCGCCAAGCCGATCCCCGAGACGGCCGACGGCATCACGAAGAAGTTCTTCAAGATCGGCGAGGAGCTGCCCATCACCGTCCACATGCCGTTCGGCGTGACGGAGGAGTTCCTCCAGGCGCTGAAGGACGCGGGAATCGACAAGCTGTCCATCTGCTCGGCCGGCTGGCAGGACGGCGGCTACGACGGCCGCGTGCCGGGCCACTTCCCCGTCTGCGCGGAGGCCGGCGGCGAAGAGGCGTTCAAGCGGCTGATCGAGAAGTCGAAGTCGCTCGGCTACCAGTTCGCGCTGCACGCGGCGAACACGGACGGCTACATGTGCTCGCGCCTGTGGGACGAGGACTGGATCTGCAAGTTCGCGAACGGGGACTGGTACAAGGGCGGGCTGTGGGCCGGCGGGCAGTGCTACTGGGTCTGCCAGAAATGCGCCTGGGAACGGTGGCTGCCGGAAGAGATGCGCAAGATGGCCGCGCTCGGCATACGGGGGCCGCACTACATCGACGTCTATTCCGCGACGTATCCGAAACCGTGCGGCGATCCGAAGCACCCGAACACCTGGGAGCAGACGGCCGAGTACCAGAACCGCATCCTCGCATACGGCAAAGAGCTGATGGGGTGCGCGGCGAGCGAAAGCGGGTACGACCACGTGGCGGGCAACATCGACTACATCAACTACATCGAGCGCGACCTCAAGATGGAACACGAGGGCAAGCTGCCCGCGCTCGCGACAAGCGTGTTCCCGCTGTGGGAGCTCGTCTACCACGGCATCATCCTCTACACGTCCGACCGCCTCACGCAGAACCACACGCGCGGCAAGTGCCTCTACAAGCTGGAGAAGAGCGGCGACCCGCGCTGGATGGAGGGCGACGGCGTGGAGGATCCCTACGTGGCGCTCAAGATCATCGAGTTCGGCGGGCGCCCGATCTTCTACACCTACAAGTTCGCGGACGTCCCCCGCATCAAGCGCGCCTGGGACGAGTTCGTGCCCGTGCGCCACCTCCAGCGCGAGCAGATGACGGAACACCGCACGCTCGCGCCCGGCGTGTTCCTCACGGCCTACGGCGACGGCTCGAAGACCGTCTGCAACTACACCGCCCAGACCTTCACCTACGCCGGCTCCCCCGTGCGCTCGATGGGCTACATCCTCATCAACCCCGACGGCTCCGTCTTCCAGCCCAAACCATTCTGAGGGAATCATGAGAAGAAGGACATTCCTGGGAGGTCTTGCCGCCGCCGGCGTGACGACGACGTTTGGCGACGTGGGCGACGCCGCGCCGTCGGTGCGGTTCGGCTTCATCACGGACTGCCACTACGCGGCGCACCTCAAGCCGAGCCTGATGCGCGTGTACTGCGACAGCCTCGTCAAGATGGACGCGTTCGTCGAGAAGATGAACGCGCTCGGCGTCGACTTTGTGGTGGAAGGCGGCGACTTCAAGGACCTGGGGCGCACGCCCGCGGAGTCGCTGGCCTACCTCGACGCCATCGAGGGGCGGTTCGCCGCGTTCAAGGGACCGCGCTACCATGTGCTCGGCAACCACGACCATGACAACATTTCCAAGGAGGAGTTCCTCGCGCATGTCTCCAACGAGGGACAGAAGGCGGCGAAGGCGTACTACGCCTTCGTGCGCAACGGCGTGAAGTTCATCGTCCTGGATGCCTGCTACAAGCCGGACGGCACGCCGTACGGGCGGGGCAATTTCTTCTGGAAGGACACGCTCCTGCCGCAGGAGCAGGTGGCGTTCCTGAAGGCCGAACTGGCGTCGGCCACGGGACCGTGTGTGCCGATCGTGCACCAGCAGCTGGACGCCAAGGACTCGACGTGCATCCGCAACGCCGCCGAGGTGCGCGCAATCCTGGATGCGTCGGGCAAGGTGAAGTGCGTCGTGCAGGGACACTTCCACGACGGCTCGTTCCGCGAGGAGAACGGCATCGGCTACTTCACGTCCCCCGCGAGCGTCCTGCGCGCCGCGCCGGCCAACGCGTTCTCGCTCATCGAGGTCTATCCCTCCGGCGGCGTGAAGATCACAGGGTACCACGCGGCGAAGAACTACTCGCGCCGGTGCGGCATCTGATTGGTCAGCTCGACAAACAGCACGGCGTTTGCGGGCAGGTCGCGTGAAAGGACGAGGGCGCCGTCTTCGCCGATGGTCAGCGGCTTCTTCTCTTCGTGAAGCACGGCGTATTCGCGGAGTCGTGGCACGGTTTGTTCCTTGAATGTCTTCCGGTCTGCGGCGGAGATCAGCCCAGGTCCCGACAGGACCCCAGGGCAATCTGGCGACCAGTGGAAGCGGTCGTCGCCGATGCCGAGCCGTTTGCGCTCCTTGCGCCATTCGTCGAACCAGTTGGCGTTGTCGTCCACGAGACGGAACACGGCCTCGACCTTCCCTCCCTTCGGCCAACGCGCAGGCGGACGGATGCGCAGATCCACTTTGGTGGTGCCGGTGGCGAACAAGTGATTCGTAAACGCATATGCCATCACGCGAAGGGACTGTCCGTCGCGCGAAAGCGCGGCGACGGCATCGATCTCCATTCCGGCGGGCGCAGGGTCTTCCGCGGCAACGGGCAGGCGTTGCATGCCCTTGAACTTCGCCGCATGACGCGCCACGTGGAAACTCACGGACGGCAACCCCTCGAAGAACGTGTTCGGTCCGGACATGTATCCCCATGAGGCGAAGTACTCCGCCCCTGAATCGTAGAGCTGCTTGACGACCCGCGCGTCGTACGCCGCCTGATACGTATCGCCCACGACCCGCAGACCGAGGGCGTCGTTCGCTTTCTTGCGCGTCGCCCCGAACAGGAGGCGGCCTTCGTCGACGGCATAGAAAAGGTTCGTCAATCCCGCCGCCTCCGCCGCGTCGCGGAGATGCTCAATCGTCTGCGGCAGCGTGAGACCGGTCGTCGGCTGTCCCGGCTTCCTGTCGTAGAACGAGGCCGTCACGAACTTCAGCGGCAGCTTCCGCTCGGCGGCGTACTTGATAAAGCGGCGCTCGTCCCACAAGCCCTCCGTCACCGCCATCGCATGAACGCCAATCGTCACGTCCGGAGCGATCACGTTCGCGAACGACTCGACCGTCGTTTCGTAGAGCCGGCAGTAGGCGTGGAACGTCTTGTCGGGATCGCCCGACGCGTCCTTGAACCAACCGCCGTTCTCGAACTCGGTCAAGACGGCAAAACGCCAAGTGAGCAGTTCGTCACGGCCAAACGCCTCCAGAAGCGCCTTCGCGCAGGCCGTCATGTAGCGTCCGTAGACGGCAAAGTCGTCCGGCGGTCGCACGTTCATGTGAAAACTGCCGCCGGAAACGTCCGAGGAAAACTTCGGCGGCACGTTGCCGAGTTTCAGGTAGGGCTTGAGGCCGAGGCCGAGGATGCCCCGGCAGCCCTCGACGAGCCGCGTGAAGTCGTAGTCGTCAAGGACCGCGCGGTCATCCGGGTTCTTGAGGCAGTCGCGGTCCTTGCTGCCGCCGGTCGCCCCCATCACCTCGACGTATTCGGCAAACTCCAGAACGTCGCATGCGGGATTGCGCTTCACGTGGCGGAACGCGCTCCGGGACAGATGCCACATGCACAGCGTGCTCTGCGTGTTCGGCAGAATCCGTCCCGGCCGCGTGCCGTCAATTGACAGACTCGCGGCGCTGCAATCCACGCACGCCGCACTCAATGCCAGGGCCAGTGCCCAAAGGTATCTTCTCATAATCAAAACCTCCAACTTCTCCGAAAATCCTGCCGCAACCAGCGGGAGCGGTCGCGCTTGTCGCGACCGCTGGTAGGGTCGCGCGTCCCGCGCGACCGCCAGTCAAGTTTCTCGTGTGGAAGCCATTTTAGCACACCCCACCTCCCAACACAAGGCCGCGTTTCGCATCCCCCTTGACGCGGGCGGGGTGGGGTGGTATATTGATTGCGAATCAATAACCAGTCAATGAATAACTCTCCAATTGAATTTCGAAAGGGATCGTATGAAACCCTATCACATCTTATCATGCAGTTTCATCCTGGCGGCGGCCTGCCTCTGCGGCGCCACACACGCGGCACTTGAGAGTCCGCCGGAAGATTTCACGTTCAACAGCTGGCAGAAGGAACATCCCCCTGCCGCGCCCGCGAAGCGCATGGCGCTCATCCAGCCGGTGAAGGCGGGTGAATTGCGGCTCACGCCCACGTATGCCTGCTGCTCGGTCTGCTGGGGATCCGCCGGACCGGTCGACGGCCTCTCGCTGGAGTACCGTGTCGCGGGCGCCGAATGGAAAAAGGGCGAGACGCCGCCCTACTTCCTCGACGCGGCCAACTACCGCGGCTCGATCTTCGGTCTCGCGGAGGATACGTCCTACGAGATGCGGCTTGTGTCCGCCGGCAAGACGTTGGCGTCCGGGACGTTCCGCACGTGGAAGACCGACGTGCCCGTCGCGAAGACGATCGTGATCGACCCCGCGACGGCCCGGTATCCGATCGAGATCCGCGACCACGGCACGCCGGACGGATGGATCCGCTACACGACCAAACCGGGCGTCGTGCTCGGCGGCAAAGACCTGATGAGCAGCGTGTTCAGGGTCGTGGACGCCAGGTACGTCCTGCTCGATGACATGGTGATTGAGGGCGGCGGCGGAAACAGGGACAACGCGGTGTTCATCAGCCAGTCGACGGGAGTTCGCGTGCGCAACTGCGAATTGTACGGTTTCGGGAGGACCGGCGATCCGCTGTTCACCGCACGCGCGGGCGGCAAGCCCGGTTACGTCGACGCCAAGGGCAAGGAGCGCACGATCAACTGGTCTGCCGGCATCATGATCGATCCCGGCAGCGCGGAGGTCACGGTCGAACGGTGCTACATACACGATGCGCGCGGCCGGTCGAACAGCTGGTACTACTCCCATCCGTCCGGCACGGAGGGCATCTTCGTGTATCGCGTCGCGCACTCCACCGTGCTGCGTCGGAACGACATCGTCGGGTCCGACCTGCACCGCTGGAACGACGCGATCGAGGGGTGCGACAACTTCCGCGAAGGCGGCGGGTTCAACCGCGACGCCGACATCTACGGCAACTTCTGCATCTATGCCAACGACGACTGCATCGAGCTTGACGGCGGCATGCAGAACGTCCGCTGCTTCCAGAACCGCTTCGAGTCTGGGATCTCCGAGGTCTCGATCCAGGGTTGCATGGTCTCGCCGGTGTACGTGTTCGACAACCTGCTCGCGCCGTGCTGCGACGAGTTCGGCTGGGCGAATCCGTGCATCAAGACCTCCACGTTCAACCCGTACTGGTTCTCGCCGTATGCCGGCATCTGGGGAAACTGGTTCGGCGAGAAGGGGTTCAATCCGTCGACCGGCTACAAGGCGCGCATGGACCTGCGGGACGACAACGTCTTTTCCACCGGTAGGGCGGGGCGTCCTCGACCCGCCGAATCACCCGGCGAGATTCCCCGGGACTGGGCCACGAAGTATCCCGTGCGCGACCTTCCGTTCATCCTCGACACGGGCGTGATCAAGGACGTCCGGGTGTCGGGAGACGCGGCCGCGCCGGCGTCGGTCACATTCACCGCCGAGGCGACGTGCGCCCTGCCGTTCCGCATCCGGCAGAACTTCGACGCGGACTGGTTTTCCGTGACGCCGTCGCAGGGCGTTTTCAGGAAGGGGACGAACCGATTCACCGTCACGTTCATTCCCGGGAAGATGAAGGACCGCAGGTACTGGCGCTCGGCATTCCTCGTGCAGGCCACGAACGGACTGTCCCGCTGCGTGTCGGTTTACGGCGAGCGCACGGACTTCGCGCCGCCGGAGCGTCCGGTGGCGGATGGCCCCCGCACGATCTACGCGCCGGACTTTGCTCCTATCACCATGTGCGGGAAGAAGGACGAGATGCGCGAGTTCGAGTTTGAGCTCAAGGAGGGCGGCACCTACTGGCTGTTTGCGCGGGCGAAGGGGCAGAACCGATTCACGCGCGCGTCCGTGTCGCTTGACGGCGGCGAGTTCAAAGTGGCGGGCATGCGTCTGTGGTCCACGCATGCGGTGTGGAACATGCTCTTCCTCGGAAAGAAGGGCTATTGCAGCGGGGAAGGTCTCGTTGGAGGTTTCAAGCTGGAGCCCGGTCGGCACACCCTGCGCATCCGCGGCACAAAGAGAGACCCCTTCGAGCTTCTTAATCTTGCCGTTTCCGACCAACCCCTACCTTTCGAACCCCGTTAACCCGCACCCGCCCGTTGCGGGAGGGCGAGCGTCCCCGCGAGCCGTTGCGACCAACGGGTAGGGCGCGGCCTCCGGACGCGCCGCACGCGGGAGCGGCCGCGCTTGTCGCGGCCGTAAGGAGAGCTTGAGTGTCGGGAATTCCGGCTTGTCGGCACGGAGGGTATTTGATAAACTGCGTGCAAAGGAATAGGATGGCGAGAATGATGGCAAAGAAGAAGCGGAGGTTACGGCATGCCTTATGACGACCCCGTGCTGAAGGAACTTGGCGGATATCTCCGTGCCCAGGAACCGGGGATGCGTGAGCGTGCCGACGCCTGGGCCACGGCCATTGGTCTTCAGAAGGTAGATGGTCTTACACCCTCGGATTTTCTTTTTGAGACGGCTAAGCTCCATATCGAGGGAAAGATCACGCAGAATCAGGCCCGTCGGCGTATCGGCAACTATTACGCGGCGAAGGACGAAGCACAGGGGCGCGATCCCGACAAAGAGGAGCCGGACAAGGTTTCTGAGCGCATGGTCGCGGTCATCAACGACGGGGCTTTTGAGTTTACGCCTGAATACCTCATATCCATACATTCGAAGCTTTTCAAAGGCGTAATCGCCAATGCGGGGAAGCTACGCAGATACAACATCCGCAAGAACGAATGGGTGTTGAAGGAGGACTCTGTTACATACGGTTCAGCGGACACGTTGAAGGCGTCGCTCGTTCGGGACTTCATCGACGAGAGGGAATACGACTACGGCGCGAAGACGACTAAGCAGATGATTCCGCATTTCGCGCGGTTTGTTGCACAGATATGGCAGGTGCATCCGTTCTCCGAAGGCAACACCCGCACGGTGGCGGTTTTCGCCATCAAATACCTCAAGTCGCTCGGTTATGCGGTGGCGAACAACATGTTCAAGGATAACTCATGGTATTTCCGAAATGCGCTCGTGAGGGCGAACTACGCCGACCACGCAAAGGACGTCAAGCGCGACTGGAGTTTTTTGGAGGCGTTCTTCCGTAATCTGTTGCTCGGCGAGGCAAACGAACTGAAGAGCCGGTATCTCCTGATAGGACTTACCGACGAAGAGAAGCGGAAGATCAAACGGTTGACCAAGGCGGGGGCCATAAGAAGTGGTCAGAAAAAAGTGGTCAGAAAAACTGTGAATAAAGGTGGTCAGAAAACCGTTGACAGGATACTGGAGTTGCTGCGCTTACATCCGGTTTTGACGCAACAGGGTTTGATGTGCGAACTTGGAATCAACCGTTCGGCCATACAGCGGCACCTGTCCAATTTAAAGAATGCCGGAAAGATTCGCCGCGTCGGCCCCGACAAGGGCGGCCATTGGGAGGTGATCGGATGAAATCGGCCAATCGCACCATCCTCGTCGCGGGCATGGACAGCATTTCGGCGGTGCTGTCGGGTCGGTACGCAAGCATCTTGGAAATTTGATATACTTTGCCTCAGAGACAAAACCGTGAAAATCACTTCATCAAGAATCAACACGCTTCTCACCATTGGCGAGAATCTGAACATCGAGTTCAAGCGTGCGGGCGACGGGCCGAAGGCCGACACCTTCGAGTCCGTGTGTGCGTTCCTCAATAAGGCAGGCGGCGATTTGTTGCTTGGCGTTGACGATGACGGTACTGTTGTCGGTTTGCCACCCAAGTCGGTTGATGCGATGATTCGCAACTTCGTCAAGGTGATGAACGACCCGAATCTCTTTGAACCGACGACGCAGTTGTATCCAGAGCACATCGTTTACAAGCGCAAGCATCTGATCTATGTGCACGTGCCGGAAAGCCCGGAAGTCCATCGGTTCAAGGGCGCTACGTACGTGCGCGTGCACGAGTCGGATGTGCGGGTGAAGGGGACGGAGCCTCTTGCACAGCTTTTCATCCGCAAGCAGCACGTCTTTACCGAGCAGCGGGTTTTCCCGTACGTGACGAAAAAGGACATGCGGCTCGACTTGCTGCCGCGCATCAAGGAGATGACGCGAGACGGACATCCGTGGCGTCGGATGTCCGCGGACGCGATATTCAAGAGCGCGAAACTGATGGGCGTGGATGCCGAGTCGGGCAAGAAGGGATTCAAGGCTGCGGCCGTACTTCTTCTGGGAACGGACGATTGCATCGGCGACGTGTTTCCTGCCTACAAGACTGACGCCTTGCTCCGCCGTGTCAACGTCGATCGCTACGACGACCGCGTGACCGTGTCGACCAATCTGCTCGACAGCTATGACCAGCTTTGTGCCTTTGGCGAAAAGCATCTTCTCGACAAGTTCTATCTTGAGGACGACATGCGGGTGTCGCTTCGCGACAAGATCCTGCGCGAGATGATTGGCAACCTACTCATCCATCGCGAGTTCTCAAGCGCACGCTATGCGCGTTTGATCATCGAGCGCGACCGCATGTACACCGAGAACGCCAATCGTGCGTTTCGCTACGGACGCATCACGCCGAAGAACCTGGAGCCGGAGCCGAAGAACCCGATCATCGCGAACTTCTTCCACCAGATTCGTCTTGCCGACGAACTCGGTTCCGGCGTCCGGAACCTCTACCACTACGTCAAGATATACTCGAATGCCGAGCCCGTGTTTGACGAAGACGACGTGTTCCGGCTCACCGTTCCCCTTGACGACGCCTATTCCGCCGACCGCGCATTAACGGAAGGATTGCCGCAAACGGCGACCGCCCAAGAAAGTGCAGTGAAAGCTTCGGGGGTTAATGATGGGGTTAATGAAAAGGTTAATGAAAAGGTTAATGAAAGGCAAAGGAGTATCATTTCTTCCGTTTCGTCAAATCCTTACATCACACAAGCCGAACTTGCCACCATGCTTGGCATCTCAATTGTTCATGTCAATAAGAACATGAAGAAACTCCAGGCGCTGGGCATAATTCGCCGCGTCGGTCCCGACAAGGGCGGCCATTGGGAGGTGATCGGATGAAGTCGGTTAATTGCACAATCCTTATCGCGGGAATGGGCACCTCCCCGGCGGTGCTCACTGAGACGGTGTGGGCGCTCGCGCACCAGGACGAGTCAACGATATCGCTGAAGGATTTTTTCGCCGCGCAAAAGGCGTTGGTGAATCAGGTGTTTAAAGGGAACTAATCATGTACGAGCTCCAGCGAGAAATTAATGCGGATGGCGTCCGATTCAGGACGATTGAAGGGTCTGTGTTTGAAGCCGAAGACAACGGAGCTTCTGGCATCGTGATTTACGTTCCGTGTGGCTTGACGGCGTTGCGGGCTAACCTGCCAAATTACATGATTCCTTATGGATTGCCGATTGGCGAAGAGAAGATGTATACGATTTTCCGCAATCAGCGCAAGACAGGCGTCAAGACGATCCTATGTGATGAAAACCGAGGCAACGCGATTTATCCGGCGCGTGGGATTCCAATGTTTCTCAACGTGGCGTTGAGTTTGTTTGAGAAGATGGGGATCCGCAGAATTGCGATGAACGGGATTCGAGTTTACTGGTCGGATGGCGTCAAGGACCACGGACATCTTGCGGAGGCGTTTCTGTTAGACAGCGCTTTGCAGTGGCTTGACACATACGAACACCATTTTGAGGCAATAGATTTCGTGGATTTGCGCGGCGGCTTCGGCAAAGCCCATCTTGAAAATCCAGATGAACCGTCCATCGTTGACCCCAAGGCAATGCCGATCTCGTCCAAAGGCGGGTGGTTTTCAAAGCAGAATCTGCCGATAGACGTTGAGGGGAGCTTTATGAAACGAGAGGAGTCTAGGAGATGATGGGCTCGCAACAGTTGAAGGCGTCGCTGAAGGAATCACTCGCCGCGCTCATCGCCGCGCAAAAGGCGTTGATCAACCATGTATTTAAGGAGGTGGTGTTATGAACGGAGAACAATTTGGACAGAATCTGAGAGACAAGGACCTGGGGATGCGCGACAAGGAGTATACACCGGAAGAAATTTCGGCTCTTCCCGGTTATTCGTGCGAGCCGCCTAGAGCCGCTTGCGGATGTCGGTTGACGGGAGGTCGAATATCTTGAGCCGGAAGTACTTGAAGTCCCTGAAGCCGTAGGCCTGCTTGATGAGCCAGCGTACCTTTCCGTTGAAGCCCTCCATGGAGGCGTTTGTCGCGCCGTCCAGCTTCCAGTAGCCGAGGATGCCCTTGATGTGGCTGCGGATGGTCTTCGCCATGGCTGCGAGTTCGGGCACGCCGGTCGCATCGGCGGCCGCGCACCATCCCC
>JAFRSR010000355.1 GCA_017427485.1 Kiritimatiellia bacterium
CAGGGCGCGATCCTCACGGCCTTCGCGAACGACGTGGGGTGGGAACCGGCCTTCGCGCAGCAGGTGCTCGGCCTCGGACGCGCGGGCGACGTGCTCCTCGCGATCTCGACGAGCGGCAACTCGCGCAACTGCGTGGCCGCCGCGCGCGTGGCGCGCGCGTGCGGGTTGAAAGTCGTGTCGCTGACGGGCGCTGGTGGCGGACACCTCGCGGCGCTCGCGGACGCCGCGGTGCGCGTTCCCGCGCACGAGACATATCAGGTGCAGGAGTTTCATTTGCCAGTCTACCACGCGCTCTGCGCGATGCTCGAGGAGGAGCTGTTCTGATGGCGGAGGCGGTTCAGGCGGGAGTCTCGTTCGAACATGTGGTGAAAGTCTACGCGAAAGGGCAGAAGCCCGCCGTGGACGACTTCACGTTCGAGGTGCATCCCGGCGAGTTCCTCGTGCTGGTGGGGCCGAGCGGCTGCGGGAAGTCCACGACCCTGCGCATGGTGGCGGGGCTTGAGCTGCCCACCTCCGGGTGCATAAAGATCGGCGCGCGCGACGTCACGAACCTCCCGCCGAAGGACCGCGACATCGCGATGGTGTTCCAGAACTACGCGCTCTACCCGCACATGACGGTGCGCGAGAACATGAGCTTCGCGCTCCGTCTCCGCCACGTGCCGAAGCCCGAGATCGCGCGGCGCGTGGACGCGGCGGCGGAGACGCTCGGACTGTCATCCTACCTCGACCGCCTCCCGAAGGCGCTCTCCGGCGGACAGCGCCAGCGCGTGGCGGTGGGCCGCGCGATCGTGCGCGAGCCGGCCGTGTTCCTCTTCGACGAGCCGCTCTCGAACCTCGACGCGAAGATGCGCGTGGAGATGCGCGCGGAGATCGTGCGCCTCCACCACCGGCTGGGCGCGACGATGATCTACGTCACGCACGACCAGACGGAGGCGATGACGATGGGCGACCGCATCGTGGTGATGGAGGGCGGACGCATCCAGCAGGCCGCGCCGCCGCTGGAGGTCTACGACCATCCCGCGAACAAGTTCGTGGCGTCCTTCATCGGCACGCCGCCGATGAATCTCCTGCCGCCGGGCGTGCTCGACCTCGGGCGCACCGTGGGGGTGCGTCCCGAGCATCTGCGCGTGTTCCCCGCCGCTGACGCGCCCGAGGGCGCGCTGCTCGCGCACGTGGACATCGTGGAGCCGCTCGGCGCGGAGACGCTCGTCCACGCCGTGCTCGACGCGCGCAAGACGCCCGTTGTCGCGCGCGTGCCGGGATCGACGGTCATCCACCACGGCGACGCCCTCGCCCTCGTGCCCGACATGTCGAAGGCCGTGAAGTTTACCTCATGACATCCAGGAGTCCATCATGCAGCAGACATTTCCGAACCTTGAGCTGAACGGCCAGGCCGTCGACATTGCCGTGGCGGACGGACGCATCGCGTCGATCACGTCGGCGGCGACGCCAGGCGCGGCGACGCGTCCCGTGGTGCCCGCGTTCTACAACTGCCACACGCACCTCGCGATGAACCTGCTGCGCGGCTTCGCGGACGACCTGGAGCTCATGCCGTGGCTGCAGGAGCACATCTGGCCCGCCGAGGCGCACCTCACCGACGAGATCGTCTACGCCGGCACGCGTCTTGCGATCCTCGAGCTCATCCGCTCCGGCACCGTGTTCGCGAACGACATGTACTGGTACGCGCCCGCCGTCGCGCGCGCCGCCGAGGAGATGGGCATCCGCTGCGCCGTGTCGATGCAGACGATCGAGACGGGCGGCCCCGGCCACAACGACCCGAAGAACGTGGCCGCGAACGCGGCGCTCGCCGGCCTGCCGCGCGACGCGTCGAGCCGCGTGTTCGCCACGCTCGCGCCGCACGCGATCTACACCGTGTGCGAGAGCTCGTTGCGCGACATCGCCGCGCGCGCGAAGGCCGAGGACACGTTCATCCACGTGCATGTGGCGGAGACGCGTTTCGAGTTCGACACCTGCCTGAAGGAACACGGCGGGCGCACGCCCGTCGCCTACCTGAACGACGTTGGGCTGCTCGGCCCCAAGACCGTGATGGCGCACTGCGTGCACCTGACGGACGACGACGTCAAGATCATCGCCGACACGGGTGCGGTGATCTGCGAGAACCAGCAGTCGAACATGAAGCTCGTTTCGGGGCTCTTCCCGTTCAAGCGGGCGGTCGAGCAGGGAAAGTGCCGTGCGTCGATCGGCACGGACGGCGCGTCGTCGAACAACGCGCTCTCGATGTTCGCCGAGATGAAGTGCGCCGCGCTCGCGGCGAAAATCGAAAGCGGCGATCCCACGTGCGCGTCGGCGGAGACCGTCTACCGCCTCGCCACGCGCGGCGGCGCGGAGGCGTTCGGCCTCGACGCGGGCGAGGTACGCGTGGGCGCGGCCGCCGACTTCGTGATCCTCGATCCGAACCGCCTGCCGCTCGTTCCCGGCTTCAATCGCACGAGCGACCTCGTCTATGCGGCGGATCCCTCGTGCGTGGACACGGTGGTGTGCGCCGGCCGCGTGCTGATGGAAGGGGGCGTGATTCCCGGCGAGGAGGAGATCGTCGCCGCCGCCCGCGTCGCCGCCGCGAAGCTCGGATAAGGGCGTTGCGCCAGTTTGAGGTTTTTACCGTGCGGCTGCGTCGATCTTCGCGAGCAGGCCGTCGCGCGCAGTGGTGAACTCGGGCGCGTCGCTCTTGACGTTGTTCCAGTCGATGAACGCCTGCTGGAGGGACATGAAGAACGCGCGGGCGTCGTCCTTCGTCTCGAACTTGTAGTCCGTGAAGAGCGCCTTCTCGACGACGTCGAACATGATCTTCTGGCGCTCTTCGGGCGTGGAGGCGTCCACATCCGAGAAGGCGTTCTGCTGGAGGTACACCGTGTCGAGGAATTCGCTCTTCAGGTAGACCGTGAAGTCAGAGAGGCTTGTGCCTTCCTCTCCCACGACCTTCATCATCTGCCCCACCTCGTTGCCCTTGCGGAGAAGGGCGCGCGCCTTCTCGACGCGGTCGGATTCGATGATGGACTGGTAGTGGCTCCAGCTGTCGAGCGGGTCGATGGCCGGATAGCGGCGGGCGTCGGAACGCGCGCGGCTGAGGCCGTGGAAGCCGCCGACGACCTTGAGCGTCGCCTGCGTGACGGGTTCGTCGAAGTTGCCGCCCGCCGGGGAGACGGTGCCGCCGATCGTGACGGAGCCGACGGAGCCGTCCTTCAGCGTGACGCGTCCCGCGCGCTCGTAGAACGCGGCGATGCGCGATTCGAGGTAGGCGGGGAACGCCTCTTCGCCGGGGATTTCCTCCAGACGCCCGGAAAGCTCGCGCATGGCCTGCGCCCAGCGGCTCGTGGAGTCCGCGAGCACGAGCACGTTGAGGCCCATCTGGCGGTAGTACTCGGCGAGCGTCACGGCCGTGTACACGGACGCCTCGCGGGAGGCGACCGGCATCGAGGACGTGTTGCAGATGATCACGGTGCGGTCCATGAGCTTCTTGCCTGTGCGCGGGTCGTCGAGCTCGGGGAACTCCTTCAGCATCTCGACCACCTCGCCGGCGCGTTCGCCGCAGGCGGCGGAAACCACGATGTCGACCTTCGCGTAGCGCGCGGTCGTCTGCTGTAGCACGGTCTTGCCCGCGCCGAAAGGGCCGGGGATGCAGTAGGTTCCGCCGATGGCGACGGGGAAGAACGTGTCGATCGTGCGCACCGAGGTGACGAGCGTCTCAACGGGCGCGAGGCGCTCCGCGTAGCACGTGATCGGCACCTTCACCGGCCAGCGCTGCATCATCTGGACCTTCGCGTCGCGTCCGTCGGGCCCCTGCAGGGTGGCGACGTCGTCCGTCACCGTGTAGTCGCCGGCCGGGGCGAGGTCCTTGACGGTCCACGCGCCCGTGAAGGCGAAGGGGACCATGATCTTGTGGTGGAAGATGCCCTCGGTGACCCAGCCGAGCTCCTCGCCGGCGGTCAGGCGCGCGCCCGGCTGCGCGGTGGGATGCCAGTCCCATTTCCGCTCGCGGGGGAGTCCGGGCAGGTACAGGCCGCGCTGGAGGAAGAAGCTGCGTTCCTTGCCTTCGGTATTCTCCACTTCCCGTGCGAGTTCTGGCAGCGGGTTCTGCAGGCCGTCGTACACCTGGGTGAGGATGCCGGGGCCGAGTTCGGCGGCGAGCAGGTTGCCGGTGAACTCCACGCGGTCGTCGACCATGAGCTCGGAGGTGGACTCGAACACCTGCATGTCGCAGCGCGTGCCGCGCACGCGCACGATCTCCGCCATCAGGCGCTTGTCTCCCAGCACGGCGTAGCCCACTTCGTTCTGGGCGACGGCGCCGTCGAACGCGACGGTGATCATGTTGCCGTTGACGGCGACGATTTTTCCTGTTGATTGCATGTGCGTTATCCCTTCAGGACCGACTCGGGCGCGGACGCCGCGGTCAGGCGGTTGAAAACTTCGTTGCCCGCGTCCGTCCCGAGGGCGGAGCGGCGGATGGAGATGGCGAGGCGGATCGCGTAGGTGAACGCGGCGGCGGCCGAAAGCGGCGAGGCGGCGGGAGTGAGGTCGCCGGCGGCGTCCCAGCGCACCTGGTCGAGCAGGCGCTCGCGCTTCGCGGGGTCCTTCTCCTGGAACGCCGCCGTCACGCGGTTCGTCCAGTACAGGGCGCAGCCCTCGGCCGGACGGCGCCACTTGGTGGGATCCTGCCCGACGAGGCGCGCGCGCTCGGCGGCGGCGGCGTTGCGGAGCTGCGTCTCGAGGTCGCGCCAGCGCTCGGCCACGGGGTGGTTCGAGGGCGCGCACGCGAGGGCGGCTTCGATGCCCGCCGTCGTCTTCTCGCCGAGCTGCTCGCGGCAGGCGGCGAGGAAACGGTCCAGCGCGAGGGGCGCGGGGCCGTCCAGCGCGAGCGGCGGGAGGGAGGCGATGAGGTAGTCGGCTGCCATGGGCCCGTCTTACTTGATGAGCTCGGCGAGGTCGGAACGCAGGCGCTGCGCGAGCGCTCCGGAGATGGCGGCGTCGGTGAAGTCGTGCTCCACGCGGCCGTTGTCGAGCTTCACGGTGAAGCCGGCGCCGGTCATGTCGTCCGCCACCACCTTGACGCCGCTCTGCGCCTGCGCGGCGAGCTGGGCGCGGAGCGCGTCGACGAACTTGGACGCCGTGGCGACCTCGGCCGCGGCGGAGCCGGTCACGAGTTCCTTCACGGCGGCGGCCGCGAGCGGCACGGCCTCGTTCGCGAGTGCGGCGGTGACGTCCTGCGCGAGCAGCTTCGTGAGCAGCTTCGTGACGTCCTCCTTCACCTTCAGCACGGTGTCGCGCGCGGCCTGGCTGATCGTCTCGCGGGCGCGCGCGGCGTAGGCCGCGGCCTCCTCTTCGGCTTTCGCGCGGGTCGCGGCGGCTTCCTCCTCCGCGTTCTTCACGAGCGCGTTCGCCTCGTCTTTCGCCTTCGCGACGATCGCGGCGGCTTCGGCGTTCGCCTTGTCGACGCCGTCGCGCTGGATTTTCTCCAGGAGCTGCTGTAGTTCTTCGGACATAGTTCCTCCAAAAAGTGGCAGTTATTATACCCTTTTTCGGCTGCAAAGTCAAAGGCGTATCAAACATGGCCATGGGCCTTTTGACGCAAGTCCGTGGGGTGTGGTATAATCTTTCCATATGAGAAAATGTCGTGTATTGCCAAGAATGTGTGAAAAGGGGCTGGCCCTTTTGCTGGCAGCTGCGATGGCGGCGCTGGCGAGCGACCCGCAGGAGGTGTTCGAGAATCCGCCGCAGAGCGCGAAGACGGGCGTCTGGTGGCATTGGATGGGGGGCAACGTCTCGAAGGAGGGGATCGTCAGGGACCTCGACTGGTTCAAGGAAACCGGCATCGGCGCGGCGACGATCTTCGGCATGGCGGACGCCTGCACGCCGTGGGCGGCGTCTATCCGGAACAGTCCCACCGCTGGGCTCGTCGCCTTTACGCCCGACTGGTGGGCGCTCGTGCGCTTCGCGTGCGTGGAGGCGGAGAGGCGTGGCATCGAGCTGGGCATTCACAACTGCCCCGGCTACACGTCGACGGGCGGACCGTGGATCCCGCCGCGTCTCGCCATGCGCGAACTCGTGTTCAATGTCACGAACGCGGAAACGCAGATCTCGCTCAAGGCGCACGCGCTCTTCCCGGTCGAGATCGGGGACACCGGCACGTTTGACCGTCCCGACGTGCCGAGCCGCCGCACCGATCTGCAGGAGATCGGCGTCGTGGACGGCATCCGCGTCCAGCATATCCCGATGGGCTCCTTCACCCAGCCGAACCAGTGGGAGGCGTTCGGACTGGAATGCGACAAGATGAACCCCGAGGCGGTGGCGTTTCACCTCGATCACGTGATCGGCGAGATGAAGAAACGCCTCGGCGACCAGGTGGGGCGCGGGCTCAGGTTCGTCCTGCTGGACAGCTACGAGGCGGGCAAGCCCTCGTGGACGCCGCGGATGCGCGAGGAGTTCCAGAAACGGCGCGGCTACGATCCGCTGCCGTTCCTGCCCGTCCTCGGCGGCTACAAGGTGTCCGCCGCGCCGGACGAGGCGTCGGTCAAGAAGTTCAAGGCGGACTACGCGCGCACGATCGCCGACCTCTACCGCGACGTGCTCTTCAAGATCATGCACGAGAAGCTGAAGGCGGCCGGCCTCGAATTCGCCTGCGAACCGTACGGCGGGCCGTTCAGCACCCAGGAGTGTGCGGCGTACGTCGATCGGCTGATGACCGAGTTCTGGTTCCGTCCGAACCTGAACCGCAAGATCCCGGGCGTGCTCGGCTGGAACCAGTGGACGGGACCGGACGGGAAGCGCCACAACGTCGTGGAGGCGGAGGCGTTCACGTCGGGTCCGCCCGCCTGCAACTGGACCGAGACGCCGTACCAGCTGAAGGCCGTCGGCGACTCGCAGTTCTACCGCGGCGTCAACCGCATGACGCTCCACACGTGTCCGCACCAGCCGTGGGACGATACAATCCTTCCCGGCAAGGTGATGGGACGCTGGGGCACGCACTTCGGGCGCACGCAGACATGGGCCCGGAGCGGGAAGGGGTGGTTCGACTACCTCAACCGCTGCCAGGCGCTTCTCCAGTGGGGTGAACCGAGTCCGACGAGGATCGTCGGCAACAGCATCACCCCGCGCGGCACGTTCCTCACGGCGCAGTGCCGCGAGTCGGACGGCACCTACGTGTTCTTCGTGATGAACCACTCCGACAAGCCCGCCTCGATGAAGATGGGCCTGCCCGACGTGGGCAAGGTGCCGGAATGGTTCGATCCCGTGACGGGACGCATCACGCCGCTCGCGCTCGTGAAGGGACTCGTTCCGATCCAGCTCGCGCCGTGCGGGAGCGGGTTCCTCGTCCTGCGCAAGCCCGCCGGCTCGCTTGCACCCACGCGCGAGTCGGTCTATCTCCAGCGCCTGCCCAAGCCGTGCAGCGGCCCGGCCGCCGCGACGGTCATGGGGCCGTGGCAGATCCGCTTCGGCGACGTTGAAATCACGAGCAAGGATCTCTTCGATTGGACGACGAGCGACAACCCGCAGATCAAGTACTTCAGCGGCACGGCGAAATACCGCACCACGTTCACGTACGCGGCGGATGCGGCGGCGGACGTCATCTCGCTGGGAAACTGCAACGGACAGATCGCGAAGGTCGTCCTCAACGGCGTGGACGCGGGAACCGTCTGGTGCGCGCCGTACGAAATCCTCTTGTCGCCGGGCGCGGTGCGGCGGGGCGAGAACACGCTGGAGATCGAGTTCACGAACGTGTGGGCGAACCGGCTCATCGGCGACGAGCAGGAGCCGCCCGATTGCGAGTTCGTCGAGCAGAAGGCGTTCAAGAACGCAGGCGGCACGTACCTGGCGCGCTTCCCGGACTGGTTCAAGGACGGCCTCTCCGCGCGTTCGTCCAAAGGTCGCACGTGCTTCACGGACTGGAACTACTTCACGAAGGATTCCAAGCTCGTTCCCTCCGGTCTCCTCGGCCCTGTCCGATTTTACGGTTTGGATGAACCGCAAGTCAAAAACTTAACCAGCCAGTTGCCTGACTGGCGGGAAGAAGATGTTAGACAGGATTACAGGATTACGAGGATTAACAGGATTCTTTATAGTGGTTGGCAGATTGATTGCAGTAGGTACAATTTAGACAGGATTACAGGATTTACAAGATTAACAGGATTGTTTCCTGAATCACAAAATCCTGTAAATCCTGACAATCCTGTAATCCTGTCAAAACAAACGAGCTGCTCATTTTGGAGATTCGGCAGTCAATCAGCTAACTAGTTTCTCACAAATCCCGTAAATCTTGTAATCCTGTCTGAAAACCCGAACAGTTTAATTTGAAAACAATATGAGGTCATGTATGAAGTTATTGACGAGTTGGGGGCTGGTTGCGGTCTCGGTGGCGGCGAACGCGGCGGCTTTGCCGGACGAGACGTGCGACGTGGCCGTGGTCGGCGGCGGCGCCGCTGGCGTGGCCGCCGCCGTGCAGAGCGGACGCGCCGGCGCGCGGACCGTGCTGATCGAGCAGGGACACCAGGTGGGCGGCAACATGACGAGCGGCGGCGTCAACTTCCCCGGGCTGTTCCACGCGTGGGGCCGGCAGGTGATCGACGGCGTCGGCTGGGAGATCGTGACCAACTGCGTGGCGCTTGACGGCCGCACGCTGCCGGATTTCACGAAGCCGACGGGACGCCAGCACTGGCGCCATCAGGTGACGGTCAACATCCCGCTGTACGTGGCGCTCGCGGAGGAGGCGCTGACGAAGGCCGGCGTCACGATCCATTACCACGCCGCGCCGACGCGCATCGTACGGGACGGCGAGTGGTGGAAAATCTCCGTGGCGGCCGTCGGCGACACGCGCACGGTCACGTGCCGCCAGATCGTCGACTGCACGGGGAACGGCGCCGTGGCGTCGCTGCTGGGGCTGGAGCGCATGCGGGAGAGCACGTGCCAGCCGGGTTCGTTCGTCTACAAGATATCCCCGGAGACACCGCTCGACGCGCTCGACGCGGAGGCGCTGGAGGCGGCCCGCGCGAAGGCCGTGATGGAAGGGCGTCTCCTCCCGAACGACACGCGCGCCGGCGTGATGGGCTTTTTGCGTCGGGGCGGCGACACCGCCAACTACATTGACGACGCCGACAACTCCACGGCCGACCTGCGCACGCAGACGAACCTGCGCGGACGGGCCTCGATGCTCAGGATGTACCGCTTCCTGAAGTCGCTGCCGGGACTGGGGAACGTGCGGCTGCTGGCCATGTCGCCGGAGGTGGGCGTGCGGGAAACGTTCCGCGTGCGCGGGGAATACGTCGTCACGCACGAGGACTACACCTCCGGGCGGACGTACGCGGATTCGGTCTGCTACGCGTTCTACCCGATCGACCTCCACGACAAGGTGAGCGGCATACGTCCCGCGCACCTGAAGGAGGGCATGGTGGCAACCGTTCCGCTGCGCGCGCTCGTGGTCAAGGGCGTGGACGGCGTGCTCGTGGCCGGCCGATGCGTGAGCAGCGACCGCCTGGCGAACTCGGCGCTGCGTGTGGAGGCGACGTGCATGGCGACGGGACAGGCGGCCGGCGCGGCCGCCGCCCTCGCCGCGCGGCACAAAACGACCGCCCTGAAAATCGACTTCGGCGAACTGGCCGCGCTTCTCCGCGCCCACCGAGCCATCGTCCCGGGCATGTAAATCGCGCTTGCGGGGGAGGCTGGGTTTTGCTATCATTCACAAAACTTCTCCTAACTGCCAAAGGGTGGAACGGAGAGGCGTGCGATCTCAGGTAGACCGACGAAGGAGAAGCCCAACATGAAAAAACTGTGTCTTGCGGCGGCGATTGCCGCCAGCCTCGCGTGCGTGCGCACGTACGCGCTGCTCGAAGTGAGCGGCGACTACACGATAACTACAGGTACGATTGACGTGCCATTGGTGTTCACGGGCGACGCCAACCTCACCATCGCGGAGAACGTCGGGTCGTCCACGTCCCTCGGCGTGTTCCTCGGCACCGTCACGAACGACGGACACAACGTGACGATCAACATGGAGAGCGGCTGCAAGGCGCAAGTCAACTGGTTCCAGAACCTGAACGGTGCCACCATGAAGATCAACTTCAAGGGCGGCAGGTTCACGGACGGTGGCGGCTGGGGATCGCGCTGGTTCAAGACACCTGCGGGATGTACGGTGGAATTGGCGTCAGTGGACGGCAACAACATCTGGATCACGCATCCGAACTCGCAGCACAAGTATCTCAACGATGGCGACGGGCGCGTGTTCACGTCCGGCTCGGGCAAGTTCCTGGTGCAGACGGCGAACATCCACAACGGAACGCTGCTGTACTTCCGGGCCAACATTCCAAGTACGAATTATTTCCACACGGGCGGCACAACTTTCTCCGGCAACAGTGATAGCAACGGTGGCTGGTTTACATTCACGGGGAACAATCAGTTCCCTCCGGGACGGGTGGAGATCGGGCGTGCGGCAAACGCGGGCGGCGCGTGGGTGAACCTCGACGGCAAGTCGCAGACGGCGGAGCAGGTCGTTCGCGTCGGCTCGTATGGCTGCATCACGAATACGAGTTCCACGGCGGGCACGCTCGTATTCAGCAAGGCTGATTCGTTGCTGGATTGTCCTGTGCAGGGCAACGTGGTCGTGCAGAAGACGGGCTCGTCCACTACGCTCACGGTGAAGCGCGGCCCCATCTCCACGCTTGAGTTGCGGGAGGGCATGGTGCTCGTGAAGCCGGATACGGCGGGAACAACGGTCAAGGTTGGCAGACTGCGCGTCTACAGCGGCGCGACGCTGACGGTAGACGGGTGCATACTCGAAGCGGATGCGGCGGACATCGGCTTGAGCGCGACGCTAACGTGCGTGAACGGCGGCCGGTTGCGAATCTCGGTGGCGGCGAACACGACGAACGTGATGGATGCGGCCAGTTGGAGCGGCGGTTCGCTGGAGAAGACGGGCGCGGGCACGGTCGGTCTGGGCACGGACACCGCTCTGGCTCTGACCGGTTTCAACGTGGCGGAAGGTACGCTCCGGTTGGGACGCCTCGGCGTCACCAACCGCTTCTGGCGCGTGTCGATCAAAAGAACGAACAACGGCGGCAAGCTGGCATTGGGGCCGTTCCGCCTCTACGACCGCGACAACAACATGACGGACGGAGGTACTTACAACGGCGGCGACGGAAACGGCACCTATACAGACAAGTCCTCAGCGGGCATCTCGGCCAGCCAGCTGGCGGCGAAACAGTTCATCTGCTCGCGGACGGACTATGAGCCGAACAGGAACCAGAGCGGCAGCAACTATCGCCCGCCGTACGCCATGTTTGGTTCATCAACCGTGTTCAGCTGCATGTTCGTCAATGCGCCGAGTCCTTCGGTTGACAATCCGGCAAGCTGGGTGGTGATGACCTATCGCATTCCGGACACGTATGCAGTCACTCACGGCTACGACCCGAAGTCGCAGTGGGAAGGCGTGAACAACCATCCCGGCACGTGGAGCATCGAGTCCAGCCCCGATGGCACGGACGGAAGCTGGGAACTGGTCGATGAGAGGAGCGGACAGGCTGCCGCGAACGGGCAGACGTGGTATCATGGCGGAAACAACGGTACGTCGGGCAATCCGTCGTCGTGGGATCCCTACACCTTCCAGTCGCTCCGCAGGGGCGGCGGCATCTCGCCGGCGGCGAACGTGCAGGTGGCGGCAGGAGCGACACTGGACGCGACGCTGGTGGACGGCGGGCAGGCGGTGTCGAGCCTGACCGTGGACTATACGGCAGGCGGCGGAACGCTGAAGGGCGTGAAGTTCGCGGCGGTCGGCACGCTGAACCTCGTGAACGTGCCGGCCGGCACGAAGCTCTCGGAATACGCGGTGCCGCTGACGTTCGAGGGCGCCGGCGACACGTCGAACGCCCGGACCTGGTCGGTGCAGGTGGATGGCGTGGCGACCCGCGCCAAGCTGAAGTGGCAGGACGGCGGCCTCTTCGTGCCCAGCGCCGGCACGATCGTGACTTTCCGCTAGAGAGGAAACCTTGGACTTCTGGAAAGTCTCCCTTGGGACAACGGACGTCCCGCCCGTTGCGGGAGCGGCCGCGCTTGTCGCGGCCGACGGCTAAAAAGTGGCAGGAATAGACATGGCAAAGCAGAAAGCAAACGCCGATGGATTCGGCAAGTTCAAGTTCGAGCTGACGGGCGTCGGCTCGCGGGTGGTCGTGATTCCGGAACACATCACCCTTGACAAGGTGCACGAACTCGTGCAGGGGCTCTTTCACTGGGAAAATTACCATCTGTGGGAATTCCAGGACGGCGCAGGACGAAATTTTGGGCACAAAGGCGATACCGAATGGATATCGCCATCGGACGAGCGGCTTATTTCGCCGTCGAAGGTCTGTCTTTCCGACGTTCTGCCGGAGCGTGGCGGGAAACTCCGCTACACGTATGATTTCGGCGACGACTGGCGGCACGTGATCACGCGTATGGCGGATCCGAAGACGCCGGGCATCTACTGCGTGAAGACGGAGGGGCCTGACGGCATTGAGGACATCGGCGGCGTGTGGGGGCTTCAGTGCTGCAAGGAGGATTGGCACGTGCCGGACGTCGCCGAGATCACGAAGCGGCTGGCGCGCATCAGGTTCAACCCGAAAAAGTCCGGCACGGGACTCCTGAAGAAAGAGACTGAAGAGCTGGATGCCGTCATCAAGTCGTTGAACGACTTTGAATGGGAGTGGTTGTGCCAGCTCGGGGAAAAGGGCTTCGCCCGGATGTGGCGCAAGAACGAACGCCTTGAACAACTCGTCAGCCTCTTGCCCGGTATCAGGTATCTCAAGATGTCGTCCGCTATGTGGGGCGGAGACACCTATGATGCCGAACCAGAATTCCGTCGCTATTGGCGCAAGATGCGCGACACATGGGCGCAGATGCGCGCTCTGCCGGACGAAGGTGTGCAGGCCTTGCACGAACCTCCGAGCGACGTTCAGGACGAGATATACGACTTCGCCTGCGCGGCGGCATGCCTTTACGGGGCGGTAGGGGAATCCGACCTTTGCGAGCTGTTTGACAAATGGCGCGGAGAGGCGGATTGGCTGAAGAATGCCACGAAGGAAACGGCGTCCTACGCCCTGCAGCTTGTGCGGAGGAAGATGTTCGCCAAAAACGCGCTGGCCTATGTTTCCGACGGCTTGGCCATTTCGAGCATGAAGTATCCTCCAGACGGCCGCAAAGGCGTGGGCGGCTTTGTGGCGGACAAGACGCTCGCTGAGATGCTGGAGCGGCGCAGCGGCAAGACACGCTGGTATCCCGAAACGTATGACGATTTCCTCTACTACTGCGATGGCGGCTATGACAACTCGAAAGAGTACGACGAGCTGGAACTTTTCATCGTGGGAACTTGGAACATCGACAAGAAGAACCGATTGGATGCGGCGGACTTGGATGACACCATGGCCGACGTATTCTATGTCTTTTCCACGGGGCGTGGATGTCAGGCTGCCGTTGAGGCGATTCGCGAGCAGTTCGACATGTCAGACCTGTCGTCTCGCGAGCTCTCAACGCTCACAAAGCTTCTCGTGAACGCCTCGAACGCGACCCGGCATGATTCTAACTGGGGGTATACGCCAAAGGAGATGGCCGCGATGTACGGCGAAACGACAGACGTGCCGCCGGCGCAGTATGACTTCGCGGTCAATCCCAATGTGCCGGTTGTCCGCAAGGAAGTCAAGGTCGGTCGGAACGACCCCTGCCCCTGCGGAAGCGGCAAGAAGTACAAGAAATGCTGCGGCCGCGGGAAGTGAAAAGGGCGCAAAGGAAGTATCGGCGATGCAAAAAAACGGTAGTTGTTTGCCTTGTGGCGGCAAGATGAAGCAGTGGATCGCCTGTTGCGTTGCGGCGGTCGCGGCAGTCGCGAGCGGGGGGCTCCGGACGAACGACTATTCGTGGGTGCGCGGCACGCACTACTATCCCACGAACGACGCGGCCGTGATCGCGCGCGAGCTCGGCTACGGCAAGCGCGTGGGGTTGAATACGATCCGGTTCCGGATGCAGATGGAGGACTGGCGCAAGGACCCGAACGGCTACACTGAGAAAATCCGCACGTTCGTCCGGTGCGTCTGGGCGAACGGCTACTGGTCGATGCCGTTCATCTTCAACGGAAACCATTCCAAGCCAGAGATGTTCGAAGAGGCGGCCTGGACGGAGTGTGCCGCGTACGCGACCGATCTCGTGACGGCGCTGAAGGACGAGCCGGGCCTCCTGATGTGGGACGTGATGAACGAGCCGGTCCAGAATCCGTGGATTTACCGCGAGAAGGACAAGAAGGAGCGCCAACGGCGCCGCGAGCTTGTGTGGGCGTTCACGCGGCGCGCCTGCGCGCTCGTCCGGCGTCTCGACCCCGGCACGCCCCTCACGCTCGGCCACACGCGCGCGTGGGAGATCGAGCCGACGGCGGAGATCGTGGACGTCATCTCGTTCCACGACTACGAGCCGACGCGCGCGAAGATGGAATACAACTTCAACCTCGCCGAATCGCTTGGCAAGAAATATGGCAAGCCCGTCATCAATTCGGAAATGGGGTGCCTTGCGCGCGCGAACCCGTACGACATGGTGCTGGAGGAGTGCCAGCGCCGCAGGATGGGCTGGATCATCTACGGACACATGATCCGCCGCCGCTCGGACAACATGCACGGCGTGTTCTACACGGACGGCACGGTGCGCGATCCCGCGACGGTCGCGGCGATGATGGGCTGCTTCCGCTGCCGCGACACGTCCGTGATCATTCCCGGCCTCGCCAACCGCGAGGGATCGGCACGAAAGGCCGTCGACCGCCTGCGCCGGGCGCTCGCGGGAGTCAAGCCCGAGAACTCGTTCACGTGGCGGTTCGCGTCCACACGTGAGCTGCTGGAAGCCTCCGAGCACGCGGCGAACCTGCTGGAGTGCTGCGACCTCGTACCGATGGCGATTCCGCCGACGGCGCGGATCGCGGCCTGGCGCAAGATGGAGAATCCGCCGTGGACGGACATCCGGATCTTTGCCTACGACCTCGCCAAGCGGCTGGAGAAGGCATGCGAACTCTCTCAACAGGAAGAAGAAAAATGAACAAGATGCAGATGATGGCTGTCGGCGCGCTGCTGGCGGCGGGGACGGCGCTCGGCGGCGTGCGGACGAACGACTACGCATGGGTGCGCGGAACGCACTACGGCCCGGGCGGCGATCCCGAGCAGCTCGTCCGCGAGCTGGGCTACGGTCGGCGCGTGGGGCTGAACGCGACGCGTTTCTGGCTCGGCCGGGGAGCGTGGAACAAGGATCCGAAGGGATACGTGGAACGCGTGCGCGCGTTCGTGCGGATCGCGTGGGAGAACGGCTACTACTCGATGCCCATCCTCTTCAACGGCAACATGATCAACCCGAAGATGCTGGACGACGGGGAATGGGCGAACTGCGCCGCCTACGCGAAGGACATCGTGCTGGCGCTGAAAGACGAGCCGGGCCTTCTGATGTGGGACGTGATGAACGAGCCGACCTGCAATCCGTGGGTGAACGCGCAGAAGGACAAGACGGAGAAGGAGAGGCGCCGCCAGAAGACCTGGGCGTTCCTGCGCAGGGCATGCGTGCTCGTGCGCGAACTCGACCCGGGTTCGCCGATCACGGTCGGTTACACCACGGCCTACGAGGCGGAGCCGACCGTCTCGTGCGTGGACGTGATCTCCTTCCACGACTATTCGTCCACGCGCGCGCGCCAGGAGGCGAACTTCGCGCTCGCCGAATCGCTCGGCAAGAAGTACGGCAAGCCGGTGATCCAGACGGAGACGGGGTGCCTTGCGCGGTCCAATCCCTACGACATGGCGCTTGAGGCGTGCGAGCGACACAAGATGGGCTGGTTTCTCTTCAACCTCATGATCCGCGGTCGCTGCGACAGCGAGCACGGCGTGTTCTACCCCGACGGCACGGTGCGCGACCCCGCGACGGTCGCGGCGATGATGGGCTGCTTCCGCTGCCGCGACACGTCCATGATCATCCCCGGCCTCGCCAACCGCGAGGGGTCGGCCAAGCGCGCCGTGGAGAAAATCCACAAGGCGCTGACGGAATACACGTCGGACGCGTTCGACTACCGTCCCTCGTCCGTGAAGGATTTGCTGGAGGCATCGGAGCACGCCGCGAACCTGCTGGAGTGCTGCGAACTGGTGCCGATGGCGATCCCGCCTACGGCGCGGATCGCGGCCTGGCGCAAGATGGAAAAGCCGCCGCTCGCGGAGATCCGGCGTTTCGCCTACGAACTGGCGCTTGAACTTGAAAAGGCCTGCCAGTTGCTGTAGAAATCACATATAAGGAAAATGTGGGGAATGGCAGAGTCGTTGCTGGCGTCTGCCATCTAGGTTTGCTATACTCTGCGGCATGAAGAAAAATAACAGGAAATATGGCGTCGTCAGGCGTTGCGCGGTGGCGCTGGCGGCGCTGGTGGCGGTCGGCGCGCGGGGCGCGGTCGATCCCGTGGCGTACGTGCGGGAGGCGCTTGCGCGCGGCGAGAAGACGGTGACGGTGCCGAAGGGGCGGTACGTAATCGACACGGACGACACGGTGTTCTTCCGCCTGAAGGGGCTGGACGGCGTGACGATCGACTTCGGCGGCTCGGAGCTGGTCTGCAAGAAGCGCACGCGCTACATCGGGCTCGACCACTGCACGAACACGGTCGTGCGCAACGTGACGCTGGACATGGATCCGCTGCCGTTCTCGCAGGGCGTGATCGAGAAGGTTCTGCCGGGCGGTGCGTGGGAGGTGCGCGTGCTGGACGACTACGCGCAGCCCGAGGAGCGCGCGGGGAGCGACCAGGCCTACCGGAACGTGTGGCCGCTCCAGGTGTACGACCGCACGACGCTGGAGACGAAGAACTGGATGCGCGCGTTCAGCGGCTTCAAGATGGAGGCGATCGGTCCGTGCCGCTTCCGCGTGACGGGCGGCGGAAACCGCAGGGGCGACGTGGGCGACTACTGCGTGTGGCGCACGGGCGAGACGACGCGCAAGGCCGAGGTGTTCGGCATCCATGCGGAGAAGTGCCAGGACTGCCGCGTGGAGAACGTGACGATGTACGCGTGCTGGGGCGTGGCGTTCAACGAGCACTTCTCCAGCGGCGGCGTGTGGAAGAACTGCCGCCTGATGCGCCGTCCCCCCGAGACGGACGTGCGGCAGCATTCCGTGCCGCGCCTCAGGAGCGGCGCGCACGACGCGTTCAACAGCCGCATGGCGGGGAAGGGGCCGCGCCTGGAGAACTGTTCCTTCGCGTACCACTGCGACGACTGCGTGAACATCAGCGGCTACTACGCCGTGGTGACGGAGGCCGAGGGAAAGACGGCGCGCATCCTCTACAAGGGGAAGACGCGCTACGGCAAGCTGCTCTTCGCGGGCGACACGCTGGAGATCATGACGCCGGAGGGCGTGTCGAAGCCCGAACATCCGAAGCTGCTCGCCATCCGCGAGGACGCGCCGCAGACGCCGTCCGAGCTCGCCTGGCTGAAGACGCTGAAGCTCTGGCCGAGGCAGGCGGAGGCCTGCACGGACGGCGCGCGCGTGGGGCTGGACAGTCCGGGGCTTCTCGCGAAGGGCGACCTGCTCATTGCGGAAAACAAACAGGGCAACGGCTGGGCGCTCGTGGGCTGCTCGTTCGGTCCGAACCGGGCCTATGGCATCCGCATCCGCGCCTCGCACGGACTGGTGGAGAACTGCACGTTCAACCGCACCGAGGGCGCGGCGGCGATGGTCGGTCCCGAGTACGAGTGGTTCGAGGGGGGATTCGGGAACGACATCCTCTTCCGCAGCAACCGCTTCATCGGCTACGAGGACCGCACGCGCCTCTACGTGGGCGGCGGCGCCGCGCACGGCAAGCGCATCCCGGCGTCCGCCCACGCGAATGTCAAGGAAGAATGAACAATCATGATCAGCCCGGGCATATCGGCTTGATATGCTCCTTCTGGCGATTTGCCGCTTGCGTGCGGCGGGGCGATTTGGTATCATTTCACTGCATTTTTTCGGGTTAACCGACTCTGGCCGTGAATGCGGCGGAAAGGCGATTGAATGGAAAAATTCTTCAATATAGCGGGGCCATGCAATCCCGCCAAGCACTACATGCTTCCTGCCACGGCGCGCATACCTGGAATCATGCGCCTGGTTGAGCGGGAGCAGTACTTCGCCATACATGCTGCGCGCCAGTCCGGCAAGACGACGCTCCTTCAGGCGCTTGTGGATGAGATCAACGCCTCAGGTGAGCGCATCGCGCTTTATTTCACGGTGGAGAGCGTACAGGCCTACCCCGATCCACACGATGGAATCTTCAAGATCGTGGAGCGTATGCGGTCGGACTTGCTGTCCCATCCGCTCTTCGGGGAGCTTGTTCGCGATCCGTCCTCGCCGATTCCGAAGTTGCTGCCTCAGCCGCCCGACCTCGGCGTGAAACTGTTCCTCACCATGCTCGCGCAGAAGGCCGGGAAGCCGCTTGTCGTGCTCTTCGACGAGGTGGACGGCCTTACGGAGGGCACGGCGGTCACGTTTCTGCGCGAACTGCGTGACGGGTACATCACGCGCAACAACATTCCCTTCCCGTCATCCGTCGCCATCGTGGGAATGATGGACATCCGCGACATGAAGGCTAAGGTGCGTCCGCACTCCGAGACGCTCGGCAGCAAGAGTCCGTTCAATGTGATCGCAAAGGACTTCACGCTGCGCAACTTTACTGCGGACGAGGTGCGGACGCTCTACGCGCAGCACACGGCCGCGACAGGACAGGTCTTCGAGTCGGAAGCCCTTGCGGCTGCGATGGAATGGAGCGGCGGACAGCCGTGGCTCGTGAACGCGTTGGCGAGCGAGTGCGTGGAGGCGATTCACGACTTCCGCTACGACGAGCCGATCACGGCGGCGGACATCGAGACGGCGAAGGAGGCGATCATCCGCCGCCGCGACACGCATGTGGATAGTCTCATGGACCGTCTTCGCGAGCCGCGCGTGAGGCGTATCGTGGAGCCTGTCATCCTTGGCGAGCAGCTGGGAGAGGTCTCCGTCAACGACGAGGACTACCGCTACGTGCAGGACCTTGGCCTTCTCAAGGAGGTCAAGGGCGTGCTGGTTCCGTCAAACAGGATGTACGCGGAAATAATCGGGCGCTACCTCTCGCGCGATGAGCAGACGCGCATGGTGCAGTCCATCCCGCAGACGCCGTGGGCGACGGCGGACGGTCTTGACATGCCGGGCCTCATGGCGGCGTTCCAGAAGTTCTGGCGCGAGAACAGCGAGGCGGACCGCCGCGCCTACGAGTACGGCGAGGCCACGCCGCATCTCGTCCTGATGGCGTTCCTCCAGCGCGTCACGAACGGCAACGGGCACATCCGCCGCGAAATGGCGCTTGGATCGAAGCGCCTCGACCTCTGCGTGGAATACGGCGGCCACCGTTATGCCGTGGAGGTGAAGACGGCCAGAAATTTTGCGGGCGAAGACTCCTACAGACAACTTGCCGGCT
Source organism: Kiritimatiellia bacterium (assembly GCA_017427485.1). Taxonomy (GTDB): domain Bacteria; phylum Verrucomicrobiota; class Kiritimatiellia; order RFP12; family UBA1067; genus RUG572. The sequence continues at coordinate 19,451 of JAFRSR010000355.1, forward strand.
ATCTTGACAAGTTGGGCCTGACCGAGGGCTGGATGCCGATATTCGACGAGGACAAATCGAAGCCGTGGGACGAGAAGATCTACTCCCGCGACGAAACCGTTGACGGCAAGACCATCCATGTCATCGGGTTGTGAAAAGGAGTCATGGAGATGAAGAAACGCGTTTGTGTAACGGTCGTCATATTGGGGAGCATTGTCAGCGCGGACATGGTCGTCGGCAATTTGTCGCGCGCGAGCGTGACGAACGGCACGCTGGGCGAGACGCTCGTTGCTGCGCCGCTGGCGTCGTCGATCGACAAGATCGGCGCGGGAACCTATTCGCTTTCCGCGGAACAGGTGCGCGCGCGCTCGGAACTCGGCGTGAACGTGCATCAGGGAACGCTGGTCTTTTCGGACGCCAGCGGCGACATCCCGTCCGTGACCGCGCCGCCCGCCGTGATGGACGCGGCGGTGCTCTGGCTCGAGGCGAGCACGAACGTGGTGGCGGACGCCGACGGCTACGTGACGAAGTGGTATGACGTGCGCGAGACGCAGAGCGCGGGCACGTGGGGAGCAACGCGCTACCGTGGCGTCTCCGCCGTCATCGCCGACATCGAAGGGGCCACGAATCCTGTCATGCGCGTGAACGCCGCCGGGCAGCCGATGGTCTATTTCAACGGCAGGCAGAGCGGGTCGTACATGACGTTCCAGAAGCCGAATGGCGCCGGTGTGGAAGACATCGGGAACATCTATCATGTGTTCCAGGTGCTCTGCATCTCCAACAGCCTGGGCTATGCGCTCGGCAACCGGTCCAGTGCAGACGGGATTGCCTACTTCCATCCGCAGAACACCGATGGAACCTTGGGCTACCATCTCGACCCGAATGGCACGGTGGATCCGTCTGTGTCCGGCGGAAGGGCCTATTTGGACGGCGTCTACACGGACATGGCCGCCACGTCGGCTACCCGCGGCATGCATCTGACGGAATACCAGATGACGGAGGCGCGCGCCGCGAAGGTGGGAAGGTTCTTCTGCGACCGGGGCATGGGCGGCGGCACCTACAAGCGTTCAGGCGGCGACTACATCGGCGAGGTCGTTCTCTTCACGAATCGTCTGGACGAGGCGGATCGGCTCGCGGTGGGCGAGTATCTGCTGAAGAAATGGGTGAGTCCCGTGCCGCATGTGCCGTTATCCGTCAAGACCGCGTCGGGCGCCGCCGCGCAGGTCTCGGCAGATGCAGGCGTCACGACCGCGCCAATCCACGCGATGGGCGCAGGAACCTTCGTGAAGGACGGCGCGGGGACGGTTGCGCTCGTCGCGCCCGCATACGGTTCTGGCGTTGCGGCAGAGGTGCGCGTGGACGCCGGCGACGTGCGCACCGACCTTGCCGTGGTGGACGTGGCGGTGCGCGCGGGCGACGCCTACGTAAAGGCAGGCGTGAACGGCAACGAGCGCAGGATTTCCCGCGCGGCGGCGCCGGCAGGCGAGTTTTCCGTCTCGGGCGGCGTGTGGCGCGTCTCCGAGGTGCCGGTTGGCGTCAAGAAGCTCACGGCCACGGCGGACGAACTTGTGCTGGCGGGCGGAACGCGCGAAGCGGGCTTCAACGTCGCGTCCGACGTCATCGAGGCGACCATCCCCAACCACAGCTTTGAGAAAGGGACGGTCTCCACGGTCAACCCCGGCTACACGACAACGGTGGAAGGCTGGACGTTCAAGGCGTATACAAAGGCTTCGGTTGGAAACACCGGATACGATGGATACGTCTATCTTCAGTCATTGCCAAGGGAGAGCGACTGGAAGGTCAAGCATCCATACGGAGCCCCTGACGGCAATAAGGTGTTCATGGGCAAGGCGGGCTTTGCCGCCTGGTGCACGGTGAACGTGCCGACGGGCGGCATCTACGAGCTGTCGTTCAAGTATTGCAAGCGCGGTGACATCGGGCCGGCTGCCGTGGACTTCGCCATCGTCACGGGAACGCAGACGAACTGGATCGGTCGGCACTACGCCACGAGCCTTTCCAACTTCCGCGAGCAGCGTTACCGCACGCCCTGGCTGGCGGCGGGCGATCACGTGCTTTATTTCGGTCACGTGAACGGCACGGACTGTCTGCCGCATTACGACGACTTCCATTTGCGATTGGTTCCCGAGGAGAATGTCGAAACCGCTCCTGTGCCCAACGGCAACTTCGAGATGGCGAGATACACGGGCATGCGGCTGAGCAGCAATCTCCCCATCACGAATGCCTGGTCCAAGTCCAACACGTTGGACGGCTGGACGCTCACGCAGACTTCTGCCGCCACGAGCCAGCCGTCCGTGGCGCCGTCGTCGCGCTTCACTCCTGGCTATTTCCGCGAGGCGCGCGCGGTGGGCGATGGGCAGCTCGTCTTCTCGTTTGCCGGTGGCGTGGCCACGTCTCCTGCGTTCAAGTTGCCGGCGGGCAAATGGCGTCTGCGCTTTCAGGGTACGCGCTGGTGCGTGAACAATTTTCCTTTCTGGGCGTGGAACGGCACAACGAGAGTGGTCGGAACGCCCAATTTGTCGGCGACCATGACGGTGAACGGCGCGGGCGAACCGGTCTCGCTTGGCACCGTCTCCGTCTCGTCTCGCCTCCCGAGCACGTACAGATTCGGTACGCCGATCACCGTGACGGCAGAGGACGAGCTCGTCCTGTCGCTCACGCAGACGGTCGATGCGGCGACAGCGGTTCTTGACGATCTGGAATTCGAACGCGTCGCGGAAGGCGACGAGCTGGTGACGAACGGCGGATTCGCCTCTGACTTGAGCGGGTGGACGACAGGGACTTTGCAAAACGACGCCGACAGTTATCTCAAGAAGTGCAACCTGTTCAGAAAAGGCAATACGGACAACAACTATTCGCATAACACGTGCGACGGCAATCATGGCGTAATGATGGTCCAGGCTGCCTGGCTCGAACAGAACATCGCGTTCCCGTCTTCCGGCGTCTATCGCCTCTCGTTCTGGACGGCCACGCGGTGGGACTACACATACAGCAGCGGCCAGCTTCCGTATGGCGGCAATGCGCTGGAGGCGTACCTCGTGAAGGATGGCGTCACGAATGCGATCGGGCGGACGGACGCCTGTCTCAGCACGAACTTCCAGCACCGCGTGTACACCTTTGCCGTGCCGGCTGCGGGCACTTACACGTTCGGCTTCCGTTCGCTGAACGGCTGGCCGACGCCCGACGGCGGCCACATTCTGACGCAGCCGACGGGGTATGGCGTCCCGTTCGTTACCTCGGACTGCCATGTGTTCCTCGATGCTGTCTCGATCACTCCGGCCGGAGAACTCCCACCGCCGGATGTCGATCGCCAAGTCGAAGTGAAGCTCGACGCGGGAACGCGTCTGCGCCTTGACTACAGCGGCACGGTGGAGGTCGGACGGCTGTCCCTGGGCGGCAAGTCGGTTGTCGGCGTCGTCGACGCCACGCATCCGAGCGGCCTCGTCTACGGGCCGGGCGCGCTGTACATCCGCCCGAAGGGAACCGTCGTGATCTTCAGGTAGGATGGGGACTGGTTCACTGGGACGATGATGTCAAGGAGAAGCAGTATGATGATGCGAAACATGTTGGCGTCCCTGTTTGCGGCGGGACTGATCGCCGGCGCGTCCGGCGGGCCGCTTGTCAATCCCGGATTCGAGGAACCGGCGTCGGACGGCGTCATTCCCGGCTGGACTTACGACCGCGATGACGCGGTGGCGACCGTCGCGGTCGTTCCGGGCGAGGGCGTCGGCGGAACGAAGGCTCTTCGCATCGACAAGCGTTCGCCTGACAAGTGGTTTTCGGTACGGCAGCGCATTCGCCTGACGCCGGGCGGACACTATCGCGTCACGTGCCGCATCCGCACGGAGGACTTCATCTGTCGCAACGTTGACCTGACCGGTCCCAATCTCCTAGTCCGCCATATTATCGGCGGGAAGGAAGTTGCCATTCCCGCGCAGAGCTCACGTCCGGTGACGGAAACCTCTGGCGGATGGGCCCGTGCGGTGGGGCATATCGACCCGCCTGCCAATGCCGAGGGCGAAGTGGAGCTTCGTCTTTCGATTCACTTCTCCGTCACTGGAAGGTTCTATTTCGATGACATCACGGTTGAAGCGCGTGTCGATCCGCCCGTCCCTGAACCGTCGCGGGCCGACGCCTCCATCGTTGACGAGCATAACCGCCTGCTTGTCGACGGCAAGCCGTTCCTTCCGCTCGGGTTCTACACCGAGGCGTGGGATCCGTTCACCGTCTCGAATCTCGACCTTGTCGCGTCCGGTCCGTTCAACGCGCTCGTGCCCTACTCGTTCCCCGACCGACGCCAGATGGATCTGTGCGCCGCGCGCGGGCTGAAGGTGCTCTACAACGCGAACGTCTATTACGGCACGCGCTGGGCGTTCGGCAAGGTGCGCAGCGAGGAGGAGGAGACGGAGTGGATCGGGCGGACGGTCGCCGAGTTCAAGGATCATCCCGCGCTGCTCGGCTGGTACGTGAACGACGAGTTCAACTTCGCGTTTCGCGACCGGCTTGTCGCCCGCAACCGGCTCGTCAAGTCGCTCGACCCGCGCCACGTCACGTGGGGCGTCCACATGGAGCCGCGCGACTCGCGCTGGTTCCTCGCCTGCCACGATGTCCTGGGGGTCGATCCCTATCCGATCTCGGGGAACGCGAAGGAGATGAAGCGGCTCAAGCTCTGCTACGAGCATCCGTCGGTGGCGTTGCAGACGGTGGCGAACATGCGCGCCTTGTGGCAGGTGATCCAGGCGTTCGACTGGGGCATGTTCAATGAGGAAATGCTGAAGGGCGGAACGCGCGCGCCCACCCGCGACGAGCTCTCCGCCATGACGCAGCTCGCGATCGCGGGCGGCGCAAGCGGCATCTTCTACCTTTCGACTACCGCGCTCGGTTCGCCGGTCAACGGCGCGGAGTTCCATCGGCGCTGGGCGGATGTCCTCGCCGCGGCGAACGAGGTGAAGGCCAACGAGGCGACGATCCTTTCGCCGCCAGGCCCCGCCGTCACGGAAGTTTCTTCCCCAAGCTTGAAGGTGCGCACGTGGAGCACGGGCGACCGGCAAGTTGCGCTTGTCGTCAACGGCTCCTATCAGCCCATTGTCGGAACGGTGCGCTGTGCGGGATGTGCGCCGCTTGAGGTGAACCTCGGCGGACTCGCGCACGGATATTACGTTTTGCAGAAATAGAAGCAGAGGAATGACATGACACGAAAGACATTCGGCATCGCGCTTTGTGCGCTGGGAATTGCCGCGCACGGCGCGGTGAACTGGGATGACGCGCTCATCTTCGGGCGCACGAACGGCGACAAGTGCTTCTACGCGGCGGGCGAGGAGATGGTCTTCACGCTCGAGCTGAAGGGCGTGAAGGGCGAGATCCCGTCCGGCGAGTACTTCATCGACTGGGTGCGCTCGGCGAACGACGGCAAGACGGAGAAGGGGCGCGCGGAGGCGTCGCTCGCGAAGCCGCTCGTGATCCGCACGTCGCTGGACCGTCCGGGCTTCGTGAAGATCGAGGCGAACCTCGTGGACAAGACGGGGAAGCGCGTGCCGAAGAAGCACATGTGGGAGAAGCGCGTGTTCTTCCAGGGCGGCGCTGGCGTGGAGGTCGAGAAGCTGCAGGCGTGGCCCGAGCCGAAGGACTTCGACGCGCACTGGGCGGCGGAGCGGAAGATCGTCGACGACCTGCCGCTGGAGGTGATCGAGCGCGTGCAGCTTCCCTGCGCGAATCCCGGGCTCAACCTGTGGCGCATGAAGCTGAACGCGCCCGAGGGTTACCGTCCCGCCACCGGCTACCTCGTGATACCCAAAAAGGCCTCCGCCGCGAACCGCCTGAAGGCGACGGGCAAGCTCTCCGGCTACTACGACGCCCCGGAGCGCTGCCCGAACTGGCTCACGAACCACGTGGACGGCATCGAGATGTACATCAACCGCCACGGGTGCGAGGTGGACCGCGAGCCGGACTACTACAAGCAGTTCTACCGCAAGTGGCCGATGCCGCCGGACCACTTCCGCGGCATGGTGTTCCGCGCGCTCCAGATGTTCCGTTTCCTCAAGACGCTGCCCGAGTGGAACGGCAAGGACCTCATCGCCTACGGCACCTCGGGCGGCGGCATGCAGACCTTTTGGATGGGCGCGCTCGTGCCGGGATTGACGCGCATCGACTGCGCGACGCCCGCGCTCGCGGATGTCTACGGCTTCAAGTACGGTCGCGCCGCGAGCGGCCTCGGCGCGCACGTGGACGAGATCAACTACTACGACATCTGCAACTTCGCGAAGCGCGTGACGTGTCCCGTCACGATCAACGCGGGCCTGGGCGACTACACGTGTCCGCCCGCCGGCATCGCGATCGTCTACAACAACCTCAGGGGCAGGAAGAAGATCACCTGGTGCCAGGGCTGCACGCACGGCTGGTGGCCGCAGGGCATGAAGAAGGTGACGTTCGAGGCGGAGGCGCAGGTGGTGGACAACGCGGAGCTCGCGCGCCGCGTGGCGGAGGACGTGGCGAAGCCCGTGCGTCCCGCGGGCGTGAACGGCCAGCCGTTCTGGAACGGCGCGTCGTGGATGTTCATGTATCCGCCGTCGTTCGAGTTCAAGAAGGTGCCGGGCGCGGCGAAGTACCGCTTCACGGCAATCGACGACATCCACCGCACGCACACGATGGAGGCGGCGGAGCCGACCGCGCTCCTCACGCCGATGTGGGGGAAGATTCCCGCGCGCGGACTCGTGACGGTGGTCTGCGACGGCCTGGACGCGAAGGGAAACGTGTGCGGCCGCGCCGGGATGCGCCGGTTCTGGAAGTCCGCGCCGTTCACGCCGGGCGGCTACAGGCCCGCGCCGCGCTCCTACGCCGAAGCGGCGGCGAAGGCGTGCGACTTCATCTGGAAGCTCCCCAACACGCGCCATCTGCTGGAGAAGGGCGAGCCCGATCCCTCCTACTCGCTCAACTGCTACCCCGCGAAGATGAGCGGCAGCGTGATCGGCATCATGCTGGACTACGCGAAGCGCCGTCCCGAGCGCGCGAAGGAGGCGCTTGCCGTGGCGCGCGCCGCCGCCGATTACCTGCTGCGCATCTCCCAGCCGGCCGCCGCGCCGCTCGCGCACTTCCCGCCCACCTACCGCGGCACCGCCAATACCGCCAAGCAGTACGCGGGCCAGCAGATGCTGCTCTATCCGGCGCGCGTGGCGGAAAACTACCTGAAGCTCGCGGACGCGACTGGCGATGAAAAGTACGCCATCGCCGCCGAGAACATCGGCCGCACCTACCTGAAGCTCCAGGGCGCGGACGGCACGTGGTACCTCAAGCTCTGGGAGAAGGACGGCAAGCCCGTGCTGCCGAACAGGGTCTTCCCGCTGGAGCCGCTGGAGCTCTTCGAGAAACTCTACGCGCGCACGAAGGATCCCGCGTGGCGCGCGGCGGCGGACCGCGCGTTCGCCTACATCGAGAAGGGGCCGCTTACGACCTGGAACTGGGAGTGCCAGTTCGAGGACGTGCAGCCGCATCCGCCGTACAAGGCGCTCACGAAGCACCAGGCCTGCTCCACGGCGATGTTCCTCCTCGCGCGCTTCCCCGGCGACCAGCGCCGCTTCGCGCAGGCGCGCGAGCTGCTGCGCTTCGCCGAAGACCAGTTCGTCTACTGGGAGAAGCCGTGCCGCGCGGACGGCACGGGCTACCGCGCCGGCACGCCCTGGCCGGGGAACATCTGCGACTGGAACTGGGACTACCTCCACTGGGCCACGCCCGGCGTGGGCGAGCAGTACGGCTGGGAGATGCCCATCGACGCGTCCAATTCAAAGCTCATCCGCACCTATCTTGCGCTCTACAAGGCGGAGGGCAATCCCCTCGACCTCGCCAAGGCGCGCGCGCTGGGCGACACGCTCGTGAACGTGCAGAAGGCGGACGGCTCCATCCGCACGCAGATGCTGATGCGCCCCGACGCCGACAACTTCTGGATCAACTGCATGGGCGCGTCAATACGCGCGCTCGACATGCTGGCCGAAATCCCCCTTGACGCGCACTAAGCATAAATGCAATAATACCCGTCAAACCCCGAAAAGAGGAGTGATCAAGTATGCAGGAGGACTACAGGATGAGAACAATCTTTGCGTTGGTCGCGGTTGCTGCGTGTGCGGCGGCGCATGCGGATTCGCCCACCGATACGGTGACCCTTACCGGGGAGACGACGATCTCTAGCAGCACGACCTACAATGCGCGGATCACGGGCAGCGGCTCGTTCAAAGTCACGAACGGCGCGACGCTCACGCTCAACCACGGCACCAACGACTTCACCGGAGGCGTGGTGGTGGAGAGCGGCGAGCTGTACACCCGAAACGCCTTGAACAACACTAGCACGTTCGCCGGAACGGGCGATGTCACGCTCAACTGCACCGGCAACAGGAAATGCCAATGGATCTTCCATTCCGTCTTGGACAACAACATCGTCATCAACGGCAATTCCTCGGCCACGTACCCGGCAACGGACCAGGTCGGCGGGGGGACGATCAGGGGAACGGTCACGGCCAATGGCGACTGGTACATCGGAAGCAGCGGCTACGATGGGCGCAGCGACAGCATGGACTCGGAGAAGGTCGCCTTCAACGGCGTGGTGAACGCGGCGGGCCACAAAATCAGCGTGGCGAGCCACATGTTGATCCGCTTTGGCGCGGCCATCACGTGCGACACGCTGGAGGGCCGGTACCGGACCGTCAACAACTCGACCGCCAAGAACGGCGTGATGGGCGGTTACACCTTGAGGGCGGCCAACAACGTGATCGGCACCATCCGGCTTGACCACCAGAAGGTGTGGTGCTACGTCAACAACGCCGTGAACGGCGCGGCGCTCGTGTTCGAGGGGCAGCATGCCCCCGCGACCGCCGCTTCCAGCAATTACAGTTCCGAGACGAGCTACATCAACCTGAACCGGTCCGGGGCGGGCTCGTTCACCCAGACGTTCAAGTCGATCTCGTCCGACGCCTGGCCCCGTGGCACGGCAGTCGGCTACGAGATCCGCAACACGACGGGAACTGCCGCGACGCTCAAGATCACGGGTGCCGCCGACACGTCGGCTACCTGCTACGTGGCGGTGAACAACAAGGTGAACGTTCTCCTTGCGGCGCCGTCGACGTACAGGCAGACGTTCCTGGACCGCGCAAGCCTCACGACGGGCAACATCACCGTGACGGGCGGCGAACTCGAGCTGGGCGGCACCGCCACGTTCGCGTCCGTTCCCGCCGTCACCGTGTCGGGCGGCGGCCTGCTCGTGAACTCCACGCTGGCCGGGTCGCTGGCCGGCGTCAAGTCCGTGGACCTTTCCGGAACCGGCGCGCTGTCCTTCGGCTCCGGCGCGGCCGCGCCGTTCACCGACGCGTTGGCGACGCTGTCCATCACGGGATCGGACGCGCAGATCACGTCCGCAAGCCCCGTCACTTGGATTGTGAAGTCGCTGACCGTGGACGGGGTGCAGCGTCCGATCGGCAGGTATACGTCCGCCAATCTCGCCAACCTCGGCGCCAACGTGACGATCCTGGCCGCCACGGGGTCCGGCGGCGCCTCGGATCTCGCGTGGATCGCGCAGGGCACGGACGAGAAGACGTCGACGGCGGGGAACTGGGATCTCGGCGGCGAGACGCCGGACTTCTCCACGATGCAGTACGTCCCCGTGTTCTCCGCGGGTTCCCGCGCCCTTGTGGACGGTACGATGTGGGTCGCCGGACTCACGTTCGACGCGCCCGCGCCGGGCTTCGCGCTGGCGCCGCTCAACGCTTCTTCGTCGATCGCCACGGTTGGCGGGACGGCGTTCACGTGCGTGAAGGCGGCGGAGGGCGCAGCGGCGCGGACGACGGAGATTTCCGTGCCCATCGAGATCATCGGAGGCGGGAAGGAGCGGTTCGTGGTCAACACGAACGAGACGCTGCGCATCACCGGCGGCATCACCGGCAGCACCCAGCTCGTCACCGATGGTTTCGGGACAATTGAGTTCGCGGGGCTTCCCGACTTCGCCGGAGGAATCCGGATCACGAACGTGCACGCGCGCATGAGCGGCATGATCGGCACGCCCGACAATGCGAACGACCTGATTCTCGACTGGAAGCGCGTCGGCGCCGCCGGCGTCACCACGCGCGGTTACCTGTACCTCAGCAACACCGTCTGCAACCTACGCTTCGTTCCGGGCGGCACCGGCGTGTCCGTCGATGAGGACTACCACTGGTTGTCCGTGGCCCCCGGCACCACCAACATCTTCGAGCAGGGGGTGCTGATGGGTTCAAGCGAGGTGTTTGAGAATGACGACGGCGCGGCGCTTGTGTTCAGGAAAGGGCGTACTACAATTGGCCTTGGCACGGGGAGCGACTATACGCTGCGTTTCAGGAACCTTCACACGAAGGGAAATGCGTACGGCCCAGCCGTCTTCCGCTTCGAGGGACCGCTCTCCCTTGTCGGAAACGGCGGCACGAAGCGCAGCCTTGCGATTGACAGCGAAAACATGAAGGTTGAGTTTGCCTGTACGGGGAACTGCATGTCCGGCGGTTTCCAAGTGGCAAACAACGTCGTCTATGAAACGCTGGTGGACGATGCGCTGACGACGAACGCATGGTTCAGGAGTTCGGGCACCGGGTCTCTCCTCCTGGGCTCGACCCATCAGCAGATCGGCTACCTGAACGATTGCAGGGGGCTGACGATCAGCGGCACGTATCCCGCCACGCTCGAGATGAGGGCGGGCGGCACGTCCGCCGAAACCAGCTCGAAGTGTCTTTACCAGACGAAGTTCTCCGGATGGGTGGGGCTTGCGGTGAACACGATCGCGAAGGACAACATCTGCCAGCTGACCGGCGTGAAGAGCGCGTCGTACGGCGACATCACCGTCACGCGCGGCGTGCTGGCGTTCAACGCGGCGTCGTCGTGGCTCAACGGCACGAACGTGACGGTTGGCGCGGAGGGGACGCTGAAGATCGCCTCCGCGAACACGTTCAACAAGGACGTCGCCGTGCTGCACCTCGCGGAGGGCGGCACGATCGACATCCCGGCCGGCGTCACGCAGGTGTTCGCCAAGGGCTGGCTGGGCAACACGCCCCTGCGGGCCGGCTCGCGGCACGCCACGGGCAGCGTGAGCTACGTGACCGGCGGCGGCGCGTTCCGCATCGCCGGCGGCGGCATGACCATCTTGTTCAGGTAAACATCCCAAGGAGACAGAAAATGAACGGAAAAAGGATTTGCGGATTCTGCGTGGCGGCGTCCGCCCTCGCCCTTCCGGCGCAGATCGAGCTGGTTGCGCCCGCGAGCAACGCGGTCGTGCGCCAGCTGCACACGATCCAGCGGCGCTACTCCCAGGCGCCATGGGCCGAATGCGAGAAGTACTTCGACGGCGCGGCGAACGCGAAGGAGCTGAGAAGCCGGGGATCGACCCCCGTCCCGATCAAGCTGCAGTGGAAGGGCGACGCGAAGGAGTACCAGGTGACCGTGCGCCGGCTGCCGGACGGCAAGGTCGCGCTCGCGCAGGTCGTCGCCACGAACTGCGTGGAGGTGGACAGCCTCGACATCGGCACGGAGTGGGAATGGACGGTCGCCGCGAGCAACGACTGCCTCGTCAGCCGCTTCAAGACCGAAGACTGCATCCCGCGCCTCGTCCGCATGACGGGCACGAGCAACTGCCGCGACATCGGCGGACGCCGCGGGCTCGACGGACGCCGCATCCGCCAGGGGCTCGTCTACCGCACCGCGGGGCTGAACTCCAACGCGCCCATGGAATACTACACGAACGAGGAGATCCTCGAGTTCGAGAAGAAGGGCGAGCTGGTGAAGATGGGGCATCCCGGACGCGAGCTGCACCGGAGACTCGCCAGAGGCGAGAAGCTGTCGTCGCATCCCTCGAGGAACGGGCTCGTGAAGCGCACGTGCTTCGCGCCCGGCAAGCGCCGCCTGTCCGACCGCGAGGTGGCGCGGATCCTCTCGTTCTACGGCATCCGCACCGACATCGACCTGCGGACCGACAACGAGTGCTACGGCATGACGGGATCTCCGCTCGGGCCGTCCGTCAAGTGGGTCCACATCTCGTACAGCGGCTACACTGGCGCCTTCAGCGAGGCGGGGCTGGCCATCAACAAGAAGGTCTTCGCCGTGTTCATGGACGACAACAGCTACCCGATCGTGTTCCACTGCATCGGCGGCGCGGACCGCACGGGCACGGTGGCGATGCTCCTCGAGGCGCTTCTCGGCGTTCCCGAGGACGAGCTCTGGCGCGACTACCTCACGACCGGCTTCGTCGGGGGCGTGAGCGACGCCAAGCACCAGCAGTGGTTCGGCTCCGCGGTTAAGAAGCTGAAGGAATACCCGGGCGCGACCCTGGCCGACAAGGCCGAGGCGTATTTCCTGAAACTCGGCTTCACGAAAGACGACGTCTCCCGCCTCCGCGAGCGTCTTCTGGAGCACCTGTGATCCGTAAGGAGCAACGTTTCACCTTCAAGAAGGAGTCTCGGACATGAACATCAGATTCGCCGGCGTTGTGGTCGGTGCGGTGGCGGCGCTTCGCGCCTTTTCCATGGACGTCACGCTCGCCCCGGCGGGCAACATCCGCTTCGGCGACGACAAGGACTGCGCGCTCCGCACCCTCGTGGCGCTGCCCGGCTGGCAGGGGCTTTCGGCGAAGGGCGGCTGGGAGATCAAGAAACCGGGCGTCGCGCCGTTCACGCTCGTGAAGGGCGCCACGAA
>JAFRSR010000356.1 GCA_017427485.1 Kiritimatiellia bacterium
CATCCTCGAGTTGCGCCTCAAGTTCCTGCACGATCCCGCGTGCGCAGGGGAGGATGGCGGCATCCTGCTGACGGGCGGCAACACGGTGATCGTCCGCGACACGTCGAGCGGCAGCACGTTCACGGGGCCGTTCCGCGTCGCAAACGGCTCCATCCTCGGCGTCGACAACGGCTGGACCGACCTCCTGACGAAGAGGTTCATCATCGAGGCGTCCTGCGGCCTGCGCGCCTCCGGCGGCGTGATGGGCTTCAAGGACATCACGTTGGGCACGGCGGGCGCCACGGAGCCCGTGACGCTCGACAGCGTGGCGGGTACGCAGAGCGCGGGCGTCTCCGCGTCCGAACACGTGGCCGTGCTGTCGCCCGTCACCGTGTCGTTCCACCGCGGCGGCGGCTGCTGCAACTTGTACGGCATCCAGGACGGCACGTATCCCGTCCTCTACTACAAGCCCGACCAAGAGGCGAACGTTCCGCTTGAGATGTTCGTGGCGAACGAGCGCTTCCCCGAGAAGTCCTTCTCCTACGTGAAGGAGGACGTGTCCGGCGGCGCATACGACGGCTGGCGCGTGGTGAAGGTGACGATCGCGCCGACGGACGCGAACGCGGCCGTGTGGACGAGCGTGTCGGCGGGCGGCGACTGGAGCGAGGGCGCCAACTGGGACGGGGCGGTGCCGCCGGACGGCACGAACGCGCCAGCCTCCTTCCAGCCGGCGACGGCGGCGTCCGTGCCGGTGAACGTGGACGCCGCGCCGACGGTGGGGCAGATCAACCTGCGCGGCGCGGACGCCGCGGCGGGCTACTCGCTCGCGGGCGGCGCGATCAACTTCAACCACACGGACTTCCGCGTGGCCCCCGGAATCTTCGCCGAGAGCGGCACGCACGTGGTCGCGAACGACCTCGTGACGGACGACGTCTACATCCGCTCGAACGAGACGGACGCGAACGGCGGCAACACGGGCGCGATCGGCATCTACCCGACGAACGGCGCGCGGGTGACGGTGACGGGCACGGTGACGACGGATCCGAAGCGTCCGCTGCGCGTGAACACGCCCGTGTCCGGCGGCGGCACGACCGTGTTCAAGGGCCGGATCGCGCAGGGCACGGGCGTGTGGGTGAACTCCGGCACGCTGGAGATGGACGACGTCTCGACGCTCGACGGCAAGGCACTCACGGTGGGCGCGGGCACGTTCCACTACACCGGCCCGACGGCGACGACCACGATGAACCTGACGACGAACCCGAACAACAACAACAACCTCGCCTCCATCCTGCGCATCGACGGAGACCTGACCGTGGCCGGCCAGTTCAACACCGTGACCGGCGGCGTGATGAAGACGGGCCCCGGCCGGCTGACGATCTCCTCGTCCGGCGCGGCCACGACCACGATCGGACGGAGCGGACGCAACACGAGCTGGAACAACACGGGCGCGAACTGGTACTGGCCGTCCAACGGCGACTCGTCCACCAAGCAGGGCAGCGGCGCCCTCTGCATCGACGAGGGCGAGGTGTGCCTCGCCGGACCGAACGCGCTGTTCCACCTCTCCAACAACGGCACGGGACTCGACAGCTTCGTCGGCGCGAACGACCGCGGCTGGGGCTACACCACGAACTACGCCGCGTTCACGATCCATTCCGGTACGGTGCGGGGCGGCTGGTTCTACCTCGGCCACACGTTCAACCGCGGGAAGGACGCCGGCGGACACCTGATTCCAACGTATTCCGTCTACAACCAGTACGGCGGTGACGCGACGTTCTCGGCATTCTGCTTCTGCTACGACCTCTCGGACTTCGACACGGCGGTGCAGGCGACGGCGAACCTCTACGGCGGCACGCTGAACAACCTCGGCGTGATGCGCTTCGGGCAGACGTACAACAAGACGGGCGTCAACCCGCCGCACGCCACGTTCAACGTGTACGGCGGCACGTACAACCATCTTGACATGTCCGGCACGAAGGGCACGCGCATGGGCTATCTCGGAAGTGCCGACAACGGGAAGCAGACGCTCAACCGCGCGTGCGACGCCACGCTCAACATGTACGGCGGGTTCTACAACGAGACGAACTACATCTACATGGGCTGCAACGGCAGCACGTCGCGCCTCAACCTCCACGGCGGCATCCTGAAGGCGGAGAAGATATTCCTCAGCACGAGCACGTCCGGAAACTACTGCTTCTTCGCAGGCGGTTCGGCCTACATCTACTGGAACGGCGGCATGTACGCGCCGGTGGGAACGGCGGCGGCGGACCGCACGCTGACGGGCCTCACCGAGGTGCTCGTCTCCACGAACGGCGCCGTCGTGACGACGGAATACCTCGCGGGCGACACCTACACAATCGCCCAGCCGCTCCTGCACGATCCTGACCTGGAAGGGGCGGACGGCGGCTTCGTGAAGAAGGGCGCGAAGCCCCTCGCCTTGACGGGCGCGAACACGTACACGGGCGACACCGTGGTGGAGGCGGGGACGCTCTCGATTCCCGTCGGGGCGGACGCCTCGGCCATCCCGGCCGGTTCGGCGATCGTGGTGGCCGAAGGCGCGACGCTCTCGATGGCAAGCGGCACAGCCGCGCGTGCGGGTGGTCTGCGCGTGGAGATGGGCACGCAGTCGGGCACGCTCGCGGGCTTCGCGCCGGCGGCGCAGGGCACGCTCTACGTTGACGGCGTGGGCGACGCGACGCGCAAGGGCCTCGTGCTGCCGGTCACGGTGACGGACGCGCAGGTGAAGCACAACCTCTCCCGTTGGCCGGTGGTCATCGACGGCGAGGTGGACGAGAAGGTCTGCGGCCGCGTGCGCGACAACACCATCGTGCTGGACTCCCGCGGCGGCCTGGTCTTCACGATCCGGTAGGGCGAGCCGCCGCGGTGGGGCGAGCCGTCCCCGGCGCGCCGTACGGGAGGGCCGCGCTCCGTCGCGGCCGCCGATGGAACGGCGGCCCTACCATGCGGTGCGGCGGTAGGGACGG
>JAFRSR010000357.1 GCA_017427485.1 Kiritimatiellia bacterium
ACTCAAATTATATCATCAAGCCATGATCCGGTCAAGCATGACTTATCACTGCATCGAAGTTTTCAGCGAAATTAAAAAACAACAAGATCGGCAATGTTTTTTCACTTTTGTACTTTTATTTCTTCACTCTGCGCCCCAGAGCAAAATTTGGGGAAAAACGGGAGGGCGAGCGTCCGCGCGAGCCGCCCAGAAAAGGAAACGAAAAATGAAGAAACTCATGTTTGCAGCGGCGGTTGCCGCAGGCCTCGCCGCGTTCGGCGATGGCATCGAATCCTCCAACAGTGTTGGTTACAACATTGTAGATTTCTCTGGCAAGACGATGGTGTGCGTTGGCGTGCCGTTCAACTCAACTGGTGCGACCACTTTCAAGCTCGGTGACTTCACTGCAGAGGGGTTTGATGCTGGTTCTGACACTATTCAGACAATTGATCCTGACACGGCCGATGGCGTTGACTTCTACGTCTACCTTGATGCGGCCACATACGGTGCGGCTCTTGCTGGTTGGTGGACGGATGACCTTAGTGAATCTGTTAATGATACAGAGTTCGATGTCGGTACGGGCTTTCTTGGTGCATTTGGTGCACAAGGGGTTGTCTTGACAGCGGCGGGCGAGGTCCCGACTTCTCCCATTGAAATGGACTTCACGGGGAAGACAATGGTGATTGTGCCTAATCCGCTTCCGCGTACTGTCACTTTGAGCGAGATTACCGCCGAGGGATTTGATGCGGGGTCAGACACCCTTCAGACGATTGATCCTGACACGGCTGATGGCGTTGACTTCTATGTCTTCCTTGACGAGGCAACATACGGCGCGGCTCTTGCTGGTTGGTGGACGGATGACCTTAGCGAATCGGCTGGTGACGTAGAGATTCCTGCCGGTGAGGCCATTCTGGGAGCTTTTGGTGCTGGTGAGGTTGTGTTGACTTTCCCGGCGGCCCTGTAACAATTTCTCCGAGGGATTCTCCTTGGAGACAAAAAAAGGAAAATGAAAATGAAAAAGATTATGTTTGCCTTGGCAGTCGCTGTGATTGCCGGGTTTGCCCAAGCGGCACAAGTCAAATGGTCTAGTGGAACCGTTGCTAATGGCTTCGCTGACGAGAATGGCGATTCACTTGCCAACTCAACTGCCTATACGTTGACAGTCATGCTTTGGGATGCAACGGGAACCACGAAACTCGATGAGATGAGCGCCACCACGGCCAATGCGACTGGTGCCTATTCGGGTACGTTCTCGTATACTGCGGCAGCCTCAACAGACTACATGATTTCAGCCGTTCTCGCAAAGAACGATGGAACCGCAACGCTTGAGATGGACAAGGCCGCGTTTACAACGGCTGCCTCTGGCACGAAGACGCTGAACATCACGACTGGCGCGAACTTCGCCTCGACTGGGTCGAAGTGGGATTCTGGCGGTTGGCAGACTTCTGGCGGTGGCGTCCCTGAGCCGACGAGCGGTCTCTTGCTCCTTGTGGGCGGCGCGATGCTCGCGCTGCGCCGCAAGCAGAAGTAAGGTGAGTGCAGAGGGTATAGTTCCTAGTGTTTAAATAGGGCTAATCTCGAAGTACGAACAATGAAAAGGCCCGTCCGCTTGTGCGGGCGGGTCTTTGTTTACCCAACCAAGTTTTTAACTGATGACATTCACTGTCACATACCGAGAAAAGGACGGCACGAGGGCCGAGATCGAGATTGAGGCCGCCAACCGTGCTGCGTGTTTGTCCGAATGCAAGGCGCGCGGGATTACGCCCATGGGGGTAAGAGAGGGGCGTAACAGAGGCGCTACAGGTCACTCTCCCAAGCAAAGGCTATTTACTCATCACTTTCTCCTATTCGTTGCGATTGCCGTAGTAATGGCAATCGCCCTGTGGTGGTGGCTCGGCAGTCGCGGAACGACCACATCAACCGCATCGCCTGCTGAAAAGCCAACGAAACCAGCCACTGCTAAACCCAATCTGGAGCCCAAGCCTGCTCCTAAGAAACCCTCGTCTCCGTCCCCCGTTGAAGCCGTCACGAATGCGCCGACAGTTGTCACGAACGCGCCAATGACGCGGCGTGAAAGGTTGATTGCAAAGTACGGTAAGGAGCCCATAACCGTAAGGCCGGGAGGAAAATACAAGAATGGGGAACGGTTGCCAGAGAAACGAAGCCTCTTCAAGTTCGCGTCTGAGAAAGAGATCGACCGAATCATCTCTGCAGAACCGGGGCACCGGATTATCGGCCGCTTTCCAAAGGGGTTCCTCGAACGTGACTTCCGCAAGTCGCTGGAGGCGAAGATCGAGTTCACGGAAGAGGACACGGAAGAGGATATCGCCCGCAAGAAGCGGATGATAGACGTGAAGGAACAGTTGCGGCAGGCGCTGGACCGGGGGGAGAAGTTCGACGAGATCATGGAGGAGGCCCGGTCGGAGGTCAATGCCCTTGCCGACTTCCGCGACAATATGATCAAGAACCTTGTGCAGCTGAAGAAGTCAGGGGCATCTGAACAGGAGATAGAAGATTACTACTCGGCCGCGAACAAGATGCTCGGGGAGAAGAGAATCAAGCCGCTCCTCACGCCGTTCCAGATTCGCGAGAAGGTCGAGAAACTACGCCAGATGCGTGAAAAGAATTCAGAGGAGACGACAAAATGAACCGGATGCACATTTATCTGATATGTTTGATGGTGGTCGGATTGCTGGCCCCGTCGTGGGGCGAGGTACCAGACCCCGCCGTGCGTGAACTCACGAAAGAGGAGGTCATGGCCTTGCCGAAGGAGAGTCGGCAGGAGTACATGAGGAAACTGATTTTCATCAAGACCGGCGGATCGGTTATCAAGCCAGACACAGGTAAGGGCGCGGTGCGGGTTGTGATTGCCGCGCAGGGGATTCCGCTGGACATCATGGACGAGCCGTTCGCCAACATGACGAAGATCGTCAAGATAGACGTCAAGACGGTTCAGGGAACGAAGCCGATGCTTGTCAACGCAAAGGGCGAATTGAAGAAGTACGCGGCGCAGGCAGGCGTCTATGTGGTCGAGGACGACACCTTGCCGCGCATGCTCGTCGCGCCGGAAGAGGGATGGGCGTTTGTCAACGTCAAGGCACTCAGGGATGGAAATGTTCCCGAGGACCATCTCACCGCGCGTGCCAGAAAAGAGATATCCCGCGCCTTGATGTTCGTCTGTGGCTGCGGGAACGCAGGCGCAGTGATGCAATCGGTGACTAGCCTCGTGCATCTGGATCGCATTCCCGTTGACACTTTCCCGCCAATGGCCCGCAATCAGATTATCGCGCACTTGAACAATCTGGGGGTTGAACCAATCCATCAGGCGTCCTATCTCCGCGCCTGCCAGGAAGGTTGGGCTCCTGCCCCTACGAACGACATACAAAGGGGGATTTGGCAGAAGGTCAGAGCCGACAAGGAGCGGGGCCCCACGAACCCGATTTTGATCCCGCCGCCCAAGGCGAAGAAATAGGTCGTGCTCTTCACCTACACATACCGCTCTTCCGACGGGCAGCGTCGGACGGCGGAGATCGAAGCCGAAAGCCGAGATGCCGCTTTTGAGCGCGTGCGCGCGGAGTTGGGCATCAAGCCGATCAAGGTTGTGGCGGCTGTGGAGAGCGGCGGCGCGCTCGGCGAGCGCGCCCTACCAAATGGTCGCGACAAGCGTGACCGCTGGATATGGGGAGCCGCCATCTTGGCGGCGGCGATCCTCGCGGCGAGCGTTGGCGCTTGGTGGTTGTTGACGGGGCGCGCGGCGCGTCCGGAGGCCGCGCCCTACCAGGTGATGACCCCGCAAGGAGCGGTGACGGTGAGCGTGGCCACGCCACTTCCGCGCCAGACCATCCCCGGCGATAGAAGGCGAATCGAGGTCGGCCGTGATACAATCTTCACAAACACCGCAGAACGCCTCTTGGCGCGCTTCGCCGAACCGGGGCGGACCGTTGCAGCATCGGAGGGCGCGAAGCCCACGGACGCCGAGTTTGCCGCCTGCCTGCGCGAGCCGATCCGCATTGCCTCCACCGACTTCACGGAGGTTGTCGACCTCAAGCGCATCGTCTCGGGCATGAAGCGCGAAATGCGCGCCTACATCGCCGGTGGCGGAACGGTTGAACAGTATCTTGCCGAATTGGAGAAGCGCCAGCGGCTGGAGATTTCATACCGGGAGAACGCCGAAAAGCGCCTCGCTGAGATGTTGAACGGGCAAGATGCCCGGTCTCCCGGCGGGCGGGATTCCCTCAAGGCCGCCTACGCCTACTGGCTCAAGGCGAATGCGCAACTTCAGGCGATGGGCATCTACCCGCTAGCCTTGCCCGATGCGCTCCGTTCCTACCAGATGTCCCTCGACATCGAGGAGTAGATCGCCCATCCATGTCCTCGTGATTTTTTATCTCACTTCTGGCATCGGAAGAGCGGGAAGCCCCTGCTCTCGCATTTTGTGGTTCATTTCCTCCCATGCCTTTACAGGGTCGGCGCCAGTTTCAATCTGCCGGCCCAGTTCGGCACTTGCGTTCAACAGATAATCTCGTTCCTCAGATTGCCGCCGCATCAGACGCCGAATATAGCCTTCTAACGTGCCACCTGCCGCCATATAGGTGCGTAGTTCGGACTTCATCCCCTCTACAATGCATTTTATCTGCTTGTATTCGTCAAGTTCATCTGGCACAATCCTAAATCGCTCTGCCAACGCGCGATCCATGTCGGACTTCAGCGTCTCCGGGAGACGCGGCATCATGGAAAGCCCCACTCCGGGTTCTGCAAAAAGCGCCAGCAGGCGATCTGCCGGATTCTCGAATACAATACGCCAATTTTTACGTGCGGCAATGGCAATCACGGCCTCGTCGCCCCATATCTGGCGACGTTCGATTGGCTTGGCAAATCCATCCGCATCCGCATATGGCGTTTCTTCCGCCATTGTACGTATCGTGATGCGATCCTGTCGGATAACGGCAGCCGCAACCAGCACGATAGCCACCAGCCCCCCTACCGCCAGCCAGAGTTTCCAATGGCCCAAAATGGCATTAACAACACCCGGAGCAGGAATCAACCGCCCCGGCTTGATTCCAGCCTCCTTCAGCTTCCTGAAGGCCGCCTCGCGGTCTGGTGCAGCAACCTCCCCGTCATGCCGCACGTTGTCACTCGTCCGATATTCGTAAACGAATCTCACTATTCGCCCTTTTTCGGATCGAACAGGATCTTGCGCGGAGCCTTCGGCCCCTTGAGCGTCTCAGCCTTTTCCTTTGCAACAACCTCTGCGACATTCCTCTGATAATCGTTCGCCGGAGGCGGGGCCCATCCCTCCTTGCACGCCTGACGGTAGGTAGACTCGACCGCCGGCGTTACGCCGAATGCTTCCATGTACCCCACCATGCGCTTCTCGATGTCCACGGGAAGCATATGATCCGGGAATCGGTCTAGATCGGACGCCTGCGCCACACCGCCTGTCAAAGCCCGCGGGAATTGCGAGTTGCTTGAACCGCAGAGGAAGCAGAAACCGCGCGTAAGCTCCTTCATGACTCGCGCCTTGAAAAATGACGGCTTGACGTCTTTCCCAAGCGATGCAACGTTCACCATCGCCCATCTGCTTTCTGGAGCTACCAGCAAAGGCGGCAGCCGTTCGTCGTCCACGACGAACAGGGACGCATTGCCGTGAATCTGCGGCGAGGCAAGGTCAAATGTGCCATCTTCCACGGACACGTTAAACTTGGAATATTCGGCCATGTAGTTGGCAGACGCTTCCAACCAGGTTTTATCAGCTCGCTTCTGGCAGTCCACATACACGACTTTCCCCAGACGGGTTCCTGGACGGAGGATCTTCCCTCCTGTATGTTCAAGAAAGCGCTTCTGGAAATAGGCCTTCCTCTGCGCCTTCTCCTCAGGCGTTACGGCTTTCTTTTTGAGGTCGAAAGGCGGCGGCTCCGCTGCGCCCGCAGAAAACATGACGGTTCCGGCCGTCAACAGGACGATCAACCTAAACATCTTCTACTCCTTTTCCTTTTGAAGTTCCATGAGCATCTTCTGCCGGACAAGCGGACCGAACTTCATCGGCGCGATTCCCTTCTCCTCCAACATCCTGTTCGCGGCGTCCACAACGTCCTGCAGGTCTTCCACCGTCTTGACCTTGCCATCCCGCTGCAAGTCATAGAGATGCCTCTTTAAATCCATCTTGTAACGTGCCATGTCCTGAAGCTCCCTGCGCGTGTCCGACATGATCTTCTCAATGTCCTCGCCGTTGTCCAACGCCGCCTTCAACTGGATCTTGGCCTCGCGCACGCTGCGCTTGAGGGCCTTGTCCTCTTCCGAGTCGTCTGGATTGATGACAATGGGCGTTTCAAGCGACTTGAGGAACTCCTCCTTGAATCTCCCGTTGTACTTCATCGTCCCGAAAATCGCGTCCCCCGGCTTGAGCGACAGATAACAGGCAATTTCGTTGTCGCAATTGTACTCGAATATGGCGTACTTCCCGCGCATGACCTGCGCGGAATTGTTCGTCACGACTCCCACCACCTTGTGGAGGCGCCCCGACGGCAATTTGATGTAGCCGTTAACCGTTTCGCCGACCTTCTCCGGACGAGCGTTCGGATCGATCCTGACGGGCTTGGGCGCTTCGGCGACATGAACGGCCGCCGTCTGGACTTCGTCTTTCCGCTTGGGACGTTCGGGGCGCTTTACATCCGGAGTGGTCCGCTTGACCCTTTGAGGTGCCTCTGCGGGCTGCGGAACCTCCTCGCGCCGACTCAAAAACCACCATACGGCACCGGCACACACAACCAGCAGGACTGCTAGAAGAAGGAGAACGGCGCGACGCGACTTTACCGCGCGGCGATGGGAAGCGCACGCGCCCTCCCGGATCGACAAAGGCGTGATGCCCTGGGCACGGCAGGCGGCCATGCACTCCGCGCGATTCCCGGAATCAACGGTCTTGTCGCGCCGTACGCCATCGGAGTCCCTGTAGGTTACTGTGAAAGTCATGGCAGCCGCCGTTTCTTCGTCATCCGTTTGACTTGAAGGCCCGCCCGCACATGCGGACGGGCCTTGCTTGGCAGAAGCGGGATCTATGCCGCTTCATTCCTCGATAGTCACACTGACGTGCGACAGCCTTTCTTACTTCTGCTTACGGCGCAGCGCGAGCATCGCACCGCCCATGAGGAGCAGGAGCGCGCTCGACGGCTCAGGAACGCCGCCGCCCCAGTTGGAGGCATTCTGCGTCTGAGAGGTCATGTTGCCGAAGTTGGCAGTAGCAGGTGTAGCTGTAGTCGGAATCGCAATGTGTTTCGTCTCCGAGGTGAACGTTTTACCATTGTCAGTAAACGTAATGTAGAAGTCCAAATACGTTCCCGCCGTTGCATCTGGTAACGCGACTGTGGTTGCCGCAATGGCACCTGTAGAAGAAGCCGTTACAGTAGACGAGAAGTCAGAGAGTTGCACGCACAAGAGCGTGACATCGCCCGTGAACTTCGAAGTCCCGTCGCTCCCGTAGATGTTTGCGGCGTTCCACTTGACCGACGCAGCATTCGCAGCAAACGCTGTCAATGCCAACGCTAATACAACAACTATTTTCTTCATTTTCTTTTTCCTTTTTTTATTCAGCATGTAACACAATGCTACACACTAAAAGCCTTACAATTCAGGAGCGGGGAAACGAACATACTGAGAATTGTTCGATCCACCAGCCCACAACCCCTCGCCAGGTGCAAAGGTTACACCTTCAACGGGCTCATAGGAATCATTCACCCAGCAAGGTTCAGCAGCGGCCCAGTCGTTCCAAGTGTACGTATCAATGGCCGTACCAAACTCGTCAATTGTAGACAAAGCCACATTATCAGCGGCCTCATCTCCACCTGCCACAACATCTTGCAGTGCGATTGAGACGGGGAATGGATTTCCAACCAACGTATAACCAGAACGCAATGACACCACAACATCTTCAACGCCAACCTCACCAGCTGACTGAACTCCCTGTGAATTAGACGAACCACTAACCCAGAATGCCATACCAGGAGTTACCGTTACACCTGTAACTGGCTCGTAGGAATCATTCACCCAACAAGGTGTTGCAGCGGCCCAGTCATTCCAAGTGTACGTATCAATGGCCGTACCAAACTCGTCAACAGTGGACAATGCCACATTATCGGAAGCCTCATCACCTATAGCGGAAAGAGCGTCAAGAGGTGCAGAAGTACCACCGATACCCGAGAACTGGGCCGTGACGAGACTATATCCAGAACGAATACCATTCTGGCCATAGCCCACCGTGTTGGAGGACTGAAGGCCGTCCGCCGATGCGGCGAGGGCTGCGGCAACTGCCGCGACAAACATAATCTTCTTCATTTTTCTTTTCCTTTCCTGCTCCGACCGACGCTCTTCTTTGCTTCGGGCACCTCCCGAAGTCCAAGTGAAACTACCGATCTTCGCAAGTTTTTACTCTGGGGCGCAGAGTGAAGAAAT
>JAFRSR010000358.1 GCA_017427485.1 Kiritimatiellia bacterium
GAGCTCGGCCGTCGTGTCGCCGGCCGTCACGGCGTGTTCGGCCCCGTAGTAGACGGTCGGGGAAATCCCCTCCACGGCGTGCAACGCCGCGGCAACGGGCAGGACGAATGCGGTACAGATTGCGATCAGGATGTTTTTCATTGCTTTCCTCGGAGGGTTAGAACCAGATTGAGAAGAGATTGCCGCCGGAGCCGCAGTTCATGTCGCCGCCGCTCTGGAAGTCGCAGACCTTCGTGGAGATCGTCGGCGCGCCGTCCTTCGTAAGCTCGAGCCGCCAAAGACCCCAGGTGAGGCCATCGCCCGGAAGCGGCGTTGCCTGCGCGCGGTAACCCTTTCCGTTGATGCTCGACTCGACCTCCAACTCGGCGGGGGCGTTGCCGATCACGCGCGACTTGGCGAGGACGAGCGGTCCGTGCATCACGTAGGCGGCCGGCTGCGTACGGTAGCTCGGGACGAGGTCGCGGTTGGCATTTCGGTCGTCGGGATAGCGTCTGAACGCCCAGCTCTTCTCGCGGGCGACCTTGTCTGTCTCCGGACGCGCCGCGAGGCGGTCGACGACGCGCGTGTTCATGTCGAACGTGAGCGTATAGCCGTCCGAAGTCTTCGCGACATCCATCTTCGGGCACCAGTCCGGCTTCCGGAATTCGACCTTGGCGGCCGAATCGCTCACCGACACCTTCACGACGTTCCCGACCGGGTAGTTGCCCGCAATCTCGAAGCGGACGCCGTCCAGCTTCACCGACGCGTCCTGGTAGAGGTTGACGTGGAACGTCCCCGCGCGGTCGCGCGTGACCGTGACCGAGGCCATGTCCATGAACGTGCGCGGCAGGTTGTTGACGCAGCAGTGGTTGTAGGCGTAGCCGCACTGGCGCTGGTCGGTGTGGCGCTTGTGCCCGCGGATGAAGAACGGCCCCCACGCGCCGCCGCGCCAGATGCCGGCGAGGTAGCCGTTGAAATACGCCACCTCCACGATGTCGAGGTACTTCACGTCGCCCGTCACGAGGAAGAGGTCCACGTTGAGTCGGATCCAGTGGATCACGTCGCAGACCTCGTTGAGCGCGTTGCAGTAGAGCGACGCGCCGATGATCTTGTCGCCGAAGCCGACGGACCCGAACACGTTCAGCTCATTGCGGTAGAGGTTGTCGCGGATCGCCTTCGCCGTCTCGAGGCACCGTGCGTCGCCCGTCGCGCGGTAGTATTCGACGAGACCGTCCACGCAACTGAGGAACTCGTACGTCTTCGCCCAGTCGCCGGGGTCGGGATACCACTCGTGGAGCGGCTCGCGCGTCGCGTTCCTGAAGAAGTTGGGGCACTCGCCGTCGGCGCGGTCCCAGTCGGGCAGCATCTCGGCGGCGAAGTCGAGGTAGGCGCGGTCGCCCGTCTCCTCGTAGAGCATCACGAGCGGCTTGAGGATCGACATAGAGGGAAGACCGTGCATCGTGAGCGTGCCCGTGTCGTGGAGCTTCAGGTTGCGGCGGTGCAGCATGCCGATCAGCTGCTTCATCTGACGCTCGACGGAGGCGAGGATCTCCCTGTCGCCCGTCGCCTTGTACGCCATCAGCATGCCCCACATCGCATACTTGCGGTTCCAGATGTTCCAGACCGGGTACCAACCGTAGGTCTTCCGCGTCTGCTCGGGGTCGACGATGGAGACGAGCTCCTTGTCCTTGTAGCTGCCGAGGTAGCCGTCGGGGTCCTGCGTGGCCATCAGGCGATGGCATTCCTCCTGCACGAACTTCGTGAACGTCGGGTCGGCGAGGTAATCGGCCACGCGCGCGGCGGAGAGCATCTGCTTGCCCCAGAACTCGCCGCGCCACACGCCGCCGTGTCCCTTGCAGTCGTCGTCGCGGTCGATGAACGCGCGCCGCGCCTCGGCGAACACGTTCAGCTTCGCGAAGTCGCCCGTCAGGCGCTCGCGGAAGAGGTCGCTCATCTTTGCCGCGGGCACGCCCTTGAGGCGCACGTCCCGCAGCCGCGGGGTCTTCATGGCGTCTTCAGCGCCGAACATCAGGAAGGCCGCACAGACGGCCACCACCAGCAAAATCGTTTTTTTCATGCGCACAGTATACCACATTGTTCGTGGTTCGTGGTTCGTGGTTCGTGGTTCGCGGTTCGCGGTTCGTTAACACTGAATCGCCGAAAGGACGGCGGCGACAGCTTCGGAGGGAGAGACCTTGCGCACGGGCTGGCCGTGTACGTAGAGCAGGAACTCGCCGTTGCCGCCGCAGAGCGCCACGTCGGCGCCCTTCGCCTCGCCCGGCCCGTTCACGGCACACCCCATCACGGCCACGTGCGGCAGTGCCGTGTGCGCGTGCGTGCGCTGATAACGTTCCAGTGCGGCTTCAACCTCCTCGGCCACGCGGCGCACGTCCACGCGCGTGCGGCCGCACGTGGGGCAGCTCGTCACGGACGGCCCCGGCGCGCGCAGGCCCAGCGCGCGGAGGATCTCCAGCCCCACCTTCACCTCGCGCTCCGGCTCGTCCGTGAGCGACACGCGGATCGTGTCGCCGATGCCTTCGGCGAGCAGGATGCCGAGCGCAACCGAAGAGCGCACCGTGCCCGGCAGGAACGTGCCTGCCTCCGTCACCCCGAGGTGGAGCGGGCAGTCCGTCCGCTCCGCGAGCTCGCGATAGGCCGCCACCGTGCGCGGCACGTCGCTTGCCTTTACCGAAATCGCGATGTCGCGGAAACCCTCGTCCTCCAGCAGCTTCACATGCTTGAGCGCGGACGAGACGAGCGTCTCGTCCTTCTCGAGGCTCCCGCCGTTCACGCCCACGCGGATCGGCACGCCCTTCGCCTGCGCCGCGCGCGCCACGGCGCGCACCTTCTCCGCGCCGCCGATGTTGCCGGGGTTGAGGCGCAGGGCGTCCGCGCCCGCCTCAATGGCCGCAAGCGCGCACCGATAGTCGAAATGGATGTCCGCCACGAGCGGCACAGGGGAGGATTTGCGCACCTCGCCGAGGACGCGCGCGGCGTCAACATCCGGCACCGTCAGGCGCACGAGGTCTGCGCCCGCCGCGGCGCAGCGCGCGATTTGGGCGGCGAGCGCCGCCGCGTCATGCGGGTCAGCGGTAGCCATCGTCTGCACCGAGACCGGCGCCCCGCCGCCGAGCGGCAAGCCCCCGATACGCAATTCGCGCGTCTGGGTGCGCGTAAACATGGGTTATTTCTCCGCCGGCGCGTCCGGAGGCCGCGCCCCACCGTCGGGTTCGGGCAGCGTACCCAGGTCGAAGGCCGGCTTGAACTGCTCTGCCCGGATCCGCTGCTGGACCTCGAGCAAGAACTGTTTCTCACGTTCCTCCACCGCCTTGTGCCGACGGCGGCTGCGCGCCACGTCTCGCCACACAAGCGTGATCATGAGCGCGAGGAAGAGGTACATGAACACCATGGAAAGACCGTCCACGATTTTGCGCGGCACGGGACGGCGGAAGATGAGCGCGATGAGCGAGAAGAGGATGAGCCCGCCGTCCAGCACGGGAATCGGCAGGAGGTTCAGCACGGCGAGGTTCACGTTCAGGAACCGCAGGAACCCGATCGCATCCCAGCGGTCGTGGCGTACCTGGTGGTAGAGCCCTTCCGCGATCATCACGGGGCCGCCGAGGGACTTCGCGGTGGCGCGGGACTCCTTCGGCGTGACGAGCGCCTTGAGTACGCGCGCCATCGACCCCAGGTCCCATGCGAGTTGCCGGAACGGGCTGCGGTCGGGCATCCACGGGGCGATGTACTTGGCCTTGGCGTGGGAAACGGCCTTAATGAGGCAGGCGCCCGTCTCCTTGTCGAGCTGCGGCGTGAGGGAAAGCACCACGTTCGTGCCGCCGCGTTCGACGACGAACCGCGTCTCGTGCGCACCAGCGGCCTGTACCGCCTTCTTGAGTTCCCGCCATGTCTTCACGGGCGTGTCGCCCACGGACAACACGCGGTCGCCGACCTTGATTCCACCTTGGTCGGCCGGACCATCCTTCACCAGATCGTCTATCTCGGTGGTATGCTCCACATACGGCTCAATGAGGCATTTCTCCATGCTCTTGTCGAAGAACAACCGCGGCGTGACCGACAGAACCGCGTTCGTACCGTCGCGTTCGACTTCGAATCGCACCGTACGCTCGCCCGCAATCAGCGCTTCGGTCTGGAACTCCGTCCATGACTTCACGGGATTGCCGTTCACGGACAGCACGAGGTCGCCTTCCTGCAATGCGCCGAGGTCGGCCGAGCGATCGATCTTCGCACCGATTCTGGCGGGGGTCTCCCCGAAATGCGCATTGGAGGCGGAGGCGAGAAGGAAGGCGAGCGCGACCGCCAGCACGATGTTGCCGAACGGCCCCGCGAACGCCACGACGATCTTCTTCCAGTTCGCCATCGGCGCAACCGGCGTACCACCTGCGGCATTGCCTTCCGTTTTGGATCCCTGCACGCCCGCCGTGCCGGCGGGGTCGAGCTGCGGCAGTGCCACGTAGCCGCCGAACGGGATGGCGGAGACGCGGAACTCCACGCCCTTATAGGTCTTCTTCCAGAGCGCGGGGCCGAAGCCGATCGAGAACGTGTCCACCTGGAAGCCCAGCAGCTTCGCGGCGAGGAAGTGCCCGAACTCGTGGATGAAGATCGCGAACGAGAACAGGAGGATGCAGGCGACGATCGCCAGCACGGTAATCAGGAATTCCATTCTTCTGCCAACTTTCTTCCGGCCGCGTCCGCGGCGAGGATGTTTTCAACTGAGTCGCACGGCAGGTCCGGCGCGGCGTCCGCCGCGTCCGCGACCAGCCGCGGGATGTCCGTGTACGAAATAGAGCCCGAGAGGAAACGGGAGACGGCCACCTCGTCCGCCGCCGAAAGCGCGGCCGTCCGCGTGCCCCCAGCCTCCGCTGCCGCACGCACGATGCGCAGGGACGGGAAGCGGCCTTCGTCCGGCGCGCGGAACGTGAGCGCGCCGATCCGGGCGAGGTCGAGCGGCGCGCGCGCGGCCGGCAGACGGTCCGGCCAGGAAAGCGCGTACTGGATGGGCACGCGCATGTCAGGCGGCGAGAGCTGCGCAAGCGTGGCGCCGTCCGTGAAGGTGACGAGCGAGTGGACGACCGACTCGGGGTGCACCACCACGTCGATCCGGTCATACGGCACGTCAAACAACCAGTGCGCCTCGACCACCTCGAACCCTTTGTTCACCATCGTCGCGGAATCCACCGTGACCTTCGGGCCCATCTTCCACACCGGGTGCGCGAGCGCCCGCTCCGGCGTGACGGCTGAGAGGTCGGCGGGGCCATCCAGGAACGGACCGCCCGACGCCGTGAGAACGAGGCGGTCAATTGGCGCGCGGCCAGAAGACTGAAGGCACTGGAAAATCGCGCTGTGTTCGCTGTCCACGGGCAGGATGCGCACGCCCTTCTCCCGCGCGCGCGCCGTCACGAGCGCGCCGGCCGCCACGAGCACCTCCTTCGTGGCGAGAGCGACCGTCATGCCCTTCTCAATCGCCGCCAGCGTCGGCGCGAGGCCGGAGAGTCCCACGGTCGCCACGAACGCGAGGTCCGCGTCGTTCTCCTCGACGGCGCGCAGGGCGGCGTCCTCCCCCACGTACGCGCGCGCGCC
>JAFRSR010000359.1 GCA_017427485.1 Kiritimatiellia bacterium
AGCATCGGGCAAGGACCATGCTAGATCCCAAATACATACCGCTCTTCCTCGGCGGGTTCCTCGCGTGGATGGCGTTCGTCATCGGCGTCGGGTTCTTCGGCAGCCGCGGCAAGCGCGAGGGCGAGAAGTTCCTCACGGGCGGCAGCGACATGAACGTGTTCCTCATCTTCTGCACGCTCGGCGCCACGATCATCGGCACGGGCTCGTCCATCGGCGCCATCGGCGACGGTTTCAAGGCCGGCTGGGGCGGCGCGATCTTCGGCCTCGGCAGCGCGCTCGGGCTTCTGCTCATCACGACTTTCGTGTCGATCCGGCGCAAGAACTTCATCACGATGAGCGAGGAGGCGCAGTACTACTACGGCGGCGACGCGCGCGTGCGCAAGCTGATGGGCTTCATGATGTTCGTCATCGAGATCGTCTGGATCGGCAATCACGTCAACGGCGGCTCGAAGTACCTCTCGTACGTCCTGGGCCTCGATCCGGCCTGGTGCAAGCTGATCACCGTTTGCGGATTCGGGGCGTACGTGTTCATCGGCGGCTACGTGGCCGTCGTCAAGGCGGACGTCGTCCAGTTCTGCGCGATCGTCGGCGGCTTCACCTTCATCGCCATCAAGGCCATTCCCCTGGCCGGCGGCTACGAGACGATCGCCCGGACGTTTGCCGAACACGGGAAGGCGGGCGCGATGGGCTTCTACGGCCTGGGCAGCTACGGCGCGATGGCCGCGCTCGCTCTTGTGTTCTCCACGGTGATGGGCGTGCTCGGCACGCCCACGTACCGCACGCGCATCTACACGTCGCGGGACGAGAAGGTCGCGCGGCGGGCCTTCCTCGCCCAGGGCGGCATGATGTTCCTCTGGAGCTTCATCACCGCGCTTATCGGCATGAGCGCCTATGCGATCATGGTGCAGAACGGGGATACGCTCGCCTCTCCCGACTATGCGTTCTCCTACATGGCCACGCACGTGCTGGGACCCGCCGTCGGACTCATGTTCCTCGTCTGCGGAATGTCGGCCACGATGAGTTCCGGTGGTTCGGACGCCATTTCCGGCGTCACGATTCTGCTTACGGACGTCGTCCCGTCCGTCACCGGCCGCAAGATCCCGCAGAAGCACTACGTGCGCGCGAGCCGCATCGCGCTCGTCGTCGCGCTGGCGATCGCGTTCGTCATCACGCTCTTCGTGGACGACGTGATCGCCTACATCCAGAAGGTCGTCGGTTCCCTGCTGCCGGGCGTGGGCGTGACGATGCTGTTGGGACGGTTCTGGCGGCGCGCGACGTGGCAGGGTGCGTACGCGGCCATCTTTTCGGGAACACTCTTCGGCCTGGTCGTGCTGTTCGTGCCGTCGTTCGCGGAATGGGTGCGGCTGACGTTCGGCGGTCCCGCGATCCCCGCCACCGCGCTCGCGGTCACGGCGTGCGTGGCGGCCTCGCTCCTTTCAAAACCCTCGACCGCCACCGAAGACGAACGCGTCGCCGCCGTTTTCGCGGCGCGCGAGGGAACCACATTTCGCGCGCAAAGCGCCTGAAATATGATAAACTACTTTCCGCTATGAAGACGCTGATCAAGAACGCACATGTCATCAGTCCCGACGTCGACCTCAAGAAGGCGAACGTCGTCATCGAGAGGGGACGGATCAAGGCCGTCACCCGGGAAGCCGTCGCGGGGCCGTTCGACACGGTCGTGGACGTGAAGGGCAAGTACGTGGTGCCCGGATTCATCGACGTGCACCTGCACGGCGCATGCGGCTACGACGTGTGCGACGCGGACCGTCCCGAGGCCATCGAGAAGATCGCCGAGGCGAAGCTCGCGGAGGGCTGCACCACGTTCCTGCCGACCACGCTCACGGTCGACCACAAGACGCTCGTCGCCGCCGCGAAACACTTGGCCGCCTACCAGAGGAACCCGCGCTTCGCGAAGGCGCCGGGCCTCCACCTCGAGGGCCCGTTCATCAACCCGGCCTGCTGCGGCGCGCAGAACCCCGCGTTCGTGCGGAAGCCCGACATCAAGGAAGTGCTGAAGATCGCGAAGGTCGCGCCCGTGCTGCAGGTCTCCTTTGCGCCCGAGATGAAGGGCGGCGCGGAGTTCGCCGCCGCCTGCCTCGCGAACGGCATCGTGCCGAGCTGCGGGCACACCGGCGCCACGCTCGCACAGCTCATGCCCGCCTACGCGAAGGGGCTCCGCCACATGACGCATTTCTGCAACCAGATGACGAAGCTTCACCACCGCGAGATCGGCATGGTCGGCGCGGGATTCCTCATCGACGACCTCGACACGGAGGTGATCTGCGACCGCATCCACCTCTGCGACGACATGCTGCGCCTCGTCTTCGCGAAGCGCCCGCTCGCGCACATCCAGATGATCACCGACTCGCTGCGCTGCTCGCACCTGCCGGACGGCTACGCCTTCGAGATGGGCGGCCTCAAGGTGGCGCTGAAGGGCGGCGAGGCGCGTCTCGTGGAGGGCGGCAACCTCGCGGGCTCCACGTTGTGGATGAACAAGGGCCTCAAGAACATCCACGAGGTCACGGGCCTGCCGCTCAAGGACATCATCCGCGTGACCTCCTGGAACCAGGCGATCGGCCTCGGCCTCGGCAGGAAACTCGGCAAAGTCGAAAAGGGGTTCGTCGCCGACCTCGCCGTGCTCGACCCCAAGACCTTCGATGTCTGCGCCGTCTTTCTCGACGGCGACCTGCGCACGCGCGGATAATTGTGGTATAATACGCACCCGACACGGAGAGGTGGCGGAGTGGTCGATCGCGGCGGTCTTGAAAACCGTTGACCCGCAAGGGTCCGGGGGTTCGAATCCCTCCCTCTCCGCCAGTTAAAACTTGCTAACTTGCTAACTTGCTAACTTGCAAACTTGTAAACTTGCCAACTCATCAACTGAATGGTAAGGTTAGGCAGTTGCTAAGTTGAACAGTTGACAAGTTGGCAAGTTGCCAAGTTGAACAGTTGCCAAGTTTAGAGTGTGTTGACCAAGCGGACATTCTTGAAGGGGCTGGCTCTCGGCGTCGCCGGGGGCGCGGTGGCGCGTCTCCGGGGTGCGGAGACCGCGCCAGTTTCCTGCACCGTATGGTTTGCCTGCGTCCTCGCGCGGGCGCGCGTGGCGGGGTGGCACGGCGAGGTGGCCGTACAGGCGTCCGAGCTGCTGGCGGGACCGGCGGATGGCGACCGGTTCCAGATCGTCAACACGGGGAGCGTCGCAGGCGGTGCCTGGCATCTCGCGACGCGCGGGATCTGCCTGGAGTTCATGCTGCGGCTGGAGATCATGGGGCCGCACGCGACATCGTTCCATCCGCGTCCCGGAGAGGCGTGGGAGCCCGTGGTGAACGTGGGGTGCGCGCGGCGGCTCATGGCGCGCATGCTCGCGGAGTCCGGCGTGACGGTACGGTTCGGCGCGGCGGACGGCGCCGCGTGGACGCCGTTTGCGGACCGGATGGAAGGCGCAGATTTTGTGCAAGGGCAGGTACGCGGCACGGCCGAGGGCATGGCCGCGAAACTCGGCGTGCGGGTTGAAGAGGTGCCGCCTGCCGACCTCGCGGCACGTCTCGCACGGGACTACGCCCTGCCCGGTTGATTTCAACATCCCTACCAACAAGAAAGGAAAACGCAAATGAAGAAGATAATTGGATTGGCGGCGCTCGCCGTCGCCGGAACGGTGCTGGCGGCGAAGCCGGACTACGCGACGTTCATCTGCCACCGCGGCGAGTCGCACGACGCGCCGGAAAACACGCTCCCCGCCTACAAGATGGCCGTGGACCGCGGTTTCGGCTTCGAGTGCGACATCTACCTCTCGGCGGACAAGCGCGTGTTCACGTTCCACGACGGGAACCTCAAGCGCACGACGGCCGGTGCCTGCACGAAGAAGTGTGCCGAGGCGAGCTGGGCGGACGAGATCTCGAAGGTCGACGTGGGCGGTTGGGGCAAGTGGAAGGGCTCGAAGTTCTCGCCCACGCGTCCCGCCCTCCTTGAGGAGGTGCTGGAACTCGCCGTCGACGGGCGCCAGATCTACGTGGAGGTGAAGCCGGGCCCCGAGATCGTGCCGTACATCAAGGCCGTCTACGCGAAGCAGAAGAAGGCCACCAACAAGAACACGCTCTTCATCGCCTTCAACCGCGAGACATGCAAGGAGCTGAAGAAGCAGATGCCGGAATACAAGGTGTACTGGCTCACGTCCTCCGGCCACAAGGGCAAGGACAAGAAGTGGGTGCCGATCACGGTGGACTACGTGCTGCAAGGCCTCAAGGAGACGGGGGCGGACGGCGTGGACTGCCACTTCAAGCCGGAGGTGATCACAGCCGACTTCATCAAGGCGATCAAGGACAAGGGCTACGAGTTCCACGCCTGGACGATCGATCGTCTCGACCAGTCGCTCCTCGCCTTCGAGCGCGGCGCGCAGACGGTGACGACCAACTGCGCGAAGAAGCAGCTGGACGAGTACAAGGCCCGCTGAAGCGGAGGACACGATGGCGGACGTGCAAGACGTGGAGCGTGAACTGGGGCGGTTGCTGTCGTCCCAGGCGCGCCCCCGCGTCCTCGCCGAGGCAATGCGCTGGGCCGTGGAGGGCGGCGGCAAGCGCATCCGCCCGCGCATC
Source organism: Kiritimatiellia bacterium (assembly GCA_017427485.1). GTDB lineage: Bacteria > Verrucomicrobiota > Kiritimatiellia > RFP12 > UBA1067 > RUG572. Next base: position 4,596 of record JAFRSR010000359.1, read on the forward strand.
TGCCTCGCAGCGGCCGTTGCCGCCGGCGGGTCGTCCGCCGACGCATTGCTGCCGGCCTGCGCCGTGGAGCTGCTCCACTCCTACACGCTCGTGCACGACGACCTGCCTGCGATGGACAACGACGCGGAGCGGCGAGGGCGTCCGAGCGTGTGGGCGAAGTTCGGCGAGGCGAACGCCATCCTCGCGGGCGACGCGCTGCAGGCGCTCGCGTTCACGGCGCTCGCGCAGGCACCCGAACGGCGTCCCGGCGCGCGTGCGAAGATGCTGGAATTCTTCGCGCGCTGCGCTGTCGGCGTGGTGCGCGGGCAGGTCGAGGATATCGCCGCCGGCGCGAAGGATGTTCCCTTCATCTACGAACACAAGACGGCCGACCTCTTCATGGCAGCGGCCGTGACGGGCGCGCTCGCGGGCGGCGGCGACGACGCGTCCGTCGAGAAACTGCGCCTCTTCGCCTACCACCTCGGCGTCGCGTTCCAGTACGAGGACGACCTGCTCGACGACGATTCGCCTTTTGACCGCGACGAGACGGCGCGCCGAGTGCAGTCCGAGACGGATGCCGCCCTCGCCGCCCTTGACGGTTTGCCCGGCGACGCCTCGCCGCTCGCCGCCCTCGCTCGCAGTCTCGTCAACCGCACGAAGTAGACTTTAGAGTGAAGTAGAGAATCTTCTAGTAGGCAGGCACTGTCTGCGGTTTTATGGTATAATTTGCGTGTTCAAGGAGTAAGGTTATGCCTGTGGTAATGGAAGCGATAGATCGAATGACAACGGCGGAGAAGGTCGTGGTGATGAACTACCTTTGGGCGTCTCTGTCGTCGACAGGCGAAAGATTCGTTCCGGTCTGGCACGTTGAGGGTTCTGAACCAATGGCAAAGTCAGCTTCGAAGAGAGTGTCGCAGTATGGAGCGCTGAGGGGGAAGGTCGGCATGTCGCCGGACTTCGATGCGCCGCTGGAAGATTTTGCGGAGTACATGTGATGCGGTACCTTCTCGACACGCACGTAATCCTCTGGTATGTCGATGCCGATTCGAGGCTCCCGCTGACCTTGCGGGACAAGATTGATGCTTCCGAGTGCTTCTACTCAATTGCATCACTTTGGGAGATTGCAATTAAGCAAAGTCTTGGAAGGTTGAATGCCGGTATCTCCATCTTTGACTATGATCGACTGTGCCGTCAAGCGGGATTTTGCTGTTTGCCCATTAAGCCTTCGCATCTCGAACGGATAAAAGCCCTGCCCTCCATTCATCGAGACCCGTTTGACCGGCTTCTCGTCTCACAGGCACAGGAGGAGGGGCTTGTCATCGTTACAACTGACGGACTTATCCCCCAGTACCCGGTAATGACGGCATGGTGATGTCACGAGCTCATAAATTCTGAATCTTGCTATACTAAGAGTCCATGGACAAGCTGGAACAGATGCGCGCGGCCGTCGCGCGGCTGAACGAAGCGGCGGACGCCTACTACAACGGGCGCGCCGAATTGATGACGGACTTTGAGTGGGACGCTCTCTTCGACGAGGTGAAGGCACTCGAGGCCGAGACGGGCGTGGTGTTGCCCGACAGCCCCACGAACCGCGTTTCCGCCGACACGACTGCCGGAGAGAAGGAACCCCACGAGTATCCGGCCCTCTCGCTCGCCAAGACGAAACAGGTGGCCGAAGTCGCCAAGTGGGCCGAGGGGCGTCCGATCTGGATTTCCTGGAAGCTTGACGGCCTCACGCTCGTGGTCACATACGACAACGGGAAGTTGACCAAGGTCGTCACGCGCGGCGACGGACACGTCGGCACGAACATCACGCACCTCGCCGCCGGCATACAGGGCATTCCGCCGCGCGTGAAGGACAAGGGACACCTCGTCGTGCGCGGCGAGGCCGTGATCGCCTACGCCGACTTCGAGGCGTTCTGCGCCACGACGGACGACGAGTACGCCAACCCGCGCAACCTCGCGTCGGGCTCGCTCACGCTCAAGTCCGTGGACGAGCTGAAGCCGCGCCGTCTCCAGTGGATCCCGTTCACGCTCGTCCACGCCGACCGCGAGATCGTCTCGTGGGGCGAACGGATGGCGTATCTGGAGGAGATCGGCCTCGGCGCCGTCGAGCGCGAGCGCATCGACGCGCCTGACGCGGCGTCGATCCAGGCGTCGATCGACCGCTGGACGCTGAAGGTGACGGACAAGATCTGCCCGTTCCCCGTGGACGGCCTCGTGGTGGTCTACGATGACACGGCCTACGCGCAGACGGGCAGCGTGACGGGACACCATGCGACGCGCGCCGGGTTCGCGTTCAAGTGGCAGGACGAGACGGCGGCGACCGTGCTCGAACGGGTGGAGTGGTCGTGCGCGGTGGCATCGATCTCGCCCGTGGCGGTGTTCCGTCCTGTGCAGCTCGAAGGCACCACGGTGAAGCGCGCCTCGCTCTGCAACATCTCCGAATGCGAACGCCTCGGCATCGGAGGCGCGGGCACCGAGCTGAGCGTGATCAAGGCGAACAAGATCATTCCGAAGGTCGTGGCCGTGACGAAGGCCGTGGGGGCGTTCGACGTGCCGAAGGCGTGCCCCGTGTGCGGCGCGCCCACCGCGGTGAACACGGCGGAGAGCGGCACGAAGACGCTCCGCTGCACGAACGCGTCGTGCGCCGCGCGCGAGCTGCGCAAGTTCATGCGGTTCGTCTCGAAGGACGGCATGGACATCGACGGCCTCGCGGGCGAGACGCTTGCGAAGTTCGTGAACAAGGGCTGGATTCGCACGTTCGGCGACATCTATCGTCTCGGCACGCACCGTGACGAGATCGCGGGTATGGAGGGTTTCGGCGAGAAGTCCGCCGCCAACATCAGCGCGTCCATCGAGAAGGCGCGCACGCGCGACGCAGTGCAGTTCCTCGTGGCGCTGTCGATTCCGCTCTGCGGCGTGGATGTGGCGAAGCGGCTGCTCTCGGCTTACTCCGTAGAGGACCTCTTCGCGAAAGCCGCCGAGGCGGCGAGTCCGGCCGACCTGTTCTCGCCGGGGGCGGAGGTGTTCGCGTCAATCGACGGCATCGGCCCCGGGAAGTCGGCGGCATTCGTCGCGTGGTGCGGCGATCCAGCGCACCGGGCCGTCGTGGAGGACGTGCTGCGCGAGGTCACGCTCAACGCCTACGTGGCACCGCAGTCCGGCGGCGCGTGCGCGGGGCTGACCTTCGTGATCACGGGCGACGTGCACCACTGGCCGAACCGCGCGGCGCTGAAGGCGTACATCGAGGGCGCGGGCGGAAAGGTGGCGGGGAGCGTGTCGAAGGCGACGAGCTTCCTCATCAACAACGACATAACCTCGACTTCCGGCAAGAACAAGAAGGCGCAGGAACTGGGGATACCGGTGATCTCGGAGGCAGATTTTCAAGCTCGTTTTGAAAATTCAGATGCGATTCCAAGATCATAGAGGAAGGATTATAAGCAATGAAGAGTAACATGGCGAGCCCAGGCCTAATCGAATCAAGATTCATTCGTTGGCGCACGGGACTTTCATGGGCGTTGATATGCGTGTGCACCTTGATTACGTTACGAACAGATGCAATCTATTATCATAACAGAGTTAAAGGCCCGCGTACCGTTCCTAGTACTGGCATAGGTAAAATGGACCGCTCGAAGATTCAGCCCACAGGTGATCCAAAAATTGTGGGACAACTTTGTCGTGACAAAGATGGCAATGTCATTGTGCGGTGGCCTATATGGGTGAACAGCTGGACCGCCTTTTATGAAGAGACTCTTGCCCTTGGCCAATATAAAAACGAGGCCGATTTTCTTAAGGTGTATCTGGAAAAATGCGAAGCGCGGGGTAAGCTGCCAAAAGACAGGCGCGTGCTAGGTGAAGAATATGAGCGAAAACGAGTATACAAGGATGCAGGAAAGAAGATCTGGGCAGAACATCTTGAGGTGTTACGGTCCGCCCGTGCCAAGGAAAAGAAAGAGCAATAACTTTAAGAGAATAAGGAGAGAAAAATGCAAGTGAAATACATTGGTGTGATCGTGGCGGTTGGCATCGCGGCGGCGGGTTTCGGAAGGCTCCTGCCGGTCGAAATCTACGAGAAGGGCGGCGGCGACGTCGACTGCGCGGCCAAGTACACCGTCCAGGAATGCGTGCGCGAGGCGAAGGGCGCGCCGGCCGGATGCAAGCTCTTCACGCGTCTCGTGAAGGTGACCAACCACTCCAACGAGTCTCGCACGTTCCAGGTGGCTGTGCGCGCGGACACCTCCTTCAAGCCGACGAACTGGGTGATTCCGGGCGTCATCTACGGCGACAACAAGTTCGGCTCGCAGGTCTCTCCGAGCGGACTCGAACGCGACGGCGAGCCGTGGGTGTTCGGCTACGACCGCGCGGCCATCCCGTCCTGCACGCTTTCCGAGACGAAGGACGAGCTGTTCGCGATGTACGCCTCGGACCGCGACGCGGCGTCGCTGGAGAGCTCCTGCTCGATCCGGAAGCTCGAGGACGGGCGCTTCGAGCACCGCATCATCTACCCGATCCGCGAAAGCCCCGTGAGCTACACGTTCAAGTACAGCTACACGGGACGCTACGACACGTGGATCACATTGCCGCCCGGCGGGAGCTTCGAGGCGGAGTCCTACTACATGGAGGGGCGTCCTCGCTACGAGAACGCCGGCTACCGCGAGGTGCTGATGGCGGCGATGGCCACGCTCAAGCACGACCACCCGGTTCCGGCGCTCGACGCCAAGACGGTCTACGAGGTCTCGCACCAGTGGCTCCGCGACTGCTGCGAGTATTTCGTGGACCAGGGCAAGTCCGAGGGCGCGGCCGGCACGGACATCTCGTTCCGCCTCGGCTACACCGCACGCACGAACAAGATCAACCTCCCCGCGTGGATGACGCCCGAGGAGAAGAAGCTCACGCTCGCCGACCTCGAACGCGACCCGAAGCTCAACCGCGGCATTCTGCGCACGTTCTGGATGGACGAGATGGGCTTCGCGGGACAGAACTTCATGTCCCACCGCCTCGCGTACATGGACGCGGTGAAGCGCGGCGACAAGGACTTCGCGAAGTGGTGCATCGACGACCTCGACGACTGGGTGAAGCGGCAGAAGACGTCGGGCCCGGCGGCGGGCCTCTGCACCACGCACCGCCGCCGCAAGGTGGTGGACCGCCTGAGCGTCACGGAACTCGGCTGGGGCGTGGGCGAGATCGCGAAGATGTGGAAGATGCTCAAGGACCGCGGCATCGACCATCCGAGCTATCTTGAGTTCGGCAAGCGGATGGCAGACTTCTTCGTCGACCACTATGACGAGAAGGATCCGTTCGGACGCATCTGGTCGCTCAAGACGGGCGCGAAGCTCGAGGGCGGCGGCGACGGCGGCGGGTTCATGGTGAAGGGTATGCTGGAGCTGCACGCGGTGTGCGGCGACAAGCGCTACCTCGACTGCGCGCGCAAGGCGTTCGACCGCTACTTCGAGATGGACCTCGGCAAGTTCCGCTGCGTGGCGGGCGCGGACGACTGCAACTGCGTCGACAAGGAATCGTCGTTCCCCTACATCTACGCCGCGCTCGAGCTCTACCGCCAGACGGGCGAGAAGAAGTACCTCGAATGCGCCGAGTGCGTGGCGGCGTACTTCTGCTCGTGGATGCTGACATACGACGCGCTCTACACGCAGGCGAGCGAGTTCGGCCGCTTCGGCTACCACACGAGCGGCGGCACGCTCGTCTCGGCGGAGCACCAGTGCATCGACCCGTACGCGACGGTGGCTGTGCCCGACCTCTTCGACCTCGCGGACGCGAGCGGCAACGAGGTGTGGCGCGCGTGCGGACGGCTCATCTGGGTGAACGCGATCCAGGACGTGGCCGGTCCGAACGGCAGCGTGATGAACGGCATCCGCCGCACGCCGGGCGCGCAGTGCGAGGCGCACGCCCAGACGCGCTGGGCCAAGTACCGCAGCGACCCGATCGCGGCGCGCGGCAACTTCAACAACCAGTGCACCGCGTTTGTCGTGACCTACCGTCTCTACGCGCTCGACCGCGTGGGCGACCCGATGAAGACAACCCGGTGAGCTCCCTTCGGGAAAGCGGCGCTCTCGCCGCTTCTCCTGTTTTGATCACTGCGGGAACGATTTCGCAGTTCCAAGCATTACTCCTATGTGGTAATATGCTTGGCCCTGCATGGACCTTGTTGACGAGATCAGGTTGCGTCCGGCAGCCGGCGCGCGGCGGCTTGTCGCCGAATATCGCGAACGGCTGTATCAGGTCGCCTATCGACTGTGCCTGAACGCAGCCGACGCGGAGGATTTGTCCTTCCGCACCCTCCAGCGTGCCATCGAGCGCATCGGCAGCTACCGCCCCGGCGGCAGCTTCTTCCAGTGGCTGTATACAATCCTCGTCAATTTCCGCCGCATGGACGTGCGCCGCAAGGCCGCGAACATGCTCGACTTCACGGACGACCTGCCGGACGCGCCCGCCGATGCGCCGGACGCCGCCGATACGCTCGCCGCCATCGAGGACGCCGCGGCCGTCCGCGCCGCCGTCTCTGCCCTGCCCGAGGTCTTCCGCGAAGTCGTGGTGTTCCGCTACTTCGAGGACATGTCCGTTCCTGAGATCGCGCAGGTGCTGGGCGTCCCCGAAGGGAGCGTGAAAAGCCGCCTCAACCGCGCCAAGCTGCGCATCCGAAACATGTTGTCGGGAACGATTGGCCCGGCGGACGCATTTATACAGGATGGAACAAAGCCATGAACTGCCAGGAGGTACAGGAGCTCATAGAGGAGGCGATCGACAATCGCCTTTCGGAATCTTGCAAGCGCAAGGTTACCCAGCATCTTGCCCGTTGCGCGAGCTGCAAGGCGCTCTTCGCCGCCGAAAAGAGCGAGCACGCCGCCCTGTTCCGCGCGCTGAACGACGTTTCCGACATTCCGCCGCCCAGCCTGTCGCAGTCCGCCTTCGCCTCGCGCCTCGTCGCCGCCACGCCGTCCCTCACGAAGCGCGCGGGCCACGTGGCAATGCCGCTCTGGCTCAAGCGCGCCGCCGCGCTCGCGATCCTCTGCGGCGGCGCAGCCCTCGCCGCCTGGATCGGCACCACTATGGAGAGCCGCCATCTTGGCGGCGATTCTAACTGGGAAAGCCGCCATCTTGGCGGCGAAACTTCTACCCCCCAACCCGAAGGAGAACCATACGTGAAAAGAACCCTGCTGGCGGCATCATCCGCCATCGCAATCCTCTCCGCCCCGCCCGCCCAAGGCGCATCCTCCGCCGAGGCAACGTTTGACTCGTTTAGCTCCGAGTTCCGTACGTCGGCTACCGTCGAAACGGATGCATTCCTCTCGCGCTACCGCACGGTCGAGGACTCAGACGCGCTATCGTCGTTCGACTCAAGGGAGCCACAAGGCCTCATCATCGTCATCCACTGATTTGCAAGCAAAGGAACAAAAAATGGTGCGCCAAGCGAAGCTCGGCAGAACTAACAGAATGAAAGGAATCTGTACGGCAAAGAAAACGACATGCCGATAGGAAGATTGGCTGCGCGGAGGGCGACCGACGCGCAGAAGCCCAATCCTACAAAGGAATGA
>JAFRSR010000360.1 GCA_017427485.1 Kiritimatiellia bacterium
CACGTGAAGTCGACCTCGGCCGCGTACGGCGCGGGGCCGACGGGACGCGGCAGGGTGTGCGCCCCCGCGCCCATGGGGAACGTCCGCTCGAACGTGCCGCCGGGCGCGACCTGCGCGACGCGGAACGTGCGCCGCCGCGTGAGCCATTCAGGCGGCAGGTGCACCACGCACCAGATGTCCGCAAGCGGCGCCGCGCCGCCGTTGACGAGCTTCACGGTGAGGTCGCCCGTCTTCGGATCGGGCGCGACCGTGAACGTCACGCCGGGAAACGCCGCCGTCCGCCCGTCGGCCCCCACGCGCGCCACGCGGCGCACGTCGTCGGCGATCCACACGCCGGACACGGCGCAACCCGCGTCCCGCAGCATCTCGTCGATGCGGCGCGAAAATATCTGACTGAACGTGACGTCGCCCGGCGGAAGTTCGGACGGCGTCACGCGCGGCGCGACGTTGCGCCCCCTCGCCACCTCCGCGGCGATGCGCCCCTCCAGCACGCGGCGGCAGATTTCGTTGAAGGACAGCGGCTCCAGCGCCGCGCGGTCGAAAGAGACCGCGCCGTCGGCGTCGCGGGCGGGTTCGCACGCGCGCACCTGCGGCGGCACGCCGAGGATCTCGCGCAGCGCGGACGGATCCTCGCGGACGTCCTTCACGTCGGGCGCCGGCGCGCCCGACACCTTGACCGGCTGCTGGCGGATGCGGCCGATGCGGAAGTTCTCGGCGTGAAGGCCCTTCGGCGGCAGCTCCGGGTCGCCGCGTACCTTCACGGCGTAGCCTGCCTCCGCGCAGACGACGTTCCTCACGTGGACGTTCTCGATGCGCGTGGGCCAGGTGGGACCGCCCTTCGTCGTCAGCTCCTTGTTCGGGTTGCCGTCGTAGTACATCTCCGTCTCGAAGACGGCCTGCGTCGCGCGCACGCCCCGGACGTTCTCCACCCAGACATTCTCCACGAACGCGCCGCGCTTGCAGTTCGTCTTCACGTAGAGGAACCGCCAGCATTCGGATTCGACCGTGCAGTTCGTCATGTAGATGTTGCGGATGCCACCCGACACCTCGCTGCCGATGCCGAGCAGCGTGTGCCCGTGCACCGCCCGGCAGTTGCGGATCACGACGTTCTGCGTGGGGATGTTGCGCTTGCGCCCGGCCTCGTTGAAGCCGCTCTTGATGGTGTACGTGTCGTCGGTCTGGTCCAGCGAGCAGTCCTCCACGAGGACGCGGTTGCAGGATTCGAGGTCGAGGCCGTCCGTGTTCGGTCCCGTGCAGACGGAGTCGACGCCGCGCATGACGACGTCCTCGCACACCTTGAAGTGCATCGTCCACGCCGGCGAGCCGCGCACCTTGAAGCCCTCCAGCCGCACGTTCTGGCACTGGCTGAAGTGGATCACCTGGGGACGCCCCCAGCCGCGCTGGGGGTTCTTCATGAAGTTGTCGTGCCAGTAGGCGACGTCGCTCTTGATCGTGCCGGCGCCCAGGATGGCCACGTTGGTGCAGCCGTTCGCGCCGATGAGCGCGCCATGCGTCATCGTGGGGCGCCCGTCCGGCCTCAGCGGCGCGCGCATCACCAGGACCGGGTCGTCCGGGAAGTGCAGCACGGCGTCCTTCTCCACCACCAGCGCGACGTTGCTCTTGAGCCGGAACGCGCCCGAGATCCACTCGCCCTTCGGTAGCACCACGCGTCCGCCGCCGGCCTTTTCCGCCGCCGCGACGGCCGCCTCGATGGCCTCGGTGCAGGGCGTGCCGTCCGGCTTCGCGCCGTAGTCCGTGACCGGGAAGTCGCGCGCGGGCGGCGTCCACTCCGCGACGGTCAGCGGGAACGGCGCGCCCTCCACGACCAGCGGACGGACCTCCGCCTCAAGGGCAAAGCCGACAACGGCGGCGAGCGCCAGGCCCGCCGCGCGAACAGGGATATATTTCATCATTACCTCGTTATTCAGCTTTCAACTTGTAGAACCGCTGCGGGTCGGATTCGTGATTGAAGGTCTGCTTACCGTTGCCGCCGACCGTAAGCGCCCGCTCCTCGGGGTTCGACCAGTCGGCGAGGTCGGTCGTGGAGAGGATCTTCAGGGTCATGCCTTCCGTGCGTACCAGCGACGGCGTCGTGATGACGGGCTTGCCGTTCTCGTCAAAGGAAATCGTCATCAGCGGCGCATTTGTCGCCGCGTCGCCAAAGGCGTAGATGAAGGCGTTCGCGACCTTGTCGTCCAGCCCGTATCCGCCCATCATGGCCGCAGTCCCCTTCCCGGCGAGTCCGACCGAGACGGCCCATGCGCCATATCCGCTCTCCGCGCCGCCGGTGTATTGAACCTTCTCTGCGGCGATCGTCGCCCAGTTGCCGGTCGCGCCGTTCTCGACGCCGTAGCCCGTGCCGTCGAAAGGCACCGTGAGGACGAGTCCTGCGGAGGTGCCGTTAAAGGCCCAGTCGCCGAGGGCGGGCGCCGTCTCGCCCTGGAAGACGATGTTCGTGAGCGACGCGCAGCCGTTGAACGCGGAGGATCCGAGGTTGGTAACGGTGTTCGGGAGCGCGACCGACTTGAGTGCGCCGCATCCCCTAAAGGCCTGACCGCCGATCTCGGCGAGTCCGTCGCCGAAGACGACCTCCGTAAGCGACGTGCAGTCGCGGAACGCGCCGTCGCCGCTGGACGTTGTCCCCTCAATGCTCGCGACGCCGTTCAGGACGACGCTCCCCGCTTTCGTGTTCTTGAAGGCGTTGCAGTCGATCACGGTCGCGCCCGAGCCGTTCACCGTCACGGTAAAGGCGTTCGTGCTGGCGATCGGCACGAAGAACCGCGTCACTTCGGCGATTCCGCTCCCGATCACGAGATTCGTCATAGACGTGCAGCCGACGAAAATGCCATCACCTTCGTTCTCGTTGCCGGTGGCGACGAGCGAATTAGGAAGCGTCATCTCCGTCAGCGACGTGCAGTTGTTGAAGGCGTAGAAACCGATGGTGCGAAGCCCCTCGTTCAACGTCGCCGTCCTCAGCGACGTGCAGCCGCTGAACGCGTAGGACCCGAGGTTGGTGACGGTGTTCGGGAGCGCGACCGCCTCGAGTGCGCTGCATCCCCTGAATGCCTGACCGCCGATCTCGGCGATTCCGTCGCCGAAAACGACCTCCGTGAGCGACGTGCAGTCGCGGAACGCACCGTCGCCGCTGGACGACGTTCCCTCGATGCTCGCGACGCCGTTCAGGACGACGCTCCCCGCCTTCGTGTTCTTGAAAGCGCTGCTGTCGATCACGGTCGCGCCCGAGCCATTCACCGTCACGGTGAAGGCGTTCGTGCTGTCGAACGGCAAATAGAACTTCTTCACGACGGGAATCCCGCTCCCGATCACGAGATTCGTCATAGACGTGCAACCCGCGAAATAGCCCTCGGAATAGGCGTAGTTTCCCGTCTCGCCGCGGAACGAATTCGGCAGCGTCGCCTCGCCGAGCGACGTGCAGTTGGCGAAGCTTCCAAGCCCCATCGACCGCAACCCCTCGGGAAGCGTCGCCGATTTGAGCGCCGCGCAACCGCTGAAGGCGTAGCTGCCGATGTTCGTGACGGTGTTGGGAATCGCGAACGACGCGAGCGCGGCACAATTCCGGAAGGTGCGATTGCCAATATTCCGAAGCGGCGAGTCGATCAGCGTCACCTGCTCGAGTTTCGCGCAACCGTTGAACACGCCGGTTTCCCAACCGCTCCCGACCTCGATTTCCGCAACGCCCTGGAGCGTGGCCGCCTGGATGGACGCCAGATTGTAGAATGCGGAATCGCCGAGCGTCATCGCGCCGTTGCCGAGCACCACCACGTTCGTGAGCGCCGGAACCTCACTCAGGCACTTGTTGCCGATCTTCACGGCGGAGGTTTCGTTCGTGAGGCAGAAGGCGACCTCGCCGAGCTTTGGACAGTCGTAGACGAGCGCGGTCGGGATGTCATTCGTGACCGACGGCGGAATCTCAAGGTAAATGAGATTCGGACAACTATAAAAGGCATAGTCTGCGATATATCTCACGGAATTCGGAATCGTGATGCCGTAGCACTTCGCGCCGCGCAACGCATTGTAGGCGATCCGGGTCACCGGGATGTCGTTGATCGTCTCGGGGATGGTTAGCATCTCCGCGTCCTTGCCGGCGTTGGTGAGACCGGTCACTTTCGCCTCGCCGTTATCCAACTTATCATAGACGAACTGATCGTATTCGAGGGCGTACGCCGAAGTCAATAACCCCAGCGAAGTCGCGAGCATGAGAAAAAGTTTCCGCGAATGGATAGTGGTCATGTCATGGCCTTTCTATTTGAGGTAATATACTTCATCTTGGGGCCTCGTGTTAGCGGAAGATGATCTGCATACCGCGTTGGCGCACGTAGACGACGCCGTTGTGCGGGAAGTGCGCGGCGTAGCGCGTGCGGGAGGCACCGGACGCCGCGTTGCCGTAGGTGCCGCCCGGCAGCTGCTTTCCGGCGGCGTCGAACGCGGCGTCGAACATCTGCGTCTGGCCGGCGGGGATGTCGATCTTCCAGCTGTCCGCGTCCGCCCCCAGGCGCAGGACGGCCTTCTTGCCGTCGAAGCGACCGCCCGCGTTGAGCTTCAGCGTGCCCGAGCCCGTCACGGTCACGTTCGTGCCGTTGAGCCAGGTCGCGTTGTGGGCGAACTCCATCACGCCCTTCGAGACGACCAGGTCGCCGCAGGAGGTGAACGCCCGGTTTGTGAGCGTGAGCGTGCCCGCGCCGCACAGGTGGAAGCCGACGCCGCCTTCCACCTTGCCGATGACGACGTACTTGGACTTCGCCGGGTTGTCCGGCCGCCCCTCGTACACCTCCAGCATCGCGGGGTATTCGCCCGTCAGCACGCCGCGCGGGCAGACGGCGACGGTGGCGCAGCGCTGCGTGGTGCAGTGGATGTCCAGCGTATGCGTGCCGTTGCCGACATCCTGCGCCTGCCCTGCCGCCCCGCCGTTGCCGCCCACTTCCACGGCGCCGTTGGTCATCACGTTGTCCACCAGCATCTCCACCGTCGTGCTGCCGTTGTTGTAGCCCAGCAACATGTAGGAGAACGTGTTTCCGGGCACCTCGAAGATCGCCTTGCCGCTGCTGGGGTTGAAGCCCGCCGAGCAGAGGCAGGTGACCGGCTTCTCGCGGATGCGCAGCGTGCCGCCGTTGTAGATGCGGAACGAATGGGAGGCGTAAAGGCCGCCGGAGAGCGTCGTCACCGAACCCGACATGAGCGCCATGCCGTGGTGGTTGGAGGTCGCCGGATTGAAGCAGACGAATCCGGATATCTCGTTCGTCGTGTTCTTGAGCGCCGTAAACGAACGAATGCCCATCACGTTGTCGACAAGGACCGACTTGCCGATCGTGGCGTTGTCGAGCTCGATGCCGTAGCTCAACGTCGAGCTGTTAAAGCCCCCCTTGTTCAAGCGAAGGTGGATCGCCTCCGAATCGTCGCTCACCGGATTGCCCGTATAGGCGTCGCCCGGATTCGCGAGCTTGCCCGACACGCGCCACAGGCCCGTCGTGGAGACGATCGCGCCGCCAACCACGTTCGTCCCGGCAAAGACGACCTTGCCGTAGGCCGAGTTGCCGCTCACGCCACCTCCGTCAATCGTCAGGACGCGCCCCTGGACCTGCGCTGTGTCATGGAAGGCGTTGCGGAGAACCAGCGTCTGGTTGGTGTCCGCGTGGAACGTCACGGGGCCTTCGAGCGTAAGCGGCGCGTCGATCGTGTAGATGTGCGCCGTGCCGGCCGCGTCGTTCGTGTAGGCGCCGACGGGGCCGCGGAAGACGGTCAGTCCGTGCGGTGGCGTCGCGGCGTCGCGCGCGAGCGTGAAGCCCGCCTGTCCCGCCGCCGCGCGGAAGGCCATGCCCGCGAACATCGCGTCCGCATCCACCGTCGCGCGCGCGCCCGACGACGCGAAGGTCGGACGCAGCGAGCCGAACGTCAGGTCGTCCGCGGACGCCAGCGCCGGATCCCAGTTCCCGGCCGCCGAGAACGCCTCCGAGACGGCCCCCGTCCAGTTCACTGCATCCCCGTTGCCCACCACGACCGTGACGCCGGACACGGCCGCGCCCGAGAGCGCCGCCAGACGATCCGCCGTCAGGCGCCCGGACGTGAACGTCTGCCCGCCGAGCGTGACGGACTGCGCGTTGACGAGGCTCCCCTCCGGCAGCTTGAACGTCGCGCCGGACGCGATCTCGAGGTTCTTGAGCGTCTTGACGAAAGGATTGAGCGTCGCCGCCGAGGCGTCGAAGGTGCCGCGCACCACGAGGTTCGTCACGTTCTCCAGCGACGGCAGCGTGTTGGTGGAGGCGTTCACGAACGCGGCGCCCGGTTCGACCGTGATCGACGGCGTGTCCGTGAAACGGGCCTTGCCGGTGATGCGGAGCGTGCCCTTGCGGACGGTCGTCGTGCCGGTGAACGCGCTTTTGAAATGGGTAAACGTCTGGACGAAGGACGGATGGTCCTGCGCGTCGAGAACGAGCGAAACCGCGCCGCGCACCATCGTGCAGGCCTCTTTGTCGTCCGCCATGCCCGTGATGGTCAACGTGGCCGGCTGGTCGGATTTCACGCTGATGCCCTTTCTGTTGTCTTCCGCCTCCCACCGCGGCTTGTTCCAGCCGGCGGTGGCCGAACCGCCGAAGATGTACTGGCGGAGGGCGGCGACCGTCTGGTTGTGGCCGCACAGGTCGACCCAGGCGCAGTCGGTGGCGCCGAGGGCTTCGCAGGTCACGCGCCAGACGAGCTCCGCGCCGCCCAGGACGTTCGTGTCGCCGCAGCGGACGCGGTCCGAGGCCACGTACATGCGCCCGATCCGGTTGGCGGGGTTGTTCAGGTCGAGATAGCCGCCGCCGGACCACGCCTCGCCGCCGCTGAGGATGGTCGCGGTGATCGGCCCGTTGATCGTCATCGTGCCGTAGACGTTGAGGAAGATGCCCTTCCCCTCCGCCACGGAGAGCGGTCCGTCGAAGATGGTCGAGGGTCCGCCGTTGAGCGGGCCGCCGGTGTTCTTCGGGTTGTGCCGAAGGCGGTAGCTGCGCGTGCCGGAGATGCTGTTCGTGAGGCGCGTGTTCTGGAAGAAGATCGCGTTCCGCGCGCCGTCGCCCGAGGAGTCGCCGAGACCGTCGACGCCGAGGGCGCTACCGCCGAAAGAACAATCCGTCGTGCCGGTGAACGTGAGCGCGTTGCCGAAAAGCGTGTAGCCGCCCGTCGTGGCCGGCGCCACGTTGAACCAGACGCCCGCCGTCTTGGCCGCCACCTCCACCGCGCCGGAGCCCAGCGCGTCGAGCGCGCTCGCCTGCACGGCGCCGGCGTTGACCTTGGTCCCGCCCGTGAAGTCGTTGCCCACGCCCGTGAGGTTCAGCGTGCCGCTCCCGGTCTTCAGGATGGAACCGCTGCCGGTCAACGTGTCCGACACGGTGTTCGTGCCGCTCGCGACGTCGTAAGTCGTCTCCCCGTTCAGCGTGACGGTCGCAGCCAGCGCCGCGGCCGAAACCGCGCAGCACGCGACAAGCACGATTCCCTTCCCGCATGTCCCCATGCGCGAAGTCCCCGCATTCTTCTTTCCATCACATTCCGCTGCCATGTCTTGCTCCTTTCGCAGTTGGTTGACATATCATACACGAAGCCCCCCTCCCTGTCAACAACCCACCCACACAGGAAACAGGGAGAACGCGTGCGGCCATTCGGGGAAGCGGCGTCTCGCCGCTTCATGGCTCCCCTGGGGGAAGCGGCGTCTCGCCGCTTTGCGCGGGAGCGGCCGCGCTTGTCGCGGCCGTCGTGCCCTGCCAAAGGTACTGGCTACGGAATCGCGAACGCGGTCTTCTTGATGCGGCGGATGTCGACGGAGTCGAGCTTCGTGAACGCAAAGCACTTGCTGCCGAGATCCTTCAGCGACGCGCCGATGAGGTAGAGTTCCTTGTCGTCAATGATAAGGAAGCGGTCGTGGAAGGTTTCGTTGTAGCGGACGACGAGTTTCGGGTACTGGGCGTTGAAGGTCGCGATGTCGGCGGGGGATATCTTGCGGTGGGGAACATGCTTCCTGTCATAGTGCTCCGACGTGAAGATCGTCAACCGCACGCCTTCCCGCTTTTTCGTAAAGAGGTCGAGCACCGCCGTGTTCGCCCAGTTGTCGATAAGGATCAGCGACCGCTTCGCGCGCGAGACGAGCGAAAGCACCAGCGCCCGGGCGTCCCACAACTGGCCGTTGTAGAACACACCCTGCGACGGAACTTCACCGGCGTTGAGGCGATTCAGAATTTCGTTCATCTTTCCATCCGTCACAATCTGGCGTTGTTCAACACTTTCAAGCCGCTGGAACACTTGCGCGTTTGCGAGAATGAACTTACGCATGGCGACAAATGTATTGACAATCCTGACCGACACCTCAGATGCAGTCTTTGATTTAAGTAAAGACGCCAGCATGACGATGCCATGCTCAGTAAATGCATATGGCCTGTAGCGCAAGCCTCCTCTTTTTGAAGTCGCAATTTGCGACTTCAAAACACCATTAGGCAAATGGCTCGTTTCGTTTGAGGTCACAATTTGTGACCTCAAACCATCAAACTCGTCTTGCGACAACTGAAATACGAATCCTTCGGGGAATCTGTCTGCATTGCGTTTTACGGCTTGGTTAAGCGCCTTCGTCGGCACTCCGTACAACTCTGCTAGATCACGGTCAAGCATCACCTGTACATCGCGAATCGTGAAAATGCAATCACGAATGTTTCGTACCCTCCCCGTCGCGACCATTGCATTACTTTCTTTGTTGTTCATGACGCCTCCTTCATGTCCGCGATCAGATTCAACACCCATTGTCCGAACCTGTCGCAATTTGCGATAAGTTCAACTATCGCAAATTTTGCGACAGTTGGATTCAGGGGCACTTCAACTTGTGCAAATTTTGCACTAGTTGGATTCTTCTGGCGTTGAGTTGTCGCAAAATCTGCGCCACCTGAGCAGCACGCAAGCTCCTCAGACAGCGCATTCACAATATGCTTACCAATAGTCTTGACGTCTCGACCAAACAGCTGCGCCATCTGGTGGCGATTCAACCACACAGTCTCGTTCTCAAGCCGCACGTCCAGCCGGATCGTCTCGTCCGGCTGGTAGACGACAATCTGGTTTTCACCAGAGTTTATCTGAGCACTCGTTTCTGGTTTCATTGCATCGTACACTCCATGTCCTGACGCGAACATCTTACCATATCCCCCCGCCCGGCGGGACCCGGCAAACTGTCAAATGATTGTATCAGAAATGTATGCAAAATGTATCGTGGTTCGCAAGTTCGAGTTGCATGCGATTACGGCGCAGAACGACCAATCCTCATCGCTTTCCACCATCCCGCCCGTTGCGGGCAGCGGCCGCGACAAGCACGGCCGCTCCCGCGTGCGGCTCGCGTGGACGCTCGCCCTCCCGGCGGCTCGCGGGGCGACTGACCTACCGAAGGTGGTGGTAATTCACCGTTCCGCCGCAAGCGAGAAACGCACGGCCGCGTAGGCGTGGGGCGGCAGGGCGGCGAGCGCGAGGCCGTCGGGAACGACCGCGAACTCCCCGCGCAGGCTGGAGAGGATGCGCGCCCTGCCCTTCGTGACGATCGTTACGTCCGCCGGCGAGTCGCCCATGTTCTCGAGAAGCACGGCGTATTCGCCCTTCGCCCGGTCGCAGTGGACGATCTGGTAGACGTCCGGCGTAGCGCGGACGGTCACCGCGAGCGGTTCGTCGGACGCCGCCGGTCCGTCGAACCGCGTCGGAATCCCCTTCCGCCGCAGGGCGAATGCCTCTGCCGGCTGCGAGTAGAGCGCCGCGATCTGCGCCTCGCCGACGAACGGCGTCGGCAGTTCAGCCGTCCGCAGACGGTGCTGCGGACAGTCCACCTTCACGCCGTACGGCGCCGTGCCCGCGAAGATGCGCCGCAGCTTGGGATCGTCCGGCATATCCGCGAGGTGCGCCTCCAGATAGCCCGGCTCGGCGCGGTCGGCGCCGTAGCAGAGCATGTACTTGTGGCGGCCGAGATGGCCGTCGGCGATGATCGCCTTGTCGTACAGCTCGCACCGCCACGGCGGCACCTGCGCCACCTTGCGCGGATAGGGGTCGTTCTCGTCGAACACCGTCATGTCGAGCCCGCGCGTCCAGGCCGACTGCATCCGCACAAACTCGATGACGTCGGCGAGCCCCGTGTCCGGCAGCTTGGCGTTCGGCCAGTACGGCGCGCCGCTGATGCGCAGCACCTTGCGCCCTTTGCCCGCGAACGCGCCGACAAGCTCCAACAGGTCGCACCCCTCCACGTCCCAGTGCGTGTAGCTGGCGCACAGGCCCATGCCGACCGCCGGATTGACCTCGTCCACCGCCCGGCGCAGCTCGCGCGCCAGCTCAATCGCCACCTCGCCCGTCACGTCGAGGTAGGCGGTGCGCAACGCGTTCGGCTTGCCCGTGAACGCGGCCTTCACGTCCTCGCACGTGACCCGCTGCCGTCCGCACTTCGCAGCCACGCGCGCGAGGTGGTTGGGGCACGAACAGCCGACGAGGCTGCGCGCCGACTGCACGTAGTCGTCGTCCATCAGGATGAACTTCGCGCCCACGCGCGCGATGTCGCGCACGTTGTCCAGAAGCGCCCGGCGCAGCTTGGGATCGAGCGGACACACCGCGCCGCCTCTCGCCTTCCCCTCAAGCGTCGTGATCTTCGTGCTGTCCTTGAAGAACGCCCGCTCGTTTCCCCAGCCGAAGCAGTTGATCCATACGCCCACGGCGAATCCGGCCGCCTCGAAATGCTTGATCTCCGCGGCGAGCTTGCCGAGTATCTCCTGCCGGCGTGCCTCCTCCTCGAAAAAGTCCGAGATGGACAGCCACACGACGTCCACGCCGGCCGCCTTCGCGTCGGCCACGTACGTCGCGCGGTTTGCCTCGGTGAGATCCTCCGTCCGCACCTGCGAATAGAGGTCGGCATGGTACACGCCGTTGACATGTGCCGACGGCGCGCCGGACGCAATCAGGGCGGCACACGCGACTGCCAAGGCGATCCTTTGTTTCATGGCAACCATACGCCTTGCGGCCGGTCAGTGGCGGAAGCTGCGCTGGCCGGTGAAGACCATCGCC
>JAFRSR010000361.1 GCA_017427485.1 Kiritimatiellia bacterium
GACCAGGAAATTTCTTTCACCCAATTGGTGAAAACAACTACGACACCAATTAAGCGACGTAATCTCTTAAAACTCTGCCTCTCTGCACCTCTGCGTGATATATAACGGAGTGCATGGAAAATGAAATGACGAATTTAGGTTAAAAATGAATCCTGAACTCGAATCAATCTGCGAACTCGTCCGCGCATGCGGACAGTTCATCAAGGACGCCGACCGCAGCCAGCTCCACGTGGACGCCAAGGGCGGACACGCGAACTTCGTCACGGAATACGACAAGCAGGTGCAGGAACGGCTGCGCGTGGGCCTGCGCGAAATCATGCCCGACGCGCATTTCGTCGGCGAGGAGGGAACAACGCAGGCTTTCGCGCCCACGGGGAAGTTCTTCATCGTCGACCCCATCGACGGCACGACGAACTTCATCAAGGACTACCACTTCAGCAGCATCTCCGTCGCGCTCGTCGTCGACAACGCCGCGGAGCTCGGCGTGATCTACAATCCCTACACGGACGAGATGTTCTGCGCGCAGCAGGGCAAAGGCGCCTTCTGCAACGGGCGGCGCCTGCATGTTTCCTCAGAACCCCTAGAGAACGCAATCATCGTGTTCGGGACAGCGCCCTACCACGAAGAGCTCAATGAGAAGACGTTCAGCCTCGCCTACTCCTATTTCAGGAAAGCCCTGGACATCCGCCGCAGCGGCTCGGCGGCGCTCGATCTCTGCACGATCGCGGCCGGCCGCGCGGAGCTGTTCTTCGAGCTCATCCTCTCGCCGTGGGATTACGCGGCAGGTACCCTCATCGTGGAAGAAGCCGGCGGGCTCGTCAGCGACTGCGACGGCCGTCCCCTCGCCTACGACCGCCCCTGCTCGGTCCTCGCCCGCAACAACGTGATACAACCACTTGCTTAATTCGTTTTGAGGGGGAGAATGGTGGGCGCGACTGGACTCGGACCAGTGACCCCTACCGTGTGAAGGTAGTGCTCTAACCAACTGAGCTACGCGCCCAAACGGGGAAAACGGCGGATAGTATACCGAAAACCGTTTCGCCTTGCAAGCGTGAAATGGAAAAGTTTCAGGCGCGGAGGGGCGTGAGGGGGATTTCGCGCGTGAAGAGCCGCTGCGGAGGCGCCTCCAACGCGCCCGTCGCGGACACGCGGGCGCGCGAGTAGACGTGGAACAACGCCTGCGCGGCGGTGATCTCGACGATCGCGAACGCGCCGCCGCCCTTCCCGCCCTGTTTCGGCGGATTGCACGTGGGCGTGCCGCAGTTGATGTCCGAGAGCGGTCCCACCTTCGCCACCGGGTACGCGCCGTTGTGCTCGTGTCCGTTGATGTAGAGGTCGCAGCCGTAGCGCTCGCAGAGCGCGAGCAGCTTGCGGCGGTTGTCGTTCATCTTGTTTTCCTTGCACGCGTCCATGATCGGGCAGATGAAGTCCTTGCCGTCCCGGTCGGCGATCGCCCAGTGCGAGGCGAGCACGATGTGGCGGATGGCGGGGTCCGCGGCGGCGGCGGCCATCTCGCGCTCGATGAACGCCATCGCGTTGTCGGAGATGCGCGCCGTCGAGCGGTACTGCCCCTTCGGCGCGGGCAGGCCCACGTAGGAGGCGAAGAACGTGATGAAGCGCACGTCGCCGCCCGTGAAGGCGCACTCGCGGTAGAAGTCGCCCACGCCCGTGTCGTGGTTGCCCTGGATGGCGATCACGCGGGAGTTGGGCGGACGGCACGTGAACGTGACGGGCGCGCCGCCCTTTGGCAGGTTTCCGCGGCAGGTGAACTGCGGCACGGTCGCGAAGCGCAGGTCGGAGAGGTCCGTCCCCTTCGTGCGCGTGTAGAGGTCGAGCGCGGCGAGCGTGCGGTAGTAGTTCTTCATCTCGCCGCGCAGGTCCTCCGCGTGCGAGAGGTAGCCGGTGTTGACCTGGTCGCCGCCGAAGAGCGCGAGCGCGCAGTCACGGCAGAACGGGTCCGTGTTGATGAACCGGTACGTCTCGACGAGGGCGGCGTGGTCGCCCGGCTTCCAGCACGTGTAGACGGGTTGTCCCCTGTCCCCGCCGAAGCTCTGGACGAAGTCCGTCTCCACGTGGTGGTCCGTCATGAAGAGGAACTTGAGGCGGCCGGACGCCTTCGCGCCCGGCGGGTCGAGGACGCCCCGCCCTACCGCCGCCCCGCGCCCGGCGCACCCGATGAACGGGAACGCCCCGAGCGCCAACGCGCCCTGGAGGAACCCGCGCCGTCTCACCTGCCGCGTCATCTGCCCGCGTCCTTTCCGCGCGCTCAGGCGCCGATGCCCTTGCGGCAGTAGGCGTTGCAGATGCCCACTTCCTTCACCGCGTCGGAGCCTTCGGGGATCTTGTACTCGAGCTCGATGTCGCACGGGAACTTCCAGCCCTCCTTCAGCATGAGCGCGAAGAGCCCGTTGAGCGGGGTGTTGCCTTCGCCGAACGGCAGGTTTTTCTGCCCGTTCGCCTTCGTGCAGCGGTCCTTCAGGTGGATGGAGACGATGCGGTCGTGGTACTTGCGCACCATGTCAAGCGGGTCCGTGTCGTTCGCGGCCGTGAAGTGCCCGATGTCGTAGTTAATCATGAACCGCTTCGAGTAGCCGAGGAGCGGGCCGTCGTAGGTGGTGGCGTTGATCTGGAGGTGGTTGTGGAACGCGACGTTCACACCCCACTTCTCGGCGAACGCCGCGAGGCGCTTGCCCTCGGCCTCCCACCAGCCGGGAATGTTCTTCGGGTCGGGGATCTCGCGCGTGATCGTGTCCGCCCCCATCGCGCGCGCCACCTTGAAGCGGTAGTCCATCTCGGCGTCGGAGAGGCCCTTCGAGCCGATGTCGCCGAACTTGACGATGTGCACGGACACGCCCGCCGCCGCGTACTTGGCGCGGACCTCCTCGAAGCGCTTGATGTCCGCCGTCAGACGCCAGGCCGCGAGCGCGGCCTTGTCCTGCTTCGACATCTTCCAGGAAAGCTTGTTCATCGGCGCGCCGGCGTCGATCTCCACGTCGTTCGACATCAGCTCGATCGTGCTCAGGTTCGATCCCAGCACGTACTCCAGCGTCTTCCCCGCGCCCGGCTTCATCGACCGGTACGAGTAGGTGATCACGCCGATCGGGATGCCCTTGTAGACGGAGCACTTGCATCCGTCCGCGCAGAAACCCCTGCGGCCCGCCAACGCCGCGAGCGCGGCCAATTCAAGAAACGACTTACGTGTCAGATTCATCTGTTTTCTCCTTTGGCGCGTATTCTAGCACGCCCCCGCCGTCCCCTTCAAGCCCCAAATGTGAAAATGTTTCCAATGTTGCCAATGACCAATTCCAATATCCAGTTGGAAACTGTCAAGATTGGGATTGGCAACAATTCCACATTGGCAACAATAAAAACAAGAAGACCCCGTCTTGACGGGGTTTCCTGTGCTTGCTGGAGGTGGGAAGCGGAGTTGAACCGCTGTGGACGGATTTGCAGTCCGTAGCCTAACCGCTCGGCCATCCCACCGTTCGGAAGACCCGTTTTACTTGGCCTTCTTCGCCTCGAGCTGCCGCGCGTGGGCGCGTTTCGCCTGCGCTTTCCTGCGGGCTCTCTTGGCACGTGTTCTCAATTGTTGTCCCATGGCGGAGTAGTATACCAAACCCCTTTCCCGGACGCAAGAGGGCAATTCAGAAAAAAAAACGGGCGCTACTCCACCGCCACGGGACACGAGCCGCCGACGGAGCGTTTTGCGGAAGTGCTGCCGAAGCCAATGCCATCCACCACGAACCCGACCACTTTCACCATGTACTTCCTCAGACGCTTCCTGCCGCCGCCCGCGCTCTCCAGGGCATACGCCTTGAACGAACCCCTGAAAAGACCGGTCTTCGCCTGGTAGTTGATCTTGAGGGACGAGCGGTTGGTCCTGCCGTTGGACACATCCACCACACGGGCGAATTTCTTCGTCCCGCGATTCTTCGCCCACTTCACGACCGCCGCCTTGGCGAACTTCCATTTGCCGCCCAGCACCTCGAACGTCTCCTCGTACGGCAGAAGATCCTCCTGCAGTTCCCCGGATCCGGCAAATTTGAAACTCCTCAGCCTGAACGTCCCGCGCGCACCGCCCTTCAGCGCGCCGCCGACATTCGCCTTCGCCATCGCGTAGTCGGCGTTCTTCAGCGAAAAGGCTCCGTCCTGGGCCATTTCGAACGTCATCTTGCCAACAGGGGCCTTGAACGTGAGCGCGACGGGACGAATTCGCCGCTGCGCGTCCAATGTCGCCGTCACGGCCGTGGACGCGGCCTTCTTCATCTTGCCGGCCACCAGCAACGTGACGACGGCGGTGATTTTCACGGTCCTCCTCTTTTTGTTGACCTTCCCGACCTTCACCTGCATCGTGCCTACGCGCGTGTAGTCCCTGTCAAACACGGCCACCGCCCCCCTCACGATCTGCGCCTTGGCAAAACCCGTATCCAACGTACCCGCATACAAGACCCCTTCTTCAAGATACGCGATCTTCATCCCGTTCCACGTTCCGGGAACCGCCACGCCCCAGCCCGTCGAATCCCTTCTGACGGACACCGTACAATCCGAACCGACAGACGCGAATGTCGACTCCCCCATGCTTGGCGCATCTCCTTTGAAGATAATGTTCGCCAGTCCCTTGCACCCCGAAAACGCCTTATCCCCGATGTTCGTCACGCTGGCGGGAATCGTCACGCCCGAGATTTCCCTACAACCGTAAAACGCATACTCCCCGATGCTCGTCACGCCGTCCGGAATCTCCACGCCCCCCGTCAGGCCCTTGCAGCCGGAAAAAGCCTTCTCGCCGATCCGCATCACGCTGGCGGGGACCTTCACGCCCGTAATCCCCGTACAACCGTAAAACGCAGCATCCCCGATGTCCGCCACGCCGTCCGGGATCACCATGGTCCCCGTCAGATCGACGCATTTGTAAAACGCCTTTCCCCCGATGCCGCGGATTCCCGTCAGTTCCAAGGCACCTGAAAGCGTCCCCGCGTTGCCAACCGCCCAGCCATCCACCAGCATCACCCCGGGAATGGTCGCCGTGTCGAAGATCGAATCACTGCACCCCTTGAACACGTCGTTTGCGAGGCGTGTCACGCCAGGAGATATCGCGACATGCGTAATGGAGGTATAGGCAGAGGGGAACACGCGCTTCATGCTCGATGAGCACACGTACTGCGGAATCGTCACGCGCTCCAGTTTTCGGCAACTGGTAAAAGCCGACGTGCCGATGTTCGTCACGCCGTCGCCGATCGTCAGATCCGTCAGGACGCTGCAACCGTAGAACGCCTTTTCCCCGATGCTCGCCACTGAATCGGGAATCGTCACGCCCGTCAGGCCCTTGCTGCCGTAAAGCGCACGGGCCCCGATGCTCGTCACCGTCCTGCCGCCGAGCGTCGGGGGGATGGCCACGGCGTTTGTGGGACTCGGCGAGATGGCGGTAATCTCGGCCGTGTCGCCGCTGACGCCGTAAGTCCACGTATATTCGCCGACTGTCTCCTCGTCGGCCTTGAGCGACAGCGCGGAGATGAGCGCCGCCGCCAGAAAAGCTGTCAGGTTCCGAGGCATCTTCACCCCAAGTCCAGCGCGCCGGTGAGCTGGGCGACGGACGCGAAGCCGTGCCGCTCGCAGTAGTCCACGAGGCCATCGTAGACCGTGGCCACGACGCCCGGGTCGGTGAAGGTGGCCGTTCCCACCGCCACGGCCGTCGCGCCCGCGAGGAAGAACTCGATCGCGTCCTTCGCCTCGTAGACGCCGCCCATCGCGAGGATCGGGAGCTTCGTGACGGCATGCGCGTCGCAGACGAGCTTCACCGCCGCAGGGTGCACGCACCGGCCGGACAGCCCGCCCGTGCGGTTCGCGAGCACGGGACGCCGCGTCTCGACGTCGATCACCATCGCGGGGATCGTGTTGATGAGCGAGAGGCCGTTCGCCCCCCCGTCCTCGCACGCCCGCACGTACGGCGTGATCGACGGCACGTTCGGCGCGAGCTTGACGAGGAGCGGCAGCTTCGTCGCCGCGCGCACGGCCGAGACGACTTCGCAGAGCACCTTCGGATCCTGTCCGAACGTGTGCCCGCCCGACTTGACGTTGGGACAGCTCACGTTCATCTCGATCGCGTCCACCGCGTCGCCCATCCGCGCGGCGACCACGGCGTACTCCTCAATCGTCCCGCCCCAGATGTTGGCGATCAGGGGCACGTCCTGCACCTGCTTGCGGTACCACGGCACGGTGACCTTGAGGAAATGATCCACGCCCGTCCCCTGCAGGCCGATGGCGTTCACGAGCCCGCCCGGCACCTCCGCGTGGCGCGGCATCGGATTGCCGGGCCAGGGATCCAGGCGAATGCCCTTCGCCGTCGCCGCGCCGAGTTTCGAGTAGTCGACCGCGCCGACGTACTCGAACCCGTAGCCGAACGTCCCGCTCGCCGTGGCGACGGGCGAGCGCATCTTCAGCCCGCCGAGATTCACTTCCATGTTCACCATACGAGGTCCTCCGCCCGGAACACCGGTCCCTCGACGCAGCAGCGCGAGTTGCCGCGCACCGTTTTCTGAATGCACGCGTAGCACGCGCCGACGCCGCAGACCATGTGGCGGTCCATCGAGATCCAGCCCGGCATCTTCGCCGCCACCGCGCGGTCGGACACCGCCTTCAGGAGTCCGTCCGGTCCGCACGTGAACAGCTCGAACGCCTCGCCCCGCGCGCGCAGGCCGTCCAGCGCCGCGTCGAGCGGCCCCGTCACGAACCCCTTCTCGCCCGCGCTGCCGTCGTTCGTGGCAACGCGCACCTCCACGCCGAGCGCGGCGAAGCGGTCGAGCGCGAGGAGGTCGTCCTTCGTGCGCCCGCCCACGAACAGGATCGCGCGCGGGTCCTTCAGGCGCTTTGCGAGGAAATGGAGCGGCGCCACGCCGTAGCCGCCGCCCACGAGGAGCGGCACGCCCTTCGACGACGAGGGAAATCCATGCCCGAGCGGTCCCAGCACCTCCACGCCGTCGCCCGGCCGCACGTGTGCAAGCGCGGCGGTGCCGCGTCCCACGACCTTGTAGAGCAGCGTCACGCGTCCTGCGTCCGCGTCGAACACGCTGAAGGGACGGCGCAGCGCAGTCGCCTCCAGCCCCGGCACGCGCACGTGCACGAACTGGCCCGGCACGAGCGCGTCGGCGAGACGCGGCGCCTCCAATTCGAGGAACCTGTAGCCCGGCCCCGCGTCTTCATGTACGGCCACGACAGTCTGTTCGTTGAGTGCCATCTCGCCTCCGTGTTCAGTCGCGCGGGCAGATCTCGCCCTTGAGCAGATAGGGTTTCACCGCCTCGAGGCGGGAATCGATCTCCGCCTTCTCCAGATCGGAGAGGGGGACGTCCTTCATCTCCCACTTCTTGCCGTTCTTGGCGCCCTTCGGCGCGTGCACGCGCGTGAGGCGGTTGGTGAAGATGCCGCGCTTCTGCAGCACGTACAGGTGGGGGCCGCGCATGCTGTCGCTCCCGCCGCCGAGGGTGTCGCCGAGGTTGTACATCAGGAGCAGCTTCGAGTAGGCGTCCATGAGCGTGTGGTCCGCGTCGCCGTTCTCAATGCGCTTCCAGATGTAGACGAGCAGGTCCGCGTAGGGCGCGCGCTGCGTCACCACGCCCTCCGTGCCAAGACGGCGTCCCTGGTAGAGCCAGCCCTTCGCGCCCCAGCCGCTGAAGACGGTCTTGATGGCCGGCTTCGCCGCGACGAGCTCCGCCATGCGCCCGTTCACGAGGGCGCCCGGCGACTCCTCCTTCACCCAGCCGTACACGTGCGGGAACTCCTTCGCGAGGGCGACGATCGAGGCGACGGACTGCTGCGGGCTCTTGCCGTTGTACGTCTGGATGATCACGGGACATTCCGCGACCTCGGCAAGCGCGCGGTAGTGCGCCACGATCGCGGCCTCGTTCGTGGCGTTGTCGGGCGGACGCGCCAAGAGCGCCATCTCGACGTTGTGCTTCTTCTGCAGCTCGTTCACGAGGCGCGCGCGCGTGAGGGCCTCCTTCGACGCCCGGCCGGGGCACACCGCCGTGAGGCGCGCCTTGAAGTCCGGCCGCGCGGCCCGAGCCGCGAGCGCGTCGAGTCCGCGGCGGTATTCGTCCATGGAGAGGCTGCCCAGCACCTCGGACGCCGGCGGCCAGATCACGCCGCCCGCGCCGCACCGGTTCACGAACTCCGCCTCCTTCACGAGCGTCGGCACGTCCAGCTGCGCGTCCGCCGTCCACGGCGTGACGAGCAGCGGGAACGGACCGCGGAGCGGACGCTCCGCCACGCCGCCGCACGCCACGGCCGCGCCCAACAGGATTCCTCCGCAGAGGATTCCGCGAACTGCTTTCTCGAATTGCATGTCTTCCTCCCTGTCGCTTGCGCAATATTATACCATAATTTCTGCGGAGGTATTGCATTGAGATTCATTCAGCAGATCGGCACACCGCGCGAAAATCCATCTGAGGACAATCCCGTCGTCCACAAGCCCGGCAACGGGAATCGCATCGCATATAAGATCAAGAGGAAGCGCGAGATAGGCAAGCCCGCCCGCCAGCAGCGCAACTTTTGAAGCCGACACCCTGCGTCGACCCCGCGAGACATCCGCCAGGATTTGATAGGCCGCAACAACGCGATTCCGGAGCTTTACGAGAACTTTCGCGTTGAAGGCTTTCTTCAACGTCGTTTCACGCTCACTTTCAATCTGCTCCAATGACGGAGGTCGATCAAGCTTGCCTTTGTAATTGTTGATGATGTCGTCAGGATTCATAAATCACTCCTTCCCTTAACGTCAGCACGACCCATGCCAGAAGAAAACACTCTATGTTCCACTTGCATGCGGGGCACATTTCCCTGTTGCAACACGGCATGAAAATATGATAGACTCTATCCGCGCCCACGGAAGATAGAGGTTTTTATATGATAGACGAAATGACAGGCGAGGACATTTTGGTCTGGCTCTGCCGAAGCGAAGTTTCAGAATTCCTTCTTAAGGGGAGCGGGGAGCTGGAAAGTGTTTTCGACATTGCGGACAGATATGGCTGTACGCGGATGTTGGCCGTCTTCGACGGGAACGAGTCGAAATCCGTCGGAGCGGTCCGGGCAATCAAAGGTGAACTGGAAAGGCGCAACTCAAGGATGGCAGGGGAGAACTTCAAGGCTCTCGAGGTTCCGGATCTTGACAACGCCCTTTCGCAACACGCGGGCAGCGCCATCTACGTCGTTCCGGACGAACTGCCCCTCCCGCCAGTCCTGAATGCGATGCCCAAGTACTGGTTCTGCGCCACCGAGATGTTGCCGTGGCCGGCATGGAAATCGTCCGAAGACCTGGGTAGCTGTGCGGGCACGGCAAAATGGACGAAGTACTTCCTTCTGGGGAGGCACTCCGTCGAAAAGAGCCTTGAGCACGTTCGGACCATCCTCTCCAACCAAGGCACGGCAGGCGTGCCGCAGTATGTGCTGATCACCGGCGAAACAGGAACCGGCAAGTCGTTCATCGCCCGTAACCTTCCCAAAATCTGCAGACCCGAGTATGACGACTGGGAAGCGGCATTCAAGGAAGCGTCTTCCGAGGAGCGGAAGGACAGGCGGTACGGCTACCTGCAGGGAAACTGCGCGTCTCTCTCGCCGCAACTGGCGGACGCCCTGTTGTTTGGCGCAGTTGACGGTGCCTACACCGGACGCAAGGGGACCGTGGACGGCTTGATCGAGGGAGCCGGGGACGGCATCCTGTTTCTGGACGAAGTGGGCGCCATGCCACTTGAAACCCAAGGCAAGCTGTTGACGGCGCTTGAGGAAAAAGTCTATTATCGGCTGGGCGACACCGGTCAGAACCGCAAACCCCTCGAAGTCAACTGCAGAATCATTTTCGGCACCAACCGCGACCTTGCCGCCGCCGCACAGGAATGGGAGGAATCGAAAGGCGCGCGCGGATTCAGAAAAGACCTTCTCTACCGGATCAATTCCTGCCACATCGAACTGCCGCCGCTACGGGAGCGTCTGGGCGCGGAAAACCAGGAACGGCGGAGGGAGGTCTTCGAAGGTCTCGTCAAGTGGTATGGCGCGTCCTTCGACCTGACGCTCACGCGCAGCGCGTGCGAAATGTTCGAGGCGTTCGCCTACTCCTACCCGTGGCCGGAAAACTTTCGCGACGTCAAGCGGCTCTTCGAGCATCTGAAGATCGGCCTGTTGGAGGCGAACGTCGGCAAGGTGGTCTCGGCCCATGCGATGAAAGAGGCTCTCGCGGACCTGTTCTCGCATGGAGACGGTCCAAAGCAGGACGAAGCGGCGCTGTCGCTCTCCGAAAGGCTGAAACGGAACAGGCCACCGCGCGAACACGCGCAGATCGACCGCATGTTCAAGGCCTGCCTGGCGGCGCAGTCGTGCGCCGACGCCGGCAGGGCCTTCTTCGAGAACGAACGGAAGAGCAACTATTCGGATGCCTTCCGCAAACACCTTGCGCGCTGGGGCCTGGCGTTCGACGTGAACGTGCTGGGGCACCTGAAGCTGAAGGAGACGGCATCGGCCGGCGCCGACCGATAAACGCGGCGAGAGTAAAGGAACGGAATCCCCATGGACATCGACAAGATCATCAACTCCTACCAGTCCTTCGTGAAGGGCAAAAAGCCGGAAGACGTCGCCCGGTCGAAAGACGAGACGATGAAGAAGGTCGCGAACACGTCTGTGCTCGCGGGCTTGCTCGACAACATCCGCACGGCCTACGACATGGTTTCCGACTCCGTGGCGGGAAAGTACAAGGGGATCTCCAAGGGAACGCTCGCGCTCCTGGCCGGAGGTCTCTCCTACCTCGCCCTGCCGCTCGATCTCGTCCCGGACTTCATCCCCGTCGCCGGCTGGATGGACGACGCCGCCCTTCTCGGCTGGATCTTCACGCGCTGCGCCGACGAGTTCAAGAAGTACGGCGACACCAAGAACCCGCCGACGGGCAGAAAGGCTCAATGAGCGTTACATGAAGAGAATCCTCTATCTGCATGGCTTCGCCTCGTCCGGTGCGAGCGGCACGGTCGAACTCCTGCGGCGGGAGTTCTGGGAGCGGACGGATCCCGCGCACCGCGCCGTGGTGACGGCGCCGGACATCCCGGTCGACCCGCTGGAGGCCTGGGCGATGCTGGAGGCGCTCGCGTACGACGAGATGCCGGACCTGATCGTCGGCACGTCGATGGGCGCCTGGTACGCGCAGCAGCTCCACGGGTTCCTGCGCATCTGCGTGAACCCCTCGTTCTGGCTCTCGAAGAAGTACGACATCCTGCATGTGGGCAAGCACAAGTGGCTCAACCGGCGGAAGGACGGCGCGACGGAGTTCCACGTGAAGAAGGAGACGATCGAGCACTTCCAGGAGATGGAGGAGCACCAGTTCGACGGCGTGACGGACGACGACCGCACGCTCTGCTACGGCCTCTTCGGCGAGGAGGACACGCTCCTCTCGGCCGAGACGCGCCCCGTGTTCGAGCAGCACTACCCCGGCATGTCCCGCACGTTCCCCGGCGGCCACCGCCTCAACGCGGACGCCGTGACGCACGTGCTCCTGCCGTTCATCCGGTCGCTCAACGTGATCTGACCTCTTGCAATACCATCCCCGCTCATGCTATACTGCGAGCTTTTCCGAATATGAACGACATGAACAAACAGAAAAGATCCAGCTGGTCGGGCCAGCTGGCGTTCGTGCTGGCGGCCGCCGCGTCGGCCATCGGCCTGGGAAACCTGTGGCGGTTCCCGTACCTGGCGGCGAAGTACGGCGGCGGCGTGTTCATCGCCGTCTACATCGCCCTCTCCCTCACCCTCGGCTTCACCTTGCTGGTGACGGAGATCGCGATCGGACGCTACTCACGGCAGAGCCAGCTCACCGCGTTCAACAGGCTCGGACACCCGAAGTGGAACTTCCTCGGCGTCCTCTCCACCGTCGTTCCGCTCTTCATCCTTCCGTACTACAACGTCATCGGCGGATGGGTCGTCAAGTACTTCGTCGCCTACGTCAGGCTCGTCGCGGGCGGAGATGCGGCCCTCGCGGACCCCAAGGCGTTCTTCGACTCCTTCGTGGCCGCGCCGTGGGATCCGTTCGTCTGCATGGCGGTGTTCACCGTCGTGACGTGCGCGGTGATCGTGATGGGCGTGAAGAACGGAATCGAGAAGTCGAACATCGTGATGATGCCGATGCTGCTCCTCATGGCCGTCGGCCTCGCGGTGTACGTCGCCTGCCTCCCCGGCGCGGGCGAGGGTATCAAGTTCTACCTGGTGCCGGACTTCTCCTCGTGCGACAACCTTGGCAAGGTGGTGCTCGGCGCGATGGGGCAGATGTTCTACTCGCTGTCGCTCGCGATGGGGATCATGATCACCTACGGCAGCTACATGCGGCGGATGGATTCCGTGCCGAAGGCCGCCGTGCGGATCGTGGCGGCGGACACCTTCGTGGCGGTCCTCTCCGGCTTCATGATCATACCGGTCGTCGTCATGTTCGCGGCGAAGTCGGGCGCGGGCCGCGCCACCATCGACGCCGGGCCGGGGCTGATGTTCGTCACCCTTCCGAAGGTGTTCGCGGAGTTCGGCGCGACGGGCGCGTGGATCGGGCTCGCGTTCTTCACGCTCGTGCTGTTCGCCGCGTTCACCAGCGCGATTTCGATGACCGAAGCGTGCGTGGCGGCCCTGTGCGATTTCTTCCACATAAGAAGGAACACGTCCGTCGCGACGGTGTGCGTCTGGTGCGTCGCAATCGGCTCGCTGTCCGCGTTCGGCTACGGGCGCTGGTCCGGGTTCAAGCCGTTCGGGCTCCCGGCGCTCGACTTCTTCGACAGCTCGATGAACGTCCTCACGCCGATCGTCGCCGCGCTCATCTGCCTGTTCGCGGGCTGGGTCCTGCGCCCGAAGCGCATCCTGGCGGAATGCCGCCGCGACGGCAGCGCCGTCGGGTTCAAGTCGTTCTACGCGGTGATGGTCAAGTTCATCGCGCCGCTTCTGGTGCTGGGGATCCTCATCTCGGAAATCTGCCGTACGCTCGGCATCGGCGGCTGGAAAATCTGACAACATGCATCAACGGAACACACCAAAGGGAATCAACCATGTTTGACTGGTACGTATTCGGCTCGTTCATCGGCTACCTCGCCGTCGTGCTCGGAATCGGCTTCTTCTTCTCGAACCGGCAGGAGACGCTCGGCGACTACTACCTCGGCGGACGGCACATGAACAAATGGGTCGTGGCGCTCTCGGCGCAGGCCTCGGACATGTCCGGCTGGCTGCTGATGGGACTCCCGGGCGCCGTGTACGTGGGCGGCTTCTCCGAGGCGTGGATCGGCATCGGGCTGCTCATCGGCACCTACCTCAACTGGAAGATCGTGGCGCACCGCCTCCGCCGCTACTCGCAGGCGTGCAAGGACTCGATCACCATCCCCGACTTCATCTGCAACCGTTTCCGCGACCCGACCGGCGTCTCGCGCATCGTCGCCGCCATCATCATCCTCGTGTTCTTCACCTTCTACACCGCGTCGGGGTTCGTCTCGGCCGCCAAGCTCGTCACCTCTACCTTCGGCGTGCCGGAGACCGTCTCCTTCGCCGGCCTCTCGATGTCCGGCTACTCGCTCTGCCTCTGGATCGGCGCCGTGGTGGTGGTGAGCTACACGCTCCTCGGCGGCTACATGGCCGTGTGCTGGACGGACTTCATCCAGGGCTCGCTCATGTTCGTGGCGATCGTGCTCGTGCCCGCGCTCGTGATCTGCGGCGCGGGCGGCTTCGCCGACTCGGTGGACGCGCTCAACGAGATCAATCCATACCTCCAGTCGCTCTTCACGAACGCGTCCACGGGCAAGGCCGCCGGCTTCATCGGCCTCGCCTCGTGCATGGCCTGGGGCCTCGGTTACTTCGGCATGCCGCATATCCTCGTGCGGTTCATGTCGATCGACAACCCGGCGGAGGTCAAGTGCTCCCGTCGCATCGCGATGAGCTGGGTGACGATCTCGCTCGGCGCCGCCGTGGTGATCGGCCTCGTCTTCCACCTCTACCTCCGGCAGCGCAGCCTCACGCTCGAGCAGGTCGGCGGCGACCCGGAGAAGGTGTTCATGGTGATGATCAACGGCATCTTCTCAAGCGGCTTCTTCGCCCGCGTGTTCGCCGGCATCCTCCTCTCGGCCATCATGGCGGCGATCATGTCCACCGCCGACAGCCAGCTGCTCGTCTCGGCCTCCAGCTTCTCCAACGACCTCTACAGGGTCGTGCTGCGCAAAAAGGCCACCAACCGCGAGCTGATCCTCGTCTCGCGCCTCGCGGTGGGTACGGTTGCGCTCGTCGCGGTGTTCATGGCGATGAACACGCAGAGCGAGTTCTTCAAGGTCGTGATGAAGATGGTCTCGTTCGCCTGGGCCGGCTTCGGCGCGGCGTTCGGTCCGCTGATCCTCCTCGCGCTCTTCTGGCGGCGCACGAACCTCGCGGGCGCGGTGGCCGGCATGGTGACAGGCGCGGTGACGTGCTTCGTCTGGAAGTTCGCGCTCGCCGACCACGCAGCCGCCCATCCCATCTTCGACCTCTACGAACTCGCGCCCGGCTTCGCCCTCGCGTTCGCCGCGACCGTGGCGGTGTCGCTCCTCACGAAGAAACCCGCCCCCGAAATCACCGCCGAGTTCGACTCCGTCGCATCCTGACGTCCCCACTGGGAGAAGCGGCGTCTCGCCGCTTCGGACGCCAATTACTTCTGCCCGAAGTCGGGTTGGCGGCGGCCCTGGAAGTTCGTGCGCTTGTGGTGCGAGCGGTTCGCGTTCGCGGGGTGCACGAACTTCTTGCCCTTGTGCTTCTTGCCGCCGCCGGGACCGTCGAAGAAACGCGCGCCGGGATGGCGCTGCACGCCGTTGCGGTTGCGCTCGCCGCCGCGGATCCACGGCGCCTGCGGCAGGCCCTCGTTGGCCTTGCCCGTCTTGCGGTCGGCCTCGGCGGAGTGGAACGGCTGGTCGCGGTCCACGGGGATCGTCTTCTTGATGAAGCGCTCGACGGCCTTCAGGAGGCCGCGCTCCTCGGGCGCGACGAACGAGATGGCCGCGCCGCCCTTGCCCGCGCGGGCCGTGCGGCCGATGCGGTGCACGTAGCTCTCCGTCTCGACGGGCAGCTCCATGTTCACCACGAGGTCCACGCCCGACACGTCGATGCCGCGCGAGGCGATGTCCGTCGCCACGAGCACGCGCACCTTGCCCTCCTTGAAACCCTTCAGCGCGCGCGTGCGCTGGTTCTGCGTCTTGTCCGAGTGGATGGCCGCCACGGGGATGTCGCGGCGCGACAGCTTGCGCTCCACGCGGTCCGCGCCGTGGCGCGTGCGCGCGAACACGATCACGCGGTACCATTCGGGGTGGTTCTCGAGGAGGTGGATGAGGAGGTTGTCCTTGTTGCCCTTCTCCACGAGCATGCACGACTGGTCGATCTTCTCCACGGTCGGCGCCTCGGGCGACACCATCACCTGGATCGGGTCGTGCACGAGCTCCCCGGCGAGGTGCAGGATCTCGGGCGAGAGCGTGGCGCTGAAGAACATCGACTGGCGCAGCTTGCCGCCCGTGCCCGCGGACGTCGCGCCGGCGGGCGGACGGTTCGGCGGGAGCTTCGAGATGATGCGCTTGATGTCCGGCAGGAACCCCATGTCGAGCATGCGGTCCGCCTCGTCGAGCACGAACAGCTCCACGCGGTCGAGGTACACGACGCCCTGCGTCATGAGGTCGATGAGGCGCCCGGGCGTGGCGATCACCACCTCGGCGCCCTTCTGGAGCGCCTTCACCTGCGGGAACTGCGACACGCCCCCGAACACGACCGCGAACGGCGTGCCCGTGTACTTCGAGTAGGCGGCGTTGTTCTCGGCTGTCTGCGCCGCGAGCTCGCGCGTGGGCGAGAGGATCAGCGCGCGCGGGTGCCCGGCGGGATCGTGGTTCGCGGTTCGTGGTTCGTGGTTCGTGGATTGGAGATCGTGGTTCGTGGTTCGTGGTTCGTGGTTCGCGGTTCGTGGATCGGCCTGCAACAACTTGTGGAGGATCGGGAGCATGAACGCGGCCGTCTTGCCCGTGCCGGTCTGCGCGCAGCCGATTAGGTCGCGGCCCTCGAGGAGCGGCGGGATGGCCTTCTCCTGGATGGGCGTGGGAATCGCGTACCCCGCGTCGGCGATGGCATACTGGAGACGCACGTCCAGCTTGCCGAACACGTTCGCCTCGTACGCCGCCGGGGGCGGGTCCTTGGGCAGCTCGGGTATCTTCGGCTGCACATCCTTCTCGGCGAGGCCGAAATGCGGCTTCGGCTTGCCGTGACGGTGCCGGTGCTTGAAGAAACGCGGGCGGTTTCCCTGAAAACCACGGTCGCCCGTATTTTTGAACTGCTTTTGCATCTTATCCAACTTTCACTCTACTCATCTCAAAAACCACCACACCAACCACGAGCCACGAACCACAAATCACGAACCACGAATCACGAACCACGAACCACTAAATCACGCCTTTGATGTATCTTTCCTTGAGGGCGCGCCAGAGGACCACACAGCACGCGGACAGCGGGATGGCGAGGAGCAATCCCAGCATCGAGTGGAACACCACGCCCCAGAAGAAGAAGCTGAAGATCACGCCCGCATAGCCAAGCCCCGTCTTCTCGCCCTGGATTTTGGGCGTGATGAGGTAGCCGTCGAGGAACTGGCCGGCCAGCCACACGGACAGAGCCCCGATGAGGCGGAGCAGGCTGCCGCCGTCACCGAAGTACGCGACGGGCAGAATGATGGGCAGACACAGGAGCGTGCCGAGGAACGGCACGAGGTTGAGCACGCCCAGCAGGAAACCCAGGAGGAACCCGTAGGGCACGCCCACCAGCATGAAGCCCGTGCCGTAGAGGACACCCTCGATCAGGCAGATGACGACCTGCCGCTGGAAGAAGTTCACGAGGATGTCCGTGAACACGTCAATCTGTTTCGCAACGAAACCTTTCGTCTCCTCCTTCAGGAACGGCAGTTCGCGCACATAGTCGGAGCCCGTCATCGACGGGCGCGTGAGGAAGAAAGTGAAGAAGATCAACGTGACGAGCCAGGAAACCATCCCCATCACGTACTTGAGCACGCCCATGCCCGCCTTCATCGCGGCCCCCCCGTATTGGCCGCTCAGCATCTTGATGCCTTCGTCCGAAAAACGCGCGGGGTCCCGGAGAAACAACACCAGCGCCCCGTCCGGATCCGCGCCGAACTGCTGAAGGGCGTCACAGGCGTAGGGGAATTGTCCGTTCACCCAGGCGCTCGCACGCGCGACGATCGTCGGCGCATGGGCGATGAAGTTCTTGGCCTGCCCGACGATGAACGAGCCGCCAAAACCCACGATGAGGCCCAAGGGCACCAAGACGGAAAGCAGCATCAGCACGACCGACAGCGTGGGGTTGCGGCAACGGCTCCTGATCCACTCGTAATACGGCTTGAACAGCAGCGCAAGGAAAAGGCCCATGATGACCGGCGTAATCGCCGACGAGGCGAAGGACAGGAACTTCACAAGAACCCATCCGAGGGCCAGGACGAACGCCACGATGAACGAAAAGGCCACGACCGTAACCCCTGCGGCCACGGTCTTCTTCTGGGATGGTGTCAAATCAATCATGCGCGTATTGTAGCATAAAGCCGCCGCCGGTGGAATGCAATAATGCGCTTAACGGATGATTTGGACGTTTTGCGGGAGAATGCAGAACTCTGGCGGAGAGACAACCGTGACAGCGGCGTCTGTGAAGCGATGCGTGGACTCGGCGCATGTCCCGAACAGCCACACCGACTTCAACGGCTCGGCGCACGGCTGATACCCCGGTTCAATCGCCAGACGATAACCGTCCGTCTCA
>JAFRSR010000362.1 GCA_017427485.1 Kiritimatiellia bacterium
CGAAAAGGCCGGCAAGCTCTCCGTGGACTTCAACTACATGTACGAGTACATCGAGCGCTACCACAGCGACATGGGCGACACGCAGTACCTCAACCTCGAGCTTGGCCTCTCAGACGGCATCTTCTGGCTGGAACCGACGCTCGCGATCGAGCGCGACCTGATGGCGGACGACGGCACGTACGTGAACCTCGACCTCGGTCACTCGTTCCCGATCATCGACGGCAAGGGCGAGGACGACGACCCCGTGCTCGAGTTCCGTCCGTCCATCGGCCAGGGCTTCGGCAACACGCAACGCGTGCGCGGCTACAGCCCCGAGGCGCGGACGTACGACCACGGCGGCGTCATGGACACCTGCATCAAGGGCGAGTTCACCTGGAGGGTCGTGGACCACGTGTCGCTCTCGGCCTACGTCGCCTACAGCGACTACTGGTTCGACAGCACGATGCGCCACTGCGCGCGCGAGCACAACGCCGAATGGGGCAAGGGCTGCGACCACTCCTGGAACTTCTACGGCGGCGTCGGCCTCTCCGTGGAGTTCTGAGGTTTAAAACATCGAGTGGCAATGAAATGCAGAAAAGGAATCTTCAGATGAAAAAAACAGCATTGTCCATCGTTGCGGCAGTCGCGGCGTCGAGCATCGGCCTCTTTGCGCTGTCCGGTTGCGGGCAGACGAAAGCGGAAAAGCCGCGCCTTAAGATCGTTGCAACGACGTTCCCCATCTACGACTGGACGCGGGAGGTCCTCGGTGACCGGCTTGCGGAAACAGACCTCGTGCTGCTCCAGCAGAGCGGCGTCGATCTGCACAGTTATTCGCCATCCGCCGCAGACCTGCGGCAGATCGCGTCCTGTGACCTGTTCATGTTCGTCGGCGGCGAATCCGACGAATGGACGGAACGCGCCCTCGCGCAAGGCGGCAAGGATGGCCGCCGCGTGCTGAGCCTCGTGAAGGCCCTGGGCTCCGCCGCCAAGGAGGAGAAGATCGTTGAGGGCATGGAGCATGAGCATCACCATCACGATGCCGACCATGACGACGACCACGACAAGGAAGCTCAAGGGCATGACAAGAAACATGACCACGACGAGGATAAAGATCACGACCATGATGACCATGACCACGACGAGGATGAGCACGAGATAGACGAACACGTCTGGCTCTCGCTACGGCACGCCGCCACGCTCGTCAAGGGAATCGCCGAAGATCTCGCCGCGCTCGACGCTGCGAACGCCGGGACCTACCGCGCGAACGCCGCCGCCTATTGCAAGCGGCTCGGCGCCCTCGACCATGCATACGCTGAGACCGTCGCCAACGGAAAGCGCAAGACGATACTCGTCGCCGACCGCTTCCCGTTCCGCTATCTCGCGGACGACTACGGTCTCACGTACTTCGCCGCGTTCTCCGGCTGCTCCGCCGAAAGCGAGGCGAGTTTCAAGACGATCGCGTTCCTCGCCAAGAAGGTTGACGAGCTCGCGCTCCCGGTCATCCTCACGATGGAGGGCGCGAATCACAAGATCGCCGAGACCGTGAAGCGCACCGCAAAGGCCAAGGACCAACGCATCCTCACGCTTGACTCGCTCCAGTCCACAGGCGGCGAGGCGGCGAAGACGACGCGTTATCTCGACGTGATGACGCGTAACCTTGAGACGCTCAAGGCCGCGCTGAACTGAACGGAGACGCCATGGCGAATCTCGTTGAAAGCCGCGACCTGCGGCTCGGCTATGGCTCAAACGCCATGTGCCCCTGCCCCGACTTCACGGTCGGGGCAGGGGACTACCTCTCGATCGTAGGCCCCAACGGAACGGGGAAGACGACGCTTCTCAAGTGCATTGCGGGGCTTCTGAAACCGCGCGGCGGAACGCTGACGCTCGCACCCGGCCTCGCTGACGGAGGCATCGGTTACCTTCCGCAGCAAGGTCCGCTCCAGCGCGACTTCCCGGCATCCGTGCGCGAAGTCGTGCAGTCAGGGTGCCAGGCGCTTCGCGGACTCAGGCCGTTCTACACGCGCGCCGAAAGACTGCGCGCGGCGGATGCCATGGAGCGGCTGGGCGTCGCCGAACTCGCGAAGCGGTGCTATCACGAGCTTTCCGGCGGACAGCGCCAGCGCGTCCTGCTCGCCCGCGCCATCTGCGGCGAGTGCCGTCTGCTGCTCCTCGACGAGCCGACGACGGGCCTCGACCCCGAGGCAACGGAGGATTTCTATCGTCTGCTGCACGGCATCAACTTCGGAGGCGTCGCCGTCGTCATGGTCTCGCACAATCTGGACGGCGCATTGCAGGACGCGACGCACATTCTGACCCTCGGCGCCCATGCGTCGTTTGAAAGGAGGACCGGAAATGCTTGACCAGATCGTCGAATATCTCAGCTTCCCGTTCGTCAGAAACGCACTCGTGGCGGGCGTGCTGATTTCGCTTTCCGCCGCGCTCCTCGGCGTGCCGCTCGTCCTGAAGCGGCTGTCGTTCATCGGCGACGGACTCTCCCACGTCGCGTTCGGCGCAATGGCCGTTGCGGGGGTGCTGAACTTCGCGGACTCGATGGCGCTCAGCCTCCCCGTGACGATTGCGTGCGCGCTCGTGCTCCTCAAGTCAACGCGCAACGCGAAGACGGCGGGCGACGCGATGCTGGCGATGCTCTCCGTGGGGGCGATGGCGATCGGCTACCTGCTGATGAATCTCAGGCCGTCGACGTCCAACGTCTCTGGCGACGTCTGCACCACGCTCTTCGGGTCGGTTTCCATCCTGACGCTCACCGACAAGGACCTTTGGCTCTGCGCGGGGCTGTCGCTCGGCGTGGTCGTGTGCTGGCTTCTCTCGTACAACCGCCTCTTCGACGTGACGTTTGATGAATGCCACGCCAAGGCTTGCGGCACGAACACGGCGCTCTTCAACGCCGTCTGGGCCGTTGTGGTGGCCGTCGTGATCGTCATCTCGATGCGGCTTGTCGGCACGCTCCTCGTCACGGCGATCCTCGTGTTTCCGGCTGTCGCGGCAATGCGCGTCGCAAAATCCTTCCGCGCCGTCACGGCCGTGGCGGCGGCGTTTTCCGTCATCTGCTCCACCGTCGGAATACTCGTCGCCATCGTCGCGGGCACGCCCGTCGGCTCGACGATTGTCGGGGTGGACATCGCCGCGTTTCTTCTCGTGTCGACAATGGGGAGGCTTCTCAAATGAAAGCGAAGATGATCGCAAGACTGTTCGTGGCCGTTGCTTTTCTCGCCGCCGCCGTGCTGCTGTGCGTTTCGTCCGTAATGAAGGCCGTGAATGATCCCGTGCCCGGCGACAGGACGGCTACGAACGATGCCGTGAAGGTCGATTTCGACTTCCCGAGCATGAACGACACCATGCGAATGACCTACACGTACCGCCTGGCGGCCAAACCAAGGGAATTCGAGGGCAAGACGCTGCGAATCTCCGGCACCTTCCTGACCCGCGTGGACGAAAAGGACGGCACGCGTCATTTCGGCTGCCTCATGGGCGATCCGGGCGGATGCGCGTGCTGCGCGCCCGGCGGCGTCCTGGAGTTCATGCCAAAGGATTCATACGTCTGGCCGACGAATTTCCCGCCTGTTGAAAGCCGCATCACGCTGACAGGCCGTCTCCAGATGTTCGAGGTCGGCACCCCGGAGCAATCCTTCACGATTCCCCGTCTCGTCGATGCGGACATCTCCGCGTTGAGATAAAATCGCGCTAGGCGTTGTACGTGGCGGGGGTGGGCTTTAAATTAGTCGCAACGTTGATGCGCTTTCTCGCGTTCTGAACGTCAGGTGCCGTTGCGGCACCTGATTTTTTTGCATTTCCTTGTTGCACCGCACGGCAGGCCTGTGCTATAATACGGGCTATTTCAC
>JAFRSR010000363.1 GCA_017427485.1 Kiritimatiellia bacterium
GTGTGCGAGTCCAAAGAGCTTTCCCGCATTTTTTCGGCAAGTGTGACTACAACGAAAAGAAAGAATCGAGTCTGAAATGAAAATTGGCAACATTGGAATTGGCAACACTTTCACATTGGCAACATTAAACAAAGACCTTGGTTCCAAGTGCTTCGCCTTCACAAAGCTCGACCCCGCCGATATCCGCCGCATCAAGAAATCGGCGTTCCACCCTGAGGCCAACCGGTAGGGCGGTTTCGATGAAACCGCCGAACAGAACGCGCCGGTAGGGCGGTCGCCCCGCGACCGCCGGGAGAGGCCGCGCTTGTCGCGGCCTTTCGGGGAAGCGACACTCCTGTCGCTTCCCGCGGTGGGGCGAGGCGTCCCGCCGAGCCGCCCGCCATCCGCCGAAGCGGCGAGAGCGCCGCTTCCCCGAACGGGGACACGTCCACTCGCACACAAGCCACTAACCACGAACCACTAGCCACTAACCACTAGCCTCTAACCACTCTAGCCACTAACCACTACCCAGTCCCCCCTAAAAAATGCTATACTATCCCCGTTCCTCGAACCAAAGGAGATACAAGGAATCGATTTAAAACCATAAACAACACAATTTAGCGAACTGCTGAACGACGCAAGGAGCAATCGACATGCCACCAATAGAAACCATAGCAAGACCAGTCCGAAACAGAATAAGCGTTGAAATACCCAAACGGTATCGCGCGTACGCTTTCAGAGTCGTGCTAGTTCCGATTGTTCCCGAAGAGAATCGTGGAATGGCTCGTGTGGACGATGAGATCGACCCGCGCGTACGTTCGTTGCGCGGGTTGATAAAAATGTCCCCTGGCGACAGAATCGGTGATGAGCTCCATGACGAAATGATGGATCGCTACGAGGCGCTGCCATGAGATTGTTCCTGGATGCGAACGTGCTTCTCGACGTGTTGTTGGCACGGCAGCCGTTCGTCAATGACTCCGAACGAGTGCTGAGCCTTTGCGCAAAAAAGGTGTTTGACGGGTGCTGTTCGGGGCTGACAATCTGCAATCTGATGTACATTCTGCGCAAACATTGCCCGATGGATGTCGCACGCAGGTGCATGCGTGACTTTTCAACGTATGTGGAGATTGTCGATGTCAAATCAACAGCCGTCGCGAGTGCCCTGCAGTCACCCAATCCTGACTTTGAAGATGTTGTGCAGGCATGTTGCGCCGGTGAATGCGGTGTGGATGCGATTGTTACACGTGATAAAAAAGGATTTATAGACTCTGGCATCCTCGTGTATACTCCAGCGGAATTGCTGGAAAAGCACGCAGGCGCATAGCTACCGATTTTTTGCTATACTATCCCCGTTCCTCGAACCAAAGGAGAAACAAGGAATCGATTTAAAACCGTAAACAACACAATTTAGCGAACTGCTGAACGACGAGCGTAGGTGCTCGCAAGACGCAAGGAGAAAAAATGAGCTATACGCTGACGATAGAGCCGGAGATCGTGAAGGAGGCGGAGTCGTGCGCCATGCGCAACGGCACGACGCTTGACGCCATGATTCGTGCGTGCCTGCTCGTGTTCGTGGCACGCGATGGCATGAAAGGAGGGGCACAGGTGCGCCGTGATCCCGTGTCGAGTGGCATCAAAATTGGATTGATGAAGGACGAGGTCAGGCTTCCCGATAATTTCGACGAGGTCTTTGATTCGCTGGATGGCGAGGTCGCGTCACTGTTCACGGGGGCGGCGTCGTGAGATATCTCCTTGATGCTCATATTGTCATTTGGGCGATGGTCGGCAGCAAAATGCTCTCCGACAAGGCTCGCGTCATTTTGCAGACATCCGGTAACATGTTTTATTTGAGTTCGGCGTCGGTATGGGAAGTCGCCATCAAGCATTCGACAAAACCTAACGAGATTCCCGTGACAGCCGAGCAGGTGGTTCGATTTTGCCGGGAATCCGGCATCGTCGAACTGCCGGTCGCCTTTTCCCATTCGCAGACAGTGTCGCATCTTCCGATGCACCACAATGATCCATTTGACAGGATGCTTGTCGCGCAGGCGATGGAAGAGGGACTGCTCATTCTCTCACATGATGGCAAACTGCCGCCATACGGCGCTTTCGTCATTCATGTTTGACGCGATCAAGAAGCTCTCGGCGCTGACGGCGGACAAGGTAAAGGCCATCGCCATGGAGATTGCGATGCTGGGGGCGAATGGCATCGATGTAAGCCGCAGCGGCGGCTATACGCTGAAGACGATGCCGGGAGAGGACTTCTCCGGCTACCGTATTCTCGCCGACTACTACGTGTCCCGGAAGATCGCGCTTCCGGAGCATCTTGCGAAGGTCGGCCTGCCGTTCGATGACGCCTACGCCCTCGCGCAACAGATGTACGACGCCAAGAAGCCAGACGAAGGGCAGTAGGGCGAATCGCCCCTGCCATTCTGTGCCATTCACACGGGAGGGCCGCGCTACCGCGTGGCCGCCAGGGGCGGCGTTCCATCGCCGCCCGCCGAATCGCCCCCATGGTGGGGCGAGGCGTCCCGCAGAGCCGCCCGCCCCGCGACCGCCGCTTCCCCCCAAACCGGCGCGAAACTTTTGTATACATTTCTTATACAAATTTTTCACAGTTTACCGGGTTCCGCAAATCGGATAGAAATGGTAAGATTTTGGGGTCAGGACAAATAGGAAAGGAATGCCCCCATGAGCAAGGCAGAGCCGTCAGGCGAAAGGGCCACCATGGCGCACACTGAGCCCGCCGGAAACCAGATTGTCGTCTATCAGCCGAATGGCGTGATGAAGATAGATGTCCGCTTTGACGGCGAAACGGTCTGGCTGCTGCAAGCGCAGATAGCCGAGTTGTTTTCGTGTTCACTCGAGAACGTCCGGCTTCACCTGAAGAACATATACGCATGTGGTGAGTTGGAGAAGACGGCAACTTCCAAGGAATCCTTGGAAGTTCGAAAAGAGGGCAATCGAAGTGTTGCGCGCAAATTCCTCTATTACAATCTGGACGCCATCATATCAATAGGCTACAGGGTTAATTCAATTGTCGGTGTCCGCTTCCGCCAATGGGCAACCCAGATAATCAAGGAACGGATGTTTGCCGGAGCGGCACTCGCTGCACAATTTGCCGCGATAGATCGGCGTCTTCTGTCGCATGAAAAAGACATTGTCGAGCTGAAAGACAAGGTTGATTTCTTCGTCCAGACACAGACGCCGCCGTTGCAGGGCGTGTTTTACAACGGGCAACTGTGGGACGCGCGGGCGCTGGTGCTGTCGCTCGTTTCTCGCGCGAAGCGTTCGCTGATTCTTATCGACAACTGGGCGAACACAGAGGTGCTCGACCTCTTCGCGAAGAAACGCAAAGGCGTGAGACTCACGA
>JAFRSR010000364.1 GCA_017427485.1 Kiritimatiellia bacterium
CACCGTGAGCTTGCCGAGCGGGTTGTAGAGCGCCTGCTCCATCGCGTACTGGAACGAGGCGTCGCCCACGAGCGTGTTGCCCTTCGCGTCCGCCCACTCGTCCATGTTGAAGCACCACACGTGCTTGCAGTCCACGTTCCATTC
Source organism: Kiritimatiellia bacterium (assembly GCA_017427485.1). GTDB lineage: Bacteria > Verrucomicrobiota > Kiritimatiellia > RFP12 > UBA1067 > RUG572. The sequence goes on from JAFRSR010000364.1 coordinate 145, forward strand.
CTTGAGGAAGTAGACGGCCCACTTGTACATGCCCATCGGCCCGACGGGGAGGATGAACACGATCTTGCGCCCGGCCTCCTTGGCCTTGCGGATCTCGTTCGCGATCTCGTGGCCCATCTTCACGTCGAACTCGGCCACGTCCGCGCAGGGAAGCGGCTTGAAGTCCTTGTTCCAGAACGGCTGGCGCTTCGCGGCGTCCGCCGGACGGTTCGCGCAGCAGCGGTCGATCTTCGCCATGTCCCAGCCTTTGGGGTAGAATCCCTCAAGCAGTGAACCTTTGACCGTACTCATGAAATCCATAATGGAACTCCTTTTTGTTTGTTGTTAATGTGTGGGGAAAAGCCTGCGGACCGCCTCGACGACCTCGTCGCCGGACGTGCTCGTCTCCGCGCCGTCGGGGGCGTCCTTCGCGCCGGCGCAGCAGTAGACCACCTTGCCGCCGCGCGCCGTGAACGCGGAGATGGCCTGCGCGACCTGCTTGTCTTTCTTGAAGACCGCGCTCGGCACCACGAGCGCGTCGATGTTGTCCATCCGGCGCCGGGCGATGCCGTCCTTGTCGATGAGCACGAGGTCGAGGTCCTTCGCCCGCGCAAGCGCCACGGCGGTCTCGGCCGTCTTCACGCCGCTGATGCCCTTGGCGAGGAAGCCCACGGAGAGGACGCGCGGCGCGCGCGTGCGCGGCGGGAAGGTGATCGTGCGCCCCGTGACGTACTTGAGCGCGGCCTCGATGACGTAGAGCGTGCCGTTGAAGTACTCGGGGTGGGCGGACGTGACGAACACGCGTCCCTTGCCGTAGGTGCCGCCCACGACGGCGCCGGAGCCGTACATCTTCTTCTTCTGGTTGATCCGGCCCTTGAAGGTGGCCTCCGCGTCGAACGTTCCCCAGATCTCCATGTGGGCGTCCACGATGACGTTCGTGGTGGGCTGCAGGAACGGCCCGCCGTGGTAGCGCATGACGTGCGAGCCCTCCTCGAGGCCGAGCGCCTTCGCGCCCTTCGCGTTGAGTTTGATGGTGGGGAACATCGTGTTCCCCTCCGAGCCGGAGCTGTTCCACGGCATCATCCGCGCGCGCTTCTTCGGGCCGTCCATCAGCAGGCAGCATCCCGCGCACGTGCCCACGTAGCCGCCGCCGTTGCGGACGAACGCCTTCATCCGCTCCACGCCGTTCGTGCCGAGCGAATCGAACTCGGTCATGCTGCTGCCGCCCGGCATCACGAGGAGGTCCAGGCCGTCAAGCGCCCCCGCGCGCACGGCCGCGCCATCCAGGAGGTGCAGCTCCATCTCGGGCGACTCGTCCACGAGCCGGAACCACTCCACCGCGCCGATGCCGCCCGGCCCCCGGTCGGCATATACACCTACCTTGAGCGGCGCGGCACACTGCGGTTCCGCGGTGCCGACGGCGGGTTTCCCCGCCGGACACGGGGATTTCTGAGATGTCGTCGTACATCCGCAGACAACGACCGTGATGCAAAACAGCAGGGTTATTCTTTTCATTGCATTGTGTTCTTTCATGGTCAGTGTTGTGAGTATATCCTATTTCCCCCCGCAGGTCAATGGAGACAGAACCATATTCGATCAGCGGATCTTGACGAAGAGGACGAAGATGAGCGGCATGAGGAACGCCTGGAGAAGCACGAAGCGCATGAGGACCTGCGCGTTCGTCCAGTGCAGCTCCTTCTTGCAGTGGTCGTGCAGCGGGAAGCGGACCTTCCACACCGCCTTCACGAGCACGTTCCGCTTTTCCTGCTCCTCCGGCTTGAGCTGGGACGGCGGACGCACGTCAAGCCCGCACTTGCGGAAGAAGCGGAGGAGGAGGATCTTCACCATCCCGCCGCCGCCGTTCACGAGCAGGACGGACGCGAAGGCCAGCACGAGCGCGGGGTTGCCCGTCACCAGCACGGCCGCGCCGATCAGCAGGCCGAGGAAACGCGACCCCGCGTCGCCCATCAGCACGCGCGACGGTTCCGCGTTCCACCAGAGGTAGCCCGAGAATCCGCCCGCCACCGTCATCAGCAGGATCGCCCAGCGCACAGCCAGGTAGTTGTGCGGCACGCCCAAGTACGCCGCCATACGGTTGTTGCCGATCACCACATACAGGAACGCCGCCAAAGACACGAGCGAAATCACGGAAAGCGAACCCGCAAGGCCGTCCACGCCGTCCGAGCAGTTCGTCGCGTTCATCGTCACGAACAACAGGAACCCCATGCTGGGGATGTACGCCCACCACGGCATCCTCCACACGACGTTCATCGCGGACGGCAGCCACACCTCGACGCACTGGTCCGGGCCCTTGAGCGCCAGCCACACGAAAAACGACACCCCCAGGCACACGGTAATGTCCAACAGTCCCTTCTTGAGCTGCCCCCAGGGCTTGTCCGACCGGTCGTCGAGATAGCCGAACACCATCGCCACGTACAGGCAGAGGAGCATGCCGAGGGAGGGAAGCGACAGCGGCATCACCATCAGGACGATCGGCAACAGGAGAATCGTCACCCACAGGCCCGTGCCCGTGGGCTTGCCCTTCGACACCATGCCGTCCGAGCCGAGAATGGCCTTGCCATGGTCGTGCGGCGAGAACCGGCAGAGCTTCGGCAGCAGGAAAACGACGACGAGCGCCGCCAGCAGGGTGCCGGCGGCGAGCAGGAGCGCATGTGACCGCAACAGGCGGAACGGGCCCCAGTACTTTTCAAGATAGGGTGCAATGAAATAAAGCATGGCTAAAGATGTCCTTTGGCGGATAGTATAGCACAAGCAGCGGCGTTCGGAGGAGAACAGAATCATTTCTCCACACATTTAACCGGCGCGCTCGGTGATCGCGCCCTACCGTACGGCCCGGTTTTTCTGCGGAAGCTTCTCGCGTTCGGCCTTCTCTGCCGCCTTTTTCTCATTCAAGACGTTTTCAAGCGTGCGGCGCGCCTCCGCCAGCTTGCCGTTGGCCGCCACCGCCTTTCGCGCGTTCTCCTCGGCCTCGTCAAGATGTCCCTGACGTAGCTGCGCCACTGCAAGGTTGTTCAGGATCGATGCGTTTCGGGGATCTCGTTCAAGGCATTTCCTGAGATACGCCTCCGCCTGACCATACTGCTCGTCGCAGTGATAGAACATTCCCATCGCGAAGTTCGCCTCCAGATCCAGGGGATCCGACACAAGCACCTGACGCGCGAACATCGCCGCCATGTGGAAGTTGGGACGCTCCATCGCCAGACGCAGCCCCTCGCGTGGCGTGAGACGCGAACTTCCCTGTCCGGCCATCTCAAGCTGCCGGCGTATGCGCGTGAACGACTCGTTGCGCTCGTCCAGGTCGTCCGCGAGCTTGCTTTCGGCAATTGCGCGCTCTTTGTCACCTTCTCGATCCAGGTTGTCCGCCCGCAGGCGGCACATCCGCGCCACGCGCCACTGCATCCGCGAGAACAGGTCGCGCAGCCCAGGCGACACGGACTCCAGTTTCTCGTCGTCCGCATAGATGTCCAGGATGCGCTTCCCCAGGCCGTGCGCCGCCTCCACGCCCGCCTCCGCCAAGCCGGGCGGGAACCCGGCCGGACGCGCCACCATTCCCGCCACAGGGGGCATCCGTTCCTTTCCGCGCCGCCACTTCCACTGTTCGAACCCCAGCTGCACGGCCACGTCCTCGAGGCGCTGCCTCTTGAAGCGAAGCCACGTGCGCAGCGCATCCATGACATTTACGGACAGCATATCCCCGTCCTCGTCGTCCTCCGCGCCGCGGCGACGCAGGTAGCGCTCCCGCTCCGAATGCCCGGCGGCCACGGACAGCGCCAGGAGATTTCTCCCCTGCTCGCGGGCACACAGCTCCACAGCCGTGTCGAGCGCGCCGTCGGTAAACACGTACCGGGCGTCTTGACACTCCAGCACCGTCTGCCTCACGCAATCGTAGATAGCCCCCATGACACGGCGCGTGGTCGTCTGCATCCGATACGGCACGACGAGAGCGAGAACCGCAAGCGGTTCCAGCAGGAGACACAGGCGCGCAATGCGGTTGAAGCCGCGGAACGACGCCGCAAGGTCCGCCCCGCGCGCGTTCTCCTCGACGGAGTCCTGGAACTTGATCCCGGCGATGCGCTTGTAGTTGCGGAAGAAAACCTCCACTTCCAGCACGCAGAGCGCGTAGGTGAACGTCTGCACGCTCACGAAAGAGCACAGGCACTTCAGCAGCGGCGATTTCACAGAATTCTGACCGCCCGTCCACGTCCAGAACCAGAACGACCGCCATCCCGCGAGCTGCAGGAACGCGACGATTCCCACGAGCAAGAAGAAAGCCGCGTACCAGTACGGCAGGAAATTCTCGTCGTCCGTGGCCACGCCGATGTGCACCATCGACAGCACCAGCGGCACGAGCACCACGACCACGAACAACATCCAGCCGGACGGCGTTGACGCCGCCGCCAATGACTTCCAGTAGTTGACCAGATACGTGACCGCATACTGAGAGGCCGAAAGCTCATGCGCCTCAAGTCCGTCCATCATGCAGAAATAAAAAACGTTGCAGGCCACGACCACAAGCCATCCTGCCAGCGCGGACAACGTCATCCGGCGCATCGTCACGGTGCGGACGAACGGATCCGCCATCGGATTGGTCCAGGTGTCGGCGTTCGATCCCGCGCGTGCGCGGCACACGACAAGACACCCCACGGCCAGCACCACGCCCAGCACGGTCTCGCCGGCCAGTACGCCGAGGAGCGCCATCGTCCAGTACCACCCCGCGATGACGCCACGGCGCAAAGCATACCGCACGAAAATCAGAGCTGCCGCGAGGAACAACAGAAAATGAAACATTGCTGGACAGAACGCCTGCCCGATCTCCCAAACCGGATCGGAACATGCGAACAACGCCACGCCCTGCAACAGCACCACGCGCACAATCCACCTGCACCAAGACGTGCGCAGCAGCCTCCCCTGCATGACGCTCGGCAGCATCTCGTTCAGAACCGCCAACAGCAACATCGCCGCCAGGCCGAGAGACACATGCCCCGCCAGACGCAACACGCGGATCGCCTGCGCCATGTCCAGCCACTGAAAGAGCTGATGCGCCAGCGCGTGCCAGAGAAGCGGGAACGGCGCCTCCGGCGGACGTATTCCCGCCGCCACCGCCACATCCTCCCACACGCCCGGCGGCAGCCAGGCGTAGCGCCAATACCATGAAAGAAACGCGACAGCGGCGCCAAGCGCCACCGCCGTAGCCCATAGAGCGAACGTTCGTTTAGAAAAATGGCTCATAGGGCTCGTCTAACGTCTCACGTCTCACGTCACCCATCACACCATTCCACTCACATCATGCCACCCGGCGGCGGCGGAGCGCAAGAAGCGCGCCGCCCATAAGGAACAACAGACCGCTCGACGGCTCAGGAATCATCGACGAGGCGAAGTTGTACAACTCGACGTTGTCAGGAAGATTAAAATCTTCTCCAATACCGGACGAGGCAATCATGTGTCCCTGGAATTCTTCCCACGTAACAGGCTGCAACATGCGATCCACCTTTGTTTCTCCTAGATAAAGCTCCATCCAGAAGGAGTAGCCAGTATCAAGCCCACTGAGATTGGTGTAATATTCCCCCCAAATCGTCGTCGGACCAACTTCGTTCGGCACCGAGATCGTATCGCCCGTGCCGGCCGCAGACGACGACTCCACCAGATCCTGCCCGGTGACATACGTCCGGTCGGCCAGATCGATCTTGTGGTTGCTGTCGTTTACGTCCACGGCCCAAAACTTAATCGTGTCGAACTCACGAGGTCCTTCATCCCAACCAGATATGGCATCCTCTGTCGTATCGACGTACCAGACGAGCACATCTGCCGAATTCTCAGCCCAGACGGTTCCCGCAAGGGCCACAGCAAAAAGTACGCTCGTTATTTTCTTCATCTTATTGCCTCCTTCAAGTCTTTCTATCTTCCACTAAGCACTAATCACTAACCACTACGCACTGAAATCACTTCCACTCCACTTTCGCGCCGCCGGCATTGCTGTAATACCAGAACGCGGTGCCAACGGGGATCAACGCCTTGCCATTCGCCACGAGTTCGCCGCACTGCGAAACCTGGGTGGGCGTCACGCCCCATCCCTCGCCTTCGAGGTAGAAATACTTGACGAGCCTGTTCTCCGCCGTGCGGAACTGGATGTAGTCGGCGCCCTTCTGGTTCTTCAGGCGCTTCTGCTGGGTGGCCTTGACCCCAGTCCACGTGGAAGCGTTCAAGTCGACATACGCCACCCCGTTGGTGTACGGGGGCGACACCAGCGTCTGGCCCGCTCCGAACGTCGTGGAGGCGATGGGGATCTTGGGCACCTGACCGTACACGTAAACCGTTTCGGCCGTATTCTTGCGCCCGACGATCACGCCCGTGCCGTTCGTGACGCCGCGCATCAGGTCGGCCGTGTCGAACGTGTTCGTCATCTCGGTCACGTTGATCTTGAGCGCAGCTGCCCATTTGCCGTTGGCATCGACCTCGAACACGTCGTACTTGTCGGCATTCTTGTCGTACACGTACATCTTCGTGCCGGCGGTCAGGTTCGCGGCATGGACCACGTCCTGCGCCTTGCGCAGGGCACCGTCCGCCTCGAATCCCTCGAACGGAACGGCCACGTACAGGTTGGACGCCACGTTCCCTGCGATCTTGATCGAACCGAACAGGTTGTCCGAACGCACGCCGAACGTGACCGGCGGCACACCGGCCCCGATGGTAAACGTGCTGAAGTGCGTCGTCGGGACGGTCACGTACACCTTGCCGCCATCCCCGGCAAACGCCTTCAAGTTCCTGGCCTCGGCGGCGTAGTTGGGATCCGCGCTCACGTGCGTCACCTTCGCCCAATCGCCAGCCGCAACCACGCCGGTCACGTCCAAGTCGAACGTGAACGACGCATCGGCGGCGAGGCACGCATTGGAAAGCGGAATGGTGGTGGTGGTGTCCGTGGCGTCCTCCGTCACGGTGACGACGGCCTCGGGATGGACCTCGTAGGAAATCGTCCCTTCGCCAGAGGAGGGTGCCGAGATCACAACACCGATCTCGACCTTCGTCACATTCAGCGCGTCTTCACCCGCAGAGGCGAACGCAGCCTCCAGAACCTTGCTCACATCGTACTTCGCAAGCGTTGAGCCAGCCACGTCCGCCGCTGCAATGCTCACTTCAATCATCTGCTGACTTGCAAATATTCCAATCGGCTCGCCCTCGTCATTTACGACCACCGCCGTCACGGCGTATGTCGCCTTCATCTCCGTGGCGCCAGGTTGCGGCTCGATGTCGGTCACCCTCAACAAACCGACGGCTGTCGGATAGGTTACGCTTGTTTCCCCGTCGGAATTTGAACCAGTCACACACTCCGACGCAATAAGTGCATCGTCAACCCTCTCGAACAAGCCACCTGTGATGTAACCATTCTCGTCCAACTCCACTCCCGTGCCGACGGCGACGTAGTTGTTGGCGATGTCGCTGGAGCTCGCTGAACTCTGCGTTGCCGACTCCGTGATGATTGAGGACAACGTACCTTCGCCCTGATACGTACTGTCATCGACAATCAGCTTGATTCCCGTCCTGCTCTCGTAGCAGACGTTCACCTCCATCTGCGCATTGAACGTGCAGTTGGAGATGAACGCATCATCATAGAAACGGATGTCGTTATACGGGCTGCTATAGTCAGGTTCGGTGACCGTGCCTTCGGCAAAAGTCGTATTCAAGACTGTAACCTTGACACCGGAGCCGAAGCTCGACCAGCCCTTTACGGTGCAATCCTCAATTATGACTTCGCCGCTTGTCTCGCCGACATTTATGGCATACCGCTCGGCAAGAATCGAGCAGCGCAGGAAATGCAGCGTACCGTTGACTATTCCCTGATACATGCCGTCTGACACGCAATGATAAGTCTCGTTCATGCCGTCGAGCACGCAGTCGACAACCGTGCCGGAACCACGAATCACCAAAGCGGAACCTTCGTTCTGTTCGGCCTTGAAGTAGATGTTGGAAATCGTAATCCCCGAACCGGACAGAATCAGTCCCTTCGGACTAGTTTGGTTCAAGGACGAGATGCGGACGTCGTTCGCGTTGTCGCCTGCGCCGACGATCGTCACATTTGCCGGAAGGTTGTACGCCCCGGCAGCACCGGTTCCAGCCGCGAGCGTATACTCGCCGGGTTTGATGGTCAGAGTGCAACCTTCCTCTATCGCGCCAAACGCCTCATTGATGTCCCAATACTCCGTCTCCGTACCATCGGCAAGTGTTATCGTGGCAAGCGACGGTCCGCGCTCGATCACCCAGCATTGAACGTCATCGACATCGTTTGTTTCGATTGCCACATACCCATCCGCCACAAGATTGTCGGGCGTCGTGGGATCGTAGTAGAACGTGCCGCCCTTGGCCGCGACAACGCCATTGTTCTGAATTGCGTGTGCTCCATTAAACGTATTGCGGTATGTTCCGCTTTCAATGGCAATGATCGATCCGGAGTTCCCCACATAGAACCGACCATCGGCCACAACATTTCGCAATGCAACCGAAGAACCCGACTGGTTGTAGAACGCATAACCGGAACGGCTACCATTGTTGCGAACCGTCGTCAACGTCATGTTCTCAACTACAACGTTCTTGCTACCGCTTGCGATTTGCAGATTCGCCCAATTATTCGAATCCCTGCCCACGATGGTTCCGTTCTTGATGAGCAATCCGTCAATCTTTTTACTGTAATAACCCTTGAGCTGGCCAGTTAAGGTATGACCGCAGAAATCAAGCGTGACATTCTGCAATGCGGGAATCTGAGCAATATCCTCATCAACATCGGACAGCAACTCAACCGTCGTACCGTTCGTCGCAGCTTCCAAAGCCGCCTGGAGTGTGAGATACGGGACATTGCCGATCTTTGCAACGTGATTGTCCTTGAGATTCGTCATCTCGGAATAGGTACCTGTGGCGACAACCGTAAGCCCCATCGCCTCGGCTTCGGCCGTAAGCGTCGCAACCGTGTCGCCATCCTCCGTGGCGTAGCCGATCGTGTAGCCTCCAACGCTGCTGTAGCCAAGTACGGCCGGTGCATCAGGATCTGGGGCGCGAACGACGACCGTGAAGCGAGCGGGCACGAGGATGTCGTTGTAGTCCTCGTCGTAGTCGGCTATCTGGCACTCGATTGTCGTTTCGCCGGCTGCGACTGCATGAATTTTTCCGAGGGCGGTCGCGCCATCGAACATCGCACTGGCATCAATGGTGGTGATTGTCGCAACTGTTGTGTCGGCGACTACGGGGTTGTAATAATCTTCAACCTCTTCAGGATCTTCCTGATCATATTTAGTGTATTCAAATCCAAGGGAGAAAGACCATTTGTCGCTACCAGACACCCACAACGTGACGCTTCCGAGATTGACAATCTGCGCCATCACATTAACAATGACGTTGTCGTGTGAGGTTGGAACCGCAGTGGAAGCGCCGTTCTGGAAGGACGCGCCATCCTGGACATTGAAGGTCACGCTGTTGGCGGAACCACAGACAAGTAATCTGCCAGATTGCTCGCATGAAATCAAGGATCCGTCGAAGCAATTGATCACGGCCGTCGAGCCACCATAGAAAAGAAGCGCGTAGGAGGATACGTCGTTCGCGTTCTTCTTCGACTCGATCGTTCCGTAGTTGTTGATCGTGATCGTCGCCGCCTTGATGGTCGAGACGGTATGCTCGTTGGCGCTGGCGTTGGCTGCGCTCTGCGTGTGTGAGATCGTGCCGTTGTTGTCAACGGTATAGGTACCAGTGCCGCCGAAGCCAAGCTTGTTCAATGTGCCGTTGTTGGTGGCGGCAACTGCGCCCGTGCCACCAAGTTCGAGCCTTGTGACCGTGCCGTCGTTCGTGACCGTGCTGCCGTTGCCGGAGACAAAGAGATTCGCCACCGTCACGTCCGCGTTCACCGTAACCGTATTGTTCGCGCCAAGGATATTCAAGTTACCGGCGTAGTTGGCTGTAGCCGTGACGCTCACACCGGGGATATCGACCGTCAACGAGGACGCATTGCCCGTCGACACATCAACCGCCGTGCAGAGCTGGGCGTCGGAGATGATGCTGTTGAGTCCAGAGTTCAAGATCAGCGTCCCAGACTTGTCCGTTACCGTGCAGTTCTTGAACTCGATGGAATTCTGCCCGGCAGCCGCTGCGATTACCGCATTGACGGCAGCGACATCGGCGTAGACCTGATTCGAATACACCGCAGAATTTGAGTTAGCCGCCAGCTGGTGCGTCTGCGCCGAAGGATTCGTGCTCGTATTTGTAAGCGTACCCTCATTCACACAGCCATTGATCAATCCGCCCACGCCCGCGTTATTGCGGTCATAGGTGTAGATGCCGCAAAGGTAATCTGCGGAAACCGTAATGTTCGCGTAGTTGGAACTGTCGTAAACCTCAGAGGTAGATGTGCCCGCAATGCCGCCAACACATGTAACATTGGCTTCAGAAGTAATGGTGCCGCTATTGGAACAATCGGAAATGACTTTGACCGCAATGCCCTGTCCGGCGATGCCGCCAACGCCGGAGGACGCGCCGACAGAATGGATTGTGCCAGAGTTAGAGCACCCCGTGATGATGTCGCACTTGCCGCTACCGCTCTGTGCCATGCCAACGATACCGCCGGCATAACCGTCCGCCGCAGTCGTCGTGACACTTCCCGAATTGGAGCAGTCGATGAACGCCGAGGCAACGAGGCTGTTGCAGTAGTTCGCTCCACCCGCGATACCGCCAACATTGTAACCGCTCGCGACAATAGTGGCGGAGTTCACGCAGCTCTTGGCTACAGAGCCGTCAAGAGAACCCGTGATACCGCCGACGCCTTTCGTCCCGCTCACGGACCCCGAAACCGTGATGTTCGCCACGTAGGCATTCTTGACCTGACCGGCAAGCGCACCCGTATAGCGGGTCGAACCGCTTGAAGAGGAGTTGGATACATTGACATTCGCGAGCACAAGGTTCTTCACAACCGCTGTGTAATTCGCCTCAGCAACCTTGGCCTCATAAAAAGCACCATTGGCCCAGACATCACCGATTGTCGCGTAATTGTTATTCGCTGTTCCAGAAATAACGCCAAACAAGCCGAGCTGGGTTCCCTCAACCGGACCGCTGAGCACCAGGCCGGAAATCGTGTGGCCGTCGCCGTCAAACGTTCCGGAGAACGGGGTGTCTGTCGTACCGATTGGCGACCAAGTGCCAGAAAGCGTGATATCGGCCGTCAGCTGCCAGCACTTGCCGTCAGCGGTGCCGTTGTTCACCATGTCACGCATGGCCGCAAGATCGGAGGCATTGGCAATCTGGTACGGACTGGCCGATGTACCATCACCCGTCAACGCCCACGCGCCGAGCCCGAGGGCCGCCGCAAGAATTGTTGCCAGAATCTTCTTCATTTTCATCTCTCCTTAAAGTCTTTCAGTCTTTCAGTCCTCAACCTTTGTCCTCTGTCTTTCGTCCTTTGTCCTCCTCCGGTAGGACAGAGGACAGAAGACAAAAGACAAAGGCCGTTTTTAAGATCTCAACATTTGCTTTCCACTTTACACTTTTCACTTTACACTACTTCAACGGCGCCCTTCCCACCGAGAAGAAGCCGCTGGTGCCCTTCGCCGGGGCCTCGATCACGATGTCGCCGGAATCGTCACCGTCCGTCAGCGCGAAGTCGGGGTCGGCCGCGAGCGTCGCCGGCGTTGCGCCGGAGGACACGCCGTAGCGCACCATCTTCGACGTCCGAGCCACCGTGAGGCGCACGATGCCGTCCTTCACCTCAATCGATTTGATCTTCGGCTGGGGAATGGACGCCGGGAGAACCGTGGCGGTCGCCACCAGCGCCGCGTTCGTGGCGGTGACCGACTGGAACTGCTCCGACGCGGAGAGCGTGAACTCCTGCGCCGCGCCGAAGCCGTTCACGCCCGCATCCACGCCGCCGGGCGTGCCGTCGGCTGCCTTGCGCGTGTCCAGGAGGTGAAGCGAGAACGTGCCCGATCCGGCGTACAGGTCGGCCACCACCTTGTTGACCTCCACCACGACCTCGCGGCAATGGCCGTCCTTCGCGAGCGGCGCAATGCACAGCACGCGGTTTTCATCCTGGCTGCCGACCGCCTTGCCGTCCACGGTGATGCCCTGGAACACGGCGTTCGTATGCGTCCACACGAGCGCGTAGCACTCGCCGTCCTTCACGACCGTGCCGTCCGCATAGCAGTCCGGCCCCTTCGTCGAGAACGTCGCCAACAGGTTGTCCTGCCCAGCCAGCAACGGGAGCGCCGCCGCCGCAAGAATCACCATCAAACTCTTCTTCATTTTCTTTCTCCTTAAAGTCATTCTGTCTTTCAGTCCTCAGCCTTTGTCCTTCGTCCTTTGTCCTTTGTCCTCAACCTCCGAAGGACAGAGGACAGAAGACAGAAGACAAAGGCCGTTTCTCATCTCACTTCGCGACTGCCTCCACCGCGATGTCGGCGAAGATTGCCAGTTCCTTGCCGACAACCTCCTCCAGCAGCACGTCGAACAAAGGCTCGTCGGAATCCGTCACGAGGTCTTCCTTCTTCGTGCCGTCGGGGTTGACCTCCGCCAGACGGAACGTGATCGTCGTACCCTCGGGGTTCGGGAACTTCGTCATGTCGATCAAGCCCGTGATCGTCACCGTCGCAGCGTCCTTCGACGTTGCCGTCAGACGCAGACGCGCCGTCACGACGGTCGGGTCGAGTCCGAGCACGTAGCTCTCCCAGCGCGGCATTTCATTCGCGCCGTTCTCCGAGAGCGCCTCCACGAGGGCATTGGTGACGTTCGCGAGCACGGGCTTCGTCGGGTCGCTGTAGATGTCGGAGAAGTTTTTCGCCAGCCATGTCCTCTCCACCGGCACGCCAACCGAGCCGTCGATCGGATACCTGAACTCGTTCACGAACTCCGCCACCGTATAGGGCTGCGGCGCACCAGCCTCGGCATCCACAGGCATGTAGTTCTCGGCGCAGTGCTCGGGCAGCACCGGATTCGAGAAGTAACCGCCGCTCACCGCGATCGAGCCGTTGTCGGAGGTGACCAGCACATTCTGGCCGGACGCGGCAACTAAGATGCCGGTCGGGATGTTGACTACGCCGCCGTTGCCGGATTCGATGAGCGAGGCCGGGGACGCCTCGTCGCCGGCGCAGATCATGCCGTTCGTGGCGGCGCTCGTATCGGCGATGACGAGCGTCGCGTTCGTCACGAGGAGGCCCTTCTCGCCATTGACGGAAACCTTGTACCCGGCCAGGTCGAGCGTCACGTCCGAGCCCACGCCCTGGACCGCGGACAGCACCGCGTTCGTCAGCAGCTCGACCTTGTCGTTGTCCTTCGCGATGTCAAGGGCGTTGGCCAGCGAGGTGTAAACCGGCGTTTCATGCGTCGTGCCCGTGAGACGCGCCTCGACCGGGCCGATGTAGGCAACTCCGTACTCCTCGTCCCAGACAAGTCCCTTCTCCTCACCGGTGGGCTCGCCGGAACTGTTCACCACGGTCACAGTGACGCCCTGTTCGTCGTCTGGCGGCTCCTCGTCATTCACGTCCCAATCGAACACCACCTTGCCGAGCGTCGCCTGGTCTTCCGTCATCAGCACGACCACGTCCTGAATGACGACGCCATCGCCGAGGTCGACGGGGTTGTCGGTTTCGCTCAAATCGAGCGTGAGCGGATTCTCTTCCGTTCCGAGCACGATGTCCGAGAGCATGCCGCCGTCCGCGTCATCGGTGAACTTGATCGTGCCCGAGAGCGCGTTGCCGTTGCCGTTGATGGAGAAGTTCGAGTCCTCGTAGAGGAAGTCGTAGCCATCTCCGTCTGCGCCGGCGGGCAGCACGGTGTCCGTGGCAAGACCCACCTCAACCGGCGTCGTGTCCTTGTCGAGACCGCTGAATCCGTTGGCCGTCGCGACGTCCATGATGTCCTTGCCGTAGTCGATGATTTCGTTCCACCTGCGCGGCGACGCACCCGTGAACGCGTATGCGGAACCATCGGCGAGCGTCAGCGTGTAAGGAATGAAGCGCGACGGCACCTTCATGTAGTCAAGGATTTCCTGGACGTTATCTATGCCGTACTGCTCAATCAGGTCGCCGATCATGCCCACGAGCAGCAGGTCGTCGCCGATGTCCACGTTCGCGGGATCGTTCGGGTTGCCCGTCAGTTCGAACGCCACGGAAGTACCGGCCTCAAGGTTCTCGGGAAGGATGGCCGTGAACGGGAACACGCCCGTCGTCACGCCGTTCACGTTCGTGCCCGTGCAGGCGTAGAAGCCGTTGGAAACGACGAGGTGAGCGCCGTTGTTCAGGTGGATTGCCGCGCCGTAGCCATTACCGGGCGTGACTGCCGCGTTGTTGGAATCCTCACTGATCTCGCCACCGTGGATCAGGCGCACGTTCTCGGTCGTGAGCGCCACGCTGCTGTTGTCGGCGCTGATGAGGAACGTGTAGGCGTGCGTCTCATCGCCATCGAGCGAGATGTTGCGGAACGTGATATTGCCCGTCTGCAGCTTGAACATGTTCTTGCTGCCGCTCCACGCCTCGAACATGTTGCGGTGTTGCGTCACGGGCGCAGCCGCGACCGTGTACCCAGCGCCGTCGATCACGAGGTCCTGCTTGCTGATCTCGTATGTGGTCGTCACGTTCGTGACGTTCATCAGCAGCGTCACCGTATCGCCAGTCTGCTCCGCCCACGCGATGGCGTTGGCGAGCGTCGTGTAGACCGGCTTGTCGTGCGTCGGGCCGGTGAGGCGCGCTTCGCACGGACCGATGTAGGCCATACCCATTTCGTCATCCCAGATCAGCTCCTTCGTGACGCCCGTTGAGTCACCATGATCGTCAACGATCTGGACCGTCACGCCCGCCTCGTTCTCGGGCGCATCGACACCATGAGCCGCATCCCAGATGATGACCGGCGTGCCGGCTTTCGCCTGCTCGGCCGTCATCTGGACCGTCACGTTCGACACCGAGATGCCCGAACCGATGACGATCGGCTTGGTCGTATCAGTCATATCAAGCACAAGGGCATTGCCCTCCGTGCCCATCACGATGTCGTGGATTTGGCCCGCGTTGTCCGTGTACTCGATCGTGCCGGCCAGCGCGTTGCCGTTGCCGTTCACGGTGAAGTTCGTGTCCGCGAACCTGAACGTGTCGGGCAGAACAGTGTCCGTCAGGAGGCCGACCTCGACCGGCGTCGAGACCTTATCAAGCCCCTCGTAGCCGATGGCCGTGGAGACGTCCATGATCTCCTTGCCGTAGTCGATGATGTCGTTCCACGTGCGCGACGAGGCGCCGGTGAAGGCATACGCCGACCCGTCGCCCAACGTGAGGGTGTACGGGATGAAGCGCGAGGGCACCTTCATGTAGTCGAGGACGTCCTGCACCTGGTCGAGCGGAATCACCCCGACCATGCCGACGAGCAGCAGGTCGTTGCCGATGTCGACGTTCGCCGGGTCGTTCGGGTTCTCCGTCAGCTCGAACGAGACCGAGGCGCCGCCCTCCGGCAGGATGCCCGTGAACGGGAACACGCCGCCGTCCGGCCCGCCCGTACAGGCGTAGAAACCGTTGGACACGACGAGCTGCGCACCGTTGTTGAGGTGGATGCCCGCGCCGTAGCCAGCGCCCTGCTCGACGATTGCGCCGTTCGCGTCGCCGGCCAGTTCGCCGCCGTTGAGCAGGCGCACGTTCGAGGTCGTCAGCTTCGCGCTGGAATTGTCCGCGCTCACGAGGTACGTGTAGCGGTGCGTGGCGTCGCCGTCGAGCGTGATGTTCCGGAGCGTCACGTCGCCCTCGATCTTCAGCATCGACGTGCCGCCCGTGAACGCATCGAACATGTTGCGGTGCCCGTCCGCCGGAACCGCCGCCGCCGACACCGTGTTGCTGCCGCCGTCGAGCGTCAGCGACTTGTCGATCGTGATCGTCCCGGTGACGTCGGAGACGTCCATCAAGAGCGTCACCGTGTCGCCACTCGCCGCCGCCTGCGCGATGGCGTTGGTAAGGGTGGTGTAGATCGGCGTCCCGTGCGTCGGGCCGGTCAGGCGCGCCTCGCACGGACCGATGTAGGCCATGCCCATCTCGTCGTCCCAGATGAGGTCGGCCGTGTCGCCGGTCGGATTGCCCTCGCCGTCGACGAGCGCCACCGCCACGCCGTCCTCGTTGGCGGGCGCGTCCACGCCGCCTTCCGCATCCCAGATGATGACCGGGGTACCCGCAGTCGCCTGTTCGGCCGTCATCTGGACCGTCACGTTCGAGACCACGACACTGGAACCGATTTCGATGGGCTTGGTGACGCCCGTCATGTCGAGAACGATCGGCGAGGATTCCGTGCCGAGCACCACGTTGGAGACGATGCCTGCGTTGTCGGTGTACTTGATCGTGCCGCTCACTGCATTGCCGTTGCCGTCAATGGTCAGGTTGGGATAGCGGAACTCGAACCCGTTGTCGCCGTCGCCGAGATCGACATCGTTGTTGAGCTCCAGCTCCACGGGAACTTCCGCGGGATTCTCGTCAAGTGCCTGAAGCACGACCGCGCCCGTGTCGATGATCTCGTTCCAGTTGCCGACGGCCCAGCCCGTGACGGGCTTGTCGGCACCGCCGAAGAACTGGACGTCCGCGTCAAGCGTCAACGTGTAGCTGCTGAAGCGCGCCGGCAGCGTCACGCCCGTCAGCGTCTCGTCCTCCGGCATGTTCGACACGAAGAGGATCGAACCGGCAGGCGTGAGCTGCTTCTGCTCCGAGTCGGAGAGCGTGATCGTGTCGGTGTCACCCTCGCGCACGATGTCCATGTACGGGACGTTCAGCGTCTTGCCGGGCACCTTTGTTACGTCCAGTCCCCAAGGCGCATCGGACGCCTGGTACGTCTCGCCGCGGTAGGTGTAGGTCTGGCCGTCCGCCGCCACGACGATCTGATCGCCCTTCATCGTCACGCCGGAACCGGTCAGCGTGCCGTTGTTCAGGTGGATGTTGCACCACTGGCCGCCGCCCACGGTCGCGTTCTGAAGATCGACCGTCGATCCGCCCGCGATGTTCATCGCGTAGATCACGCCGTTCGCGTCGAACGTCAGGTTGCTGATCGTCACCGTCGCCCCGGCGTCGAACCTCGTCGAGCCGGTGATCGTCCAGTCGCCCGTCAGCGTCAGGTTCTTGGAGATCGTCAGGCTCTCCGTCACGTTCGTCAAGAGCGTCACCATGTCGCCCGCCGTCGCGGCGGCCACCGCCGAGTACAGGGTCTCGTAGCCAACGCCCGTATTGACGTTCCGCGCCACATACGTACCTGTCTTCACCGTGTAGAGACCGGTCACGGGATCCTGGGGCGCTGGAATGTAACCATCGGCACAGAACTCCTCGGGGACTTCGTATTCGAACATGCCGCCAGAGATAGAGTACGGCGCGGCATTCGCGCAGCCATCCTTCAGGCCAAGGTATCCGCTATACGTGCCGCTCTTCACTACAAACTGCGCCCCGTCAACATTCATGCCCATGGCGCAATCGGCGTCGATCGTGCTGTCCTCAATCGTGACAACCGACGTACACGCTCCTTCCGTTGCGTTCTCCGACGTGCCGATACCGTCGCAGTTGACTCCACCGACAAACGTGCAGTTCGTAATCGAAACAGCACCCTGTCCATTAATGGTCACGCATGCAGCGCCCCAACCCTCGGAAGTGCTGGAGACATTCTCGATTGTCGTATCTGCAATGACGCCGTGGGCACCTCTGTGCACCTCGATTCCGTAGGAGCAGGTGTCGGAGCGTTCACGTGTACCGTCAATGTAGCAGTTCCTCACCTCGAACTCACCGCTTCCGGACATCATAACGCCGATGCGGAGGAACTCGCTGACATGCACGTTGTCAAGAACGACCTTGGCCGCGTTGCCGCCGCCAACGTAGATCGGCGCAACGTCCATGACCAGACTGGCCTGATTGCCGAATTGCGCGACATTCACATTGGAGATCGTGACCGTGTCGCTCGCGCCAGCCCTGATGAAGATGTCGTTGTAGCCGTTGCTGTCGTTCTTGCCGTATATCGTGTACAGCGGGTCTCCATTGGCATCCACCGGGCCAGTGATGGTTAGCGACTTCGTGATCGTGAGTTCTGCATTGTCATCCGCCGACAGCGACCGATCGTCGCCCAGCAACTCGATGGTATCGCCAGATTCGGAAGCGTTATACGCAGCGACAAGCGATTCGTACTTTGCCACGACATTGCCGCCGCGCACGATCTGCGCAACTGCCGCACCAACCGTGTAAGGATAGACCGCGCTTGTGGCGGCGTCAGTGTTGGCTGCCGGGACGTAGCCGGTCGCGCAGTAATCTTCGGGAACCGCACGGTCAAATACGCCGCCGGAGATTTCGATGATGCCATCATCCACGAATTCGTCAGGAATCGTAACGGCTCCAACGAACATGCCGCTCGTAACCTCCAAGTAGGCAAGCACTGTGTTGGCGATCTGCGGATTACCGGTTATCGCAAGGGCATTTC
This sequence comes from Kiritimatiellia bacterium, assembly GCA_017427485.1. Lineage (GTDB taxonomy): Bacteria > Verrucomicrobiota > Kiritimatiellia > RFP12 > UBA1067 > RUG572. Next base: position 18,574 of record JAFRSR010000364.1, read on the forward strand.
TGCTGGCCGTTACAGTTGTTCCAGACACGGACACGGAAGCCTCACCGTCTCCGCTCTCCTGGCTCGCGGCAGCGGCTATGCCGTCATGTACGTTCATGATCGTGCAGTCCGTCACCGTTACGGTTGATCCCGCACGAGCATCAATTGCGTAACCGGTCACGCCAGGCATGTTGCTGTCGGTGTTGATGATCGACGTGCGTACGACGGACACTGTCGAGGACGGCAAATCATCAAACATGTCTCCAGACCAGATGCCGCCTGTCGCAAACGTGCCGTATGAAGAGTCCTTGGATCCGTCAATAGCACAATCCACAACTTCCAGATGCCCCTGCGGAGCTATGATCGCATAGTTGTTGTAGGCGCTGACTGTCACGTTGGACACGAGGACGTGCGTATCGGCATGCGTACTTCTGGAAACGTACAAGGCAGCATTCCCTGTCGACGTCTTGTACTGATGTCCGAACTCGCTGATGTTGACGTTCTGGATCGTCACATCAATTGCAGACGATGCGTTCTTGATAAAGACGTCAACATTGTAGTTGTCCGTAGGATTGCCGTAGATGGTGTAGAGCGGCTTTCCTTCAGAATCAACAGCACCTGTAATCGTAACGCTACGCTCAATGACAAGTTCACTGCTGAGTCGGTCATCGGCAAGCATCTCAATTGTATCGCCAGAGGTCGCGGCCGCAACCGCCGCAGCAAGCGACTCGTACTTCACGCCCGTCGTCATGTTCTGCGCCACACGCGGAACCGTGTAGAGGTTGGAGAGCGTGTCCGTGTCCTCGTCGTATGCCTGATAGTAGGAATCCACAATGACGTTGTTACTGTCATCATGCGGATCAATCAGGTATTTACCACCAGACATTGGATTGTCAAAGTCAGGTGTCTCTGCGCCCCAGTAGTTAGCCGAGGCATTGATGGCGAGAGTGCGCGCGGTGTCGTCCCTCAATATCGCAGGCCGGTTGAACGAGGACCAAAACGCATTGTTGGTAATGGAGATTGAATCAAAACTGTCGGCGAGATCCGTCCCAGAATGGTAGAAGACAACGCCTTTGTTGTTGTATTCGGAAACGGCATTGTTGATGATTTCCAGCGTGAGGTCTTCCGTCGAGGAAGCCAGATCCCAGAAATATAGAGCCCTGCCGCCGGTTGCCTTGTTGCCGCTGACGAGCATCGAGCCAGTTGTCTTGTAGCTGCAACCAGAAAGCGCAAGATGATAGATCATTCCACCCGTGCTAGTCACATTCCCCTGCGTCAAAACATTGTCCGTTATGCGAGTCGTCCCTTGAACGGCGTAAAGCATAATGGGCGCGCTGGGCTGGTTGATAAACTCACACGAATCGATGGTCAGGTTCGACGCAACAGCCTCGACGGAATATTTGCCCCCGGTAAACTTGACGTTCTGCAACGTCAAGTCGCTTGGCATTGTGGAGGCATTACCAATAGTTATGTGCTTGGTATTGTTAGCGGACGTGTCCGCCTGGTTGATAGTCATGTTCTCGATCGTGACGTTGCTCGCCTGGATCGAGAACGCGGCCTTGCCCGTCGCCGTGGAATTGAGCGTCGTCGTGTCCTTGCTCGCGCCGGTGATAGTCACCTGCTTGTTGACGACAATCGTGTCGCTGCCAATGTCGAACGTTCCGGCAAACACGGTGATCGTGTCGCCGTTGGACGCCGCCGCAATTGCGTCGGGAAGCGTCGCGTAGCCGGTCGTGCCGATCGCCGCGATCGGATTGGCCGTCTCGCCGTCGAGGAGTTCGTAGCCGTAGGGGCTGAAGTTATCGGACTCGACCTCGATGAACTTCTCGGCATTGTAGGTCTGCACGGCGAAGATGCCGAACTGCGCATCGCCGTGATAGACAATCGCCGCAAGCTGCGTCGCCGACGCATCGACCGGCAGGCGGAACTTGAGCTTCTGCCCTTCCGCGAGCGACTGACCGGCGTTGAGATGCGGCACCACATCGAACGTCACGGAACGGATGATCATCGTGCCGCTCGTGACATCTTCCACGATCTTCGTCGGCGTGACGGTGATCACGTCCAACACGTCCAGCTTGTCCGTGTTGTCCGTACGCGGTACGTCATGGTTGCCCATCAGCTGGGTGACGGCGGCGTTGATTTCCGCCGAGTCCGTCACCGCGCTCTCGGTGCCATGGTCAATCTTTTTCACCTCGACCGTTGCCTGCGGCTCAGCCATCGTGACTGTAATCTTCTTCGACTCGTATTTCGTGCCACCCTCGACCGCGCTCTCCACGATGAACGCGCCGTCACCGGGCGTCACGGTCAAGTCGGCCGTCACGCCAGGCACCGTCGTGACCGTGAGCGTCTTGCCCTGCGGGAGCGAAACATCCTCGGTGTCATTCGCCGTAATGGTGACAGAAATGTCGTTACCGGGAACACCGGCGATCGCCGCAGTCACGGAGTTGTACTTGTGGCCATCGGAGGCATCGACAATCGATGTCACGGCCGTGTACACCGTACCGGACTCGCCGGACGCAACCGTCACGGAACCGTTTTCGATCGTCGTGACGACCTTCGCATCGTCAAACGCGATACCGTTCTTGTTCAGCGTGAACGTCTGCCCTTCCGCAGTCAACGTGATCGTCTCGTCCGTCGCCGCAAGAAGCGTCACGACCGCACCGTTCGCATTCGCGACCGCGTCGGTCAGGTTATCGTAGAACGTCTCGCCGACCTGCGCAACCTTGAGCGCGACGACGTATGTGACCGCCTGAGCAGAGGTCTCGCCCTGCGCCGTGGCAGACGACTCCACTTCTTCCTGCGACTTGAGGAAGCACGTGCTGGGGATCGAAACAGACCCCGTGACCGCGAAGCCATACGGATCGACCGTGAACGTACCCGCGCCCGGCAGCGTCACATTCTCGGAGCAGTCCGCGCCGATCAGAATACGCTCGCCACTCTGCACTGCAGCCACCGCCGCCGCGAGCGAATCATACGCCAAGCGGCTCGCGCCCCGGTCAATCGCCGCCTTCTTCCCGCCAAGCATGTAGCGCGCCTGCGCCAGCGGAGCAAGACCGACAGTCGTGTATTCTCCTTGCGTACTACCGTCTGGGTGCCAGAACTGAAGTTCAATCGTGGCAACTGTACCATTGTTATTTGAGTTATTGCTCTTGATCCCAATCAAAAGCGCACTCACATCATTAATGTACTGCTTGTAGGTATAAGGTGTTGGAACATTCTGCTTGAGAAGTTTAATAAGCATACGGTAGGAACCGTTTGCCGCTACGTCTGAATCAAGCGTCTGAGCGGGAAGGCTGATGTTATTCGCACTGCCATAGAACGAGACCGTTCCACCCGAAACCACACGGTCAAAAATCGCGACCCCTTCTGGCGTGTATTCGAGATACGGGTTCAAGGACGACGCCAGTTCCGCATACTTCTGCAAATCTTCAAGCGAAGTCTGTCCTTCTCTGCCCTTTCCGTACAATGTCTTATCAGCCGAACTGATAAATGTCAGCCTCCATGCAGCCTCCGCTCCGGAAAGTGTTGTCGTTGTAGCTGTTGCGGCAGGGAATATTCCAACCCATCCTCCTTGCTGGAAGTATCCATCACGAAGGAACGGTGTGACATTCTGCGTGAAATTGCCGCCGCGAAGGTTCGCGACCTCCTTAGGATCGGCTCCACTCGCCGCCGTCAATGTACCCGTGAATGTACCGCCGTGCGTTGTGAGAGTCTCGTCGTTCAGCAAGATGTTTCCGTTGTACGTTCCGTAGGTGATGTCCATCATACCGTTGTTGACAATCAAGTTTTTACCAGTTGCCGTGCCAGTAGTAACCGAACCCGGAGTAGAACTTGACGTGGTATCCTGAAGGAAAAGCGTTCCATTATTGATGAATGCGCCATTGGGGGCATTGATGGCAAGTCCCTTGAGATCAATCGTCACCGTCTTGCCTGCCGCCACCGTAATCGGCTCAGCCAAGCCATCGGTGGCAAGCGCTAACAACAACTCCACCGTACCGCCGTTGTTACCTGCGGCATTGACCGCCTCTTGAACCGTCTCAAACTGCTCAGAACCAACCTGGGCCACATAGACGGTCGGGAGTACGGGCTTAATATACCAATAATTGGCGTTTTCACCCTTGTTAGGATCGCCCTTCTCAGCCTTTACATAGTTTGAATCGTAAAGACGAGCCGACGGGTCTGCCGAATAATATCCGCCGTAGTAATGGTAGTTCGCACTAGTTGCCACACTAAATGCTCCACCACTGAACACGCACACGCCAGCGCCGACACTTGTCATAGTCTGTGCACCAGAAGCAAAACTTATGCTGGGCATCTTGGAATCGTAGACATGGACACTTGTCATGTATGCCGCGCCATTTGCATTGAGCTGCCCCACTGTAGTATTGGAACAGTTAATGAATACCACTCGCGACGTTGTTACTTTAGGAGCCGTAGCCGAAGTACTGTTGATCAACGTCAGAGTCACAGGATTCTGCGCCCAAGTACGATCAGGGTCACAGAGCTGTTTGCCAGAGAAGGAAATACTGTAAGCTGATGCACAATCAACAGCAACGCTCTTGGCTATATTGACGCTACTTCCGACAGAAACACTTCCATTCGCCGTCAGCAGAACCATCTGAGGTTTCATGTTTTCAATAGCATTGTACGCATTCAATGCAGAAGTTTGCGACGATAGCACTCCCGTAATATGGTTGACTGCAACACTCTTATTGACCGTGCAGACGAATGCAGAAGCATTTGCGCCATGATAGACAGCCTCACCCAGTCCGTTCTGGATCGTCGTATGCGAACTCGCACCAGACAAGGAAGAAAGCGTAGAAATCTTTGTCTTCCAATACTTGATTACGAATTCATCATCTTTATTATGACGTTCATCATCCGCATACGGGCAGAACGGCTCCCCGTTTTCGCCTTCCTGATAGATCAGCTTCGTGCACTTCGAGTATGTGCCGGAAATCGCGCCGTTGATCGTGGCATCACCGTCAATCCAAAGCGTCTTGCCCGAAGCGATGGTCAACGTCGCACCCGTGCCGATAACGAGCGTTGCACCATACGGAACAGTCCCATCTGCGCTCAGATCCGTGTCCGCAATAATAGTAACTGTGTCGCCAGACTTTGCCGCAGACAAAGCGACACCAAGATCGCCATAGGTCTCCGTGCCAATCTGCACGGGATCGCCGTCATACACAACCTTGTAGAGCGTATATCCGCTCGCCGCAGTCACACCAACAACGAAATTCTCAACCGTGGTCGTAATCTTGGTTGCCGCATCGTAGGTTACACCAGACGCAATCGCCAGCTTCAGCGACTGTCCCTTGTTCAGTACCACCGACTCGTCCGTATCGGCGAGAAGCGTCACCACTTCTCCACTATTCAGCGCAACGGCAACCGCATCGGTCAGGTTGTAAAACGACTGGTCACCGACCTTGGCAACCGTCTGAACGACTTCATAAGTGGTAGCAATCGCGTCTGGGATAAACGCTTTTACGCTGGAATCGGCAACGGTGGTGGACTTGATCACCAGCCCATCCGCCACGGAAATATCGCTTGAATGGGCAAAACCCATCGTGTCGAAGGTGTAGGTTCCAACTTTCGTAATCGGCAGCGCGGTGTCGCAGTCATTGGCGAGCATCACCGTGCCGCCGTCCGCAACCGCAGCCATCGCCTCGCCGAGCATGGCATAGAACGTCGCAGCACCCGTCGCCGGACGAATCATCGCCTTGTTGCTTGTCCCCGCGCCAAGGACAAGCTTGCGCTCCGCCGTCGTCACATATTCTGTGTAACTCCAGTCCTTCGGACCACTCATGTTCCGAATACCTGTCGCAAGGCGCATCTCAACCAAGCAAAATGTTCCATTCTGTGCCGCCTTATTGGAGAGACTGAAACTGATGCTGCCGTCGTGTTCCCCGCCAGGAAGAATCTTATTATATGTCCACGGAGCCGTAGCTTGACCGCTATTTCTCATCGCCTGAAAGAGAGCGCTGTACCAATTGTTCGCCGATATTGCGACATCTACATTAAATGTGTAAAGGCCCATCGCAGTAACGGAAAGATCGTTAGCCGATATGTCGCGATCCAATGTAACAGCGCAGTCAACACCAAAACCACTGAACAGCTCACTCGCCGCTTTGATTTTGCATAGCGTTATCCATTCATCTCTGGTATAACCCGAACGGGCGGCATTGCGCGTGTACAGTGCCCGCGTCGTACCATCAAATGCCGACAAGCTGTATGACCCAAATGACGGGTTTGTCACATATGAAACGGGGATCGGCGCAATCGCATTGTCTTTGACATATCCGTTCTCACACAAGTCGACAAGGTTTTCATTCTGTCCTCCATGTGCATACGTAAGCGTGGCATATGTGCCACCACAAACCTCCGCAACACCTGTCGCATCCGCAACACTCGACGCGACTGCCACGCCACCGTTAAATTTACCCGCGAGAAAATAGCAGAAACCGTTGTTGAGTGTAATCAATCCGTTATACTTAGCCGATGAAAGCAATAACGTTCCGTTGTTAATCACTGGAACGTCAATCTGTCCGTTTCCGTTTACATCAATAATTTCAAGATCGCCATTGTTGATGATGGCATTAGCACCTGTCAATTTCCAGCCATTCAGATCTATCCGTACATTTGAGGCCGCTGTCGAAACGAGTACATCCGACTCTATAGCAATGTCCCTCTGGAGCACAATGACATCCCCTGCTTGGGGATTTGCAAGTGCCTTCACCAAAGTCGTGTCCTCTCCATTCACTTTCACTTCGCCAGCATTGGGGTCTGGCATAATCCCGTAAACCACCCAGGCATTGCTCTGCTTGGGATCCTGCTCTGCTCCAACTTTGTTTGTGTCATAGAGATACGTTGTCGGATTCATGCCCGAAGCAAACGTTCCCCAGTAAACCGTATTGAATTTTGTCGAGGGCGTGGTCTGGAACTTCGCGTTCGTCGTGTTGTACGTGCCTCCGCCATAATAGTTCTGCCCTCCCGCAGGTGTTGTAGAGGACATGTCGTTCCATGAAACCTTAACATTCGGACTATCGTAGAATGAAATAGCCGTATAGTAACTGCTCCCGCTCAAATAGCTGAACGTGCCCGACATATTGTAAACGCAGAAATTCGTATTCATCACCTTCTGCGAAATTGAGACCGATCCATTGAAGAACCGGACTAGCTTAAGGCTATTCCACTGACTTTTCGCACTCTTTGAGGTCAATGTCAAAGAGCATCCTGCAAGATCTACCGCAAAACCCAACGCACTAGAGGAATTAGCCGTGTCAGAATATGAAACAGTTCCAGCATTGGCTAACAACACTGACAGTTTATTGGTATCTTTGACTTCATGTGTGCCACTTGCAGATGGCGTTGCGGACGCAGTCAGCAACGTCGCACAATCTGTATAGACCGTTTCTGACACGCCTTCAATCCAGTTCAAAGCCTTTTCACGAGCAACTGTGCAAAGGACACCAACAGGCTTGGATGTCGAAGGCTTGCTGTAATAGGTTTCCCCAGATGCTTTGTTCTCAACAGCTACAAAGAACTCCTCCTTGCAAGTGAACGAACCGGACACCGTTGCCGAGCCATCTTTGACTGATGTCACAAGATACTTTCCGGCAGTACCGTCAACTGTGTTGACACCATTCCCAGTCCCTGCAACGCCATCCGTGCCAAGGGGGAACGGAATATGCACATCCGCCGCCTGAGAAATGGTCTTCCAATGCTTAGCAAGTGAACCATTGCCCGCGACTTGAGCACCAGAAGCTATCGTCACTGAACCAAAAACTAGAATCGTTCCGTCCACGACCAACTGCTTACCAGCAGGAACGGTGACCGTCGTCCCACTTGGCACGGTGATTTCGGTTCCCGAAGAAACCATGACTTTCCGATACTGGGCATTGGAAAGCGCTGACGTCAAGTCAGAAAGCGTGGTAACACTCGTCACCTGATCGGCGGTCAGAAACTCTGCGCTAATGGACGTATTGGCCAAGCAGGTCGCTGTATAGGGATTATCATTTACGACAGTTCCGTTCACCAACCAGTTCAAGAAGTTTGCATCTGTTGACTTGAGAACAACCGACGTCGCCTCGGTCAATCCCGTCTTGTTCGCCGGTGCCGCACCATCGACAGTATAACTACCCGCACTGCTCGTCTCAAACGTGATGTTGAACGATGGCAGAACCTTCTTCTTGAAATTTGCATAAAGGGTCTTTGTGTTATAACCATCTGCCGACGTCGAAGTTTTTACTGTCAACTGATAAGTCTGAGCTGTTGATTCATAAGTAGTACCATTGTCACTCGTAGACCAACCGAGAAACTCATATCCATTAGCTGGCTCCGCTATGGCAAAAAATGTCTTGTCCACGCCACCTGATTGAGCATAATTAGACTGCTCTGCTTCAGTAGAAGACTTATCGGTTTCGCTAGTGCCAGCATAAACAGCTCCCATGCCTGTTGAGTTAGAGGATACCTTCGTAACCAGTTTTGCATAATAATTACTATTATATGCCCACACCTGCGCCATCGGCGCGAATGCCGCCAGCAGAAATACAATTAAGGTTGTCTTCTTCATTTTCATTACCTTTCTCTCTCTAGTCAATCAGTTCTCTTTCGTTATGGCCGCGCAGGAACACGGTCCTCCCTGCGGCTGTCGTGGGGCGACACGCCCTGCCATGTGTAGCAACGGCAACCTTGCCGTCGAAACATTGAAAATGATGTAGGCACCAACTAACACAAGATATGCCGGATCGGTGAGGCGGTGCGGAGCGGCAATCATCCAAATCTCCCATAACACTAACACGCCCGCGAACCACAGCGCCCACTTCTTCCGCCACTTCCAGAACACGAGCGGCAGAAGGTTGAACGGCACGATCAGCCAGTTCCAGCCCATCGCCGTCAGATTCGAGAAGCAGACCATGTAAGTCAGAAAGAGACCGAGCAACGACTGAAAGGCGAGAAACGCCCAATCAAGCCAATTCCACTTGGCAAAGAAATTGATGACGGCTATCGCCGCAACAACCCAAGAGAGAACAAACGGCGTAACAACAGGACGATTTTTACCAGAATCATTTTTAACCGGCAACAGCTCTACACCTTCAGCATTAATGATGGGTTGATTGCCGATTTTTGCGATCCGCAAAATGTCCAAAAGGTCACTAGGAATCACTACCTTCCTGAACTTGGGCATGTTGTCATCAGTTGTCGATCCGCAGATCGTGTAGAGCAGGAATGTCTGCCAGGGATAATTCACTATCGCCATTTCCAACAACTCATGCCGCGATAACGTAGCATACTTTTCTGGCCAAGGGTTAACATCCATCGTATAGGGCAACAATGCCTCACGCAAGACCCGCATGGCAGCTTGTGCACACCCCCGTTCCATGTAGTCATACTCGAGGCAGGGGCCTTCCGCAACCTTCTTATCCAATAATTTCCACAGTCTCTGCTTTGCGTCGGGCGGCAAATTAAGGCGATACTGCATCACGCCACGTCCGCTTTCGCGGCCGAGTTTCAGGTATTCCGCCGTGGGAATGGCAAACATGCCCATCTTCAGCTTGCCCATGAAGAAGGTAAAAATCTTGTCCTTCACGGATTCGCTCTCGTAGGAGAAGCAGTAGTCGAGGTTGAACGTGGGGCATTCCAGGCGGATGCACGAATGGCCGGCGCAGGAATAGAGCTCGTCGCCCGGGGACATCACCAGCAGCGAGGCGGTGACGAAGTTGGGGTCGGTGCGGTCGATGCCGTCGCTAAAACCGTCATTGGCTCCCGTTGTGGCCGCTCCCGATGTGGACGCGACTCCCGTAGATGCGTCATGCGGCGGAGCCGCAAGGGCCGAGAGGGACAACGCCAATGCTAACATTAGCATATAGCCCCCCCCCCCCCCCGGAAATTGCAAATTCACCACAGTTCGGTGAAAACACCGAACAAGCGGCCTTTAGGGCCGTCCTATCTGCAGTTTTCTGCATCATTTAATGCGACCTTCAAGTCCCCAATCTGGAGAAGAATGTATAGTATACCAAAACTCCCTTGCCGAATCGCTCGTTTTTGCGCAAGACATTTTGCCGTTTTGCGCACGGCTGTTCGCCTCACATCTCGCGTTCCGCACCATAATCGCACGGCAGCGCGGGCCGCCCTGTGGTCGGCCCCTACCACGCACGCGCCCGTTCCGCACCGTAATCGCACCGCAGCGCGGGCCGCCCCCGAAAAAAGAAACGCGGGCGAGTTCGCCCGCGCGTCTCTTACACGTTGCTTGCGCCAGCTGTGCCGGCCGGTCGTGGTTCGTCCTCAGGGCGCATCTGCGTTTTTCACCTATGCGTTTTGAGATTGGAAACAACCATGACAACTTTCAAGGACAACATTATCCTGCGGACGCACCTTGAACATTCAGAATCGTGATAGTTTGAGGATCGGCAAATGGGCACGGGCGAGTTAGCCCGTGCGCCAAAGGCAAGTTGTTTCAAATAGTTGTTTCCAAACATCAGAAGGCTCTGCGGTGAATTACGCAGATGCGCCCTTCGTTTCACGCGTCACCCCCGGCTCGTCTCGCGTCTCGCGTACGCGCGCCGGTTGCCGCTTCGCCAGCGGCGGGACATGTGCGCAGGGTGCGCTCCTACAAGTCGAACCAGTTGTAGCCTACATTCCCGCAGACCTCCACGACCGCAACTGCGATCGGGTGGTTCCAGTCGGGACGGCGCGCGAGCGCCGCGCGGTAGGCGAGGGCCTGCTCGACCGTCTCCTTGTCGGGCTCGGTTCGGCCGAGGATTTTATCCTTCTCAGCCGCCGCGTTCGTGAAGTACTTGAACTCCACGAGCATCGCGTCCCTGGGCGATCCGGCCTTCGGAACCGCGAGGAAGTCGCAGCGGCCCTCGGACGAGTTGTACTCCGTCTCGAACGAGTAGAAGTCGGGGAGCCAGTCGAGGCAGCGCGAGGTGAACGTCGTCCTGAAGAAGTTCTCGTTCATCTTGTCGAACGCCTGCGCGGGAATGCGGGCCTTCACGTAGTGCTGCCAGTAGGCGTCGAAGAGGTTCTTCCACGTGCCGCCCCCGAGCGCAAGCGCCTCTGCCGCGTCGCCGAACGCGCGTCGCGCCGCGTCGACGTTCTTGAACTCCGAGAGCTCGTCATAGTAGTCCACGAACATGTTCTTGATCGTCAGGTTCGGAATGTTGAGCCGGAACCTGCTCTGGAACGTCATGAGACCGAGATAGTACAGGGCGTACGGGAAGAACTCCTCGGAGAAGAACTTCGCCCGGCCGAACTTCGCAGAGAGCGCCCCCGTGTCCGCACGCTCCCCAACGCCCCGTTCAATGTATTCGCGAAGCTTGTTCAACGCGTTTTCGGGCGTTCCGGCAAGCCGACGGAACCAGCCGATGTCCGTGCGCACGTTCGCGTCAATGACGAACATCGGCTGCTTGCGCTCGACGATAAGGCACCGCAGATACCAGTTGCAGATCGTGGAGTTGAAGAGCGGCTCCGCCCCGGGCAGGAAGTGGTAGCCGTCGTAGAACGCCTTGAGGTCTGCCAGCACGGCAGACTTAATGGCGGGATCGAGCCCATGCTCCGCAAACACTTCGTCCACGTATGCCTTCACCTGTTCCTTCGTGAAACCGACCATCCCGAGCTTGTCGGGGTCGAGGTTCACGATCGTCCCGACGTTGAAGCCGCTTGAAAGGTCGTCCAAGGTGATCGGCAGGACGCCCGTGAAGTACGTGCGACCGACCGTGCCGTCCGCAAGCCCTGCCTTGAAGGACTTGAAGAACGCCTTGAAGAACGACTCGCGCGTCGCGTCGCCCTGGGAGTCGTGTCCGCAGATGGCGTTGTACTCAAAGTCGCGGTTCGAGACGACCAGCTCGTTCGTGAAGTTGTCGTACTCGTCGATGATGACGTAGAGGGGAGGGAGGTGCGCATTGCTGAGAATATCGCGAACCTTGTCAATCATGGCGGCCGGGCCATCCTGTTCCAGCGCCTTCGACCAGTCGGCGAGCGATGCGTATTGCGTTGCGAAACGTTCCACACGCCCGCGCACATGCTCGCAGAAGTTCCGCTCGATCTCGGCGAGCGTGCCGACCTGAATGGTCGAGAAGTCGAACTGGAGCACGAGGAACGAGTTCCGAAGCGGCGTCGGGTTGCGTCCGATGTCGGTCCGCCCGAAGAGCTCGTCAAAGCGATCCTTGAGGTTGACGTCGTAGTAGTGCGCGAGCATGGAGCAGACGACCGACTTGCCGAAGCGCTTCGGGCGCAGGAAAACGGGCGTCTTGATCGCCTCCAGTTCGCGGATGTAGCGCGTGTTGTCCACGATAAAGCATTCACGGACAAGCTCGGCCCAGTTGATGACGCCGTACGGGATCTTGCGCTTATTCTCCATGGCGCGTATTCTATCACATCGCCGCACGTGGCGCAACTGTCTCACGTCGGCTCGTCTCGCGTCACCGCTGGCTCGTCTCACGTCTCGCGTCTCATGTCCGCGCGCCGGTTTCCGCTTCGCCGGCGGCGTGGCGCGCGCGAAACTCGCGCATGGACATGCCGTAAGTCCTGCGAAAGAGATGGCCCAGGTTCGAAGTCGGCTCGTATCCTGAGTTCGTCGTGACGGCGGAAATGGGAAGCGTCGTGTTGGCCAGCAGCCGGCAGACGTTCTCCAGACGCACCTTCTGGATCATGTCGAGCACGCTCCCCCCGGTCGCCTCCCGCACCCGTTTCTCCAGCAGCCTGCGCGAAACGCCCACCTGCGCCACCACGTCCGGCACGCCAATGCCTTCGCAGGCGTTCCTGCGGATGAACTCCCGCGCCTGGGCGACCACGTGCCCGAAGTCGCCGCTGGAAGTGGAGCCGCGCTCGATGATTGCGCAGGACGGCACCCACACCCTCCGCCGGTCGCGCGGCAACTTTGGATCGGCGATCAGCGCCGTCAGCATGTCCACCGCCTCGACGGCGCATCTGGCGTAGTCGGGGGCCAGGCTTGAAATGGCGGGCTGCGCCTGCTCGCAGAACCCGTGCGAGTTGTTGACGCCGAGTATCTCCAGATCGTCCGGCACCCGGATGCCGAGGTTTTTGCAGATCGCGAGAATGTTCGCCGCCTCGCGGTCTTCGTTCACCAGCACGCCGCACGGATGCGGGAGCTCCCCGACCCATTTCTCCGATTCGCCGTTGCCCACCTCCCAGTAGTCGTCGTTGTCCGCCACCACGCCCGTGACGCACTGCGAGAACGTCGCCTCCGCCCCCAGACGCTCCTGAATCCTTCTGCGGAACGCGTCGCGCCGGATCGCGCCCGCGATGCGCTCGCGGCAGACGTTTGACGCGAAGAACGCGAAATGCCGCAGTCCGTGGTCGACGAAGAAATCCGCGGCCTTCTCGCCGATCGACTCGTTGTCGACCATCACCGCCCCGCCGCACCCCAGCAGTTCCCAATCTTCCTCCGGGAGGATGGCGTGGGTACCGAGCACGACAGGCGGGTGGTCGGGCATGAGGCGCAGGAATTCCCGCACGATCCTCTGCCGCACGCCGCAGAAGATCATGCCGTCGATGCCGTTTTCGGCGAACGCCTGGACGTTCGCCGGCGACGTGCCGTTGCCGGCGACAAAGAGGAGAGGCGTCCCGATGCCGCCGGAAAGAATGTAATTCACGATCCCGAGGTGGACGTCCCGGGCCGGCTTGAACGTCGTGTTGATCACGACGCCTATTCGCTTGCCCGACATTCGATTGTCGTTTTCTTTTCCCATCTCACCTCCCACGCCCGAATGCTCCACAACCTAAAACTGCCGGCGTTCCCACCTCTTCGGCTCCGGAGGCTGGAGGAAGATGTCCTTCACCGTCGTCAGACGGTAATCGTCGCCCTTCTGGATCCTCTCGAGTTCGGCGAGGAACTCGGGCGTGGGTTTCACGCCGCCGATCCCGCTGTCGATCTCCGCCTTGCGGCCGTTCGCCCAGGTCAGTTCAAACGACACCTTCACATTCCCCGGATGCGCGGCGGCGAGGTTTTTGATCGCCTCAGCGCGCGCGAGGAGGTTCGGGTCCTCGTAGCGCGCCGAGAGGCAAAGGCCCGTGGCGAACTTGCTGATGCCGTCCACGAGGGGGTACGCCTCGCGGACGATGAACTGGATCTCCGGCGTCTCCTCCTTCGTGTCGCGGTCCGTGCGGTGCGAGAGCTCGCCGCACACGAGGACGGGCTGGTCCACCTGCCCCGGCAGCCAGTCCTTCATCGTGGCGAACGTCTTCGCGAAGGCGAGCGCCTCCTGGTCCACGTCGCCGCCGTCGTCGATGAGCAGGATCGCCCACGGCTGCGGCGGCTCCATCACCGGCTGGCCGTCCGCGTCCTTCACCACGCGCCCGCGGTCCATCTTCGGCTTGGGCTTCCCCATGCGCACGGTGCAGGCCTTGAGCATGCCCGCGAGGCGCACCGCCACGCGGAGCGGACGGTCCGCGCCGATCTCCTCCATCATCGGAATCTCGGGCGGCTCGGACGGCTTGAACGTGGAGAGCGACGGCAGCACGCGCCGGTACACGCCGAGGGGATGCCCCGTCATGTAGATGCCCATGAGGTCGCGCTCGTCCTTATAACGTTGCGCCATCGGCCATGTCTTCGGACAGTCCGCGAGGTCCTTGTCGCTCGAGTCGTCGTCCCCGGCGATCGCGCCGAAGAAGTCAAGCTGGCCCTTCGCGCGCTCCTTCGCGAGCTTCGACGAACGCTGGACGCAGAAGTCGATGTTGTTGAAGTAGCGCTCGCGGTGCATGCCCGGATTCGCCTCGATGAGCGAGTCGAACGCCCCGCACCGCACGAGGCATTCGAGGACGCGCTTGTTCACCACGTTCGCGGCGGCGAGGCGCGAGCAGAAGTCCATGAGGCCCTTGTACGGACCGTTCTTCTCGCGCTCCTCCACGATCGCGTCCGCCGCCGCCGCGCCCACGCCCTTCACGCCGGCCATGCCGTAGATGATCGCCTTCTCGCCCTTGACGGGCGAGAAGCGCGCGTAGGCGAGGTTGACGTCCGGCGGCTTCACCTCGAGCCCCATCGCGGCGGCTTCGG
>JAFRSR010000365.1 GCA_017427485.1 Kiritimatiellia bacterium
CGCCTCCCCGAAGAGGCGCGCGGGAAGGTGCTGCAGGCCGACCTCTCGGAAATCCTCCCCGGCAAGATCCCGCCGATGGCCCTTGCGTTCGGCGGCGCGCCCACGGCGCCGATGCTCTTCCTGAACCACCGCTTCGGCACGCTCGCGCGCTGGCCGAACGCGGACTACACCTCGTTCTCGAAGTGCGTGGACCACGGCGCCAAGATCAAGATGACGTCCGGCGGCGGCAGCGTGAACAAGCCCGGCGCGTTCATCTATTCCGATCCGCGCGCGAAGCGCTGGAACTTCGCGGAGGGCGTGTGGATGAACGGGTACTGGACGCACGACTGGGACAACCACTCCGTGAAGGCCGCGTCCTACGGCGCGGAGAACGGCACGAACGACGTGATCCGCCTCGCCGCCACCATCCCGTACGGCGTGATGGGCCGCACGTGGGGACGCAAGGAGCGCCGGTTCTACGTGTTCAACCTGCTCGACGAGCTGGACGCGCCGGGCGAGTGGTATCTCGACCGCGCGCGCAAGGTGCTTTACCTCTGTCCGCCGGAAGGGGGATTGAAGGCGTCGGACGAGGTGTTCGTGGCGACGTTCAAGGACCCGCTCGTCTCGGCCAAGAAGATCGCGCACGTCCGCTTCGAGGGAATCGTCTTCGAGTATGCCTACGGGACGGGCGTGGCGATCGCCGGCAACGACGTCCAGCTCGTCGGCTGCCGCATGGCGTGCTGCGGCGGCTCGGGCGTGTCGCTCTACGGCGACCGCAACGCGATGCGGAACTGCGAGGTGGCGCAGATCGGGCGCTCGGGCGTCTCGGCCGGCGGCGGCGACCGGAAGACGCTCCGTCGGGCGGAGTCCGTGTTCGAGGGCAACCACGTGCACGACTTCGGCGTGTTCCAGCGCACGTACGCGCCGGGCTTCGGCGTGAACGGCTGCGGCATCACGCTGCGCGCGAACGTGATGCACGACGCGCCGCACTCGGCCGTCCTCTACGGCGGCAACGAGCACCTCTTCGAGTACAACAACGTCTACCGCGTGCTGCTCGAGACCGGCGACGCGGGCGCGTACTACACGGGACGCGACTGGACCACGCAGGGCAACCTGCTGCGCTTCAACTACACGCACGACCTCGGCGCGGAGGGCGAGATGGCCAACACGATGGGATTCTACTTCGACGACTGCGACTGCGGCGACGAGGTGTACGGCAACGTGTTCCACAACGTGTCGCGCGGCATCATGGTGGGCGGCGGACGCGAGCATCCGATCCGCAACAACGTCTTCTCGCGCTGCCTCGTGGGGATGTCCATCGACTGCCGCGGCATGACGTGGAAGCACTGGAACAGCGTTTCGGAGGGCGGCAGCTCGTGGCTGCTGGAGGACAAGGCGAAGGCGTTCGACTACACGAACGGCGCGTGGGCGGCGCGGTATCCGCGCCTCGCGGACATCATGAACGACCATCCGCGCGAGCCGCTCTACAACCCCGTGGAGAACAACATTTTCATCGACTGCAGGCAGCAGGTGCTCGCACTCGGCAAAGAGGCGCCGATGGCGCGCATGGCGCCGATCGCGAACAACGTGGTGGTGAACACGCGCGGCACGAACGGCGTGAAGTGCGCGTCGGTCGACACGCGGATCGCCGCCGGCTTCACGGTTCTCAACGGCTCGACCAACGCGCCGTGCGCGTTCGGGTTCGCGGACGCGGCGAACGGCGACTTCCATTTCCTGCCCGGGGCGGAGATCCTGAAGGTCTGTCCCGGTTTCCAGATTTTGCCGCTCGAGCGCATCGCCGCGGAGCCGTCCGACGGAACGTCCGACTCCGACCGCCTCGAAGCCGCGATCAAGTCCGCCTGCGCGCCGGGCGGGACGCGTCGCGTCGTGCTCGGCGCGAACCCGGCGCGCCCTGACGGGCACTGGCTCATCGACCGCGCCATCCTCCTGCCCGACGACTTCACGCTCAAGCTGGACGGCGCGTGGGTGGAGCTGGCGCCGGGCGTGCAGGACAACCTCATCCGCAATGTGGGCGCGGTCGCCACGGGATCCGTCACCCCCAACCGCGGCATCCGCGTCCTCGGGCGGAACGGCGCCACGCTCTGCGGCGGGCGGGGCAACCACTACGCCCCCAACCGGTCCGGCGATGCGAACGGCTGGCGGACGGTCGGCATCCTGTTCGCGGGCGTGACGGACTACGAGCTCGCGGGCTTCACGATGCGCGAGACGCAGTGCTGGGCCATCAGCCAGGAGAACGGCTGCGCGCGCGGCCACGTGCATGACATCGTCTTCGCCGACACGAACCTCAACCGCAACCAGGACGGCATCGACGTGCGGAAGGGCTGCCACGACATCGTGATCGAAAACATCTCCGGCGTGACGGGTGACGACACGGTGGCGCTCACGGGGCTGCGCCGCCCCAAGGACGCGCCGCGCCGCACGACGAGCCGGAAGCTGCCGATACAGATCGGCGGCTGGTGGCCGACGGACGACGATGACATCCACGACATCACGATCCGCAACATCCGCGCCCGCTCGGCGGGCGGCGACGGCGTGATCCGCCTGCTGACGCAAGACGGGATCAAGATGTACAACATCGTCGTGTCGAACGTGGTGGACACGACGTCCGGCACCCAGAAGCGCGCGCAGGCGACCATCCGCATCGGCGACGTGAACTACTGGACGATCAAGCGCAACGAGCTCGGCGAGATGCACCACGTGACGGTGACGGACGTGGAGGCGAAAGGACGCGTGGGCGTGTGGATCAAGGGACCTCTTGCGGACTCCTCCGTCACGAACATCCGCGTGCCGGAGGGTACGAAGAAATACGACGTCTCCGTGCCCGTCGCGCGCGTGACGTTTGACAATTAGAACCAAAAATGCGATAATTTCCCTGTTTCTTGAACAGGAGGATTGGAGCATGAGACGATTTGGATGCAGATGCGCGCTCGCAGGCCTTGCGTGTGCGCTGGTCGGCGTCGTTTCCGCGCGTGACGTCACGAACTTGACGGTGTCGGACGGTACCGTCACGGCTACGTTCGAAGCTGGCAACGAGGGCGACGGGCACGTCCTCTACTACGTGTGGAGCACCGACGGAATCGACAAGGGCTCCGACCTCTTCGCCTGGCCGCACGCCTTCCGCGTCGACCGCGTGGCCGACGACGCGACGAGCTACGAGTTCACGCTGCCGACCGAAGCGTTCCTCACGGGCCAGTACGCCTGCCGCGCGTTCCTCGCCACTTCCGAGAAGAAGTACGACTACTTCGTCGAGGGCGTCAAGGCGACGAAAAGCGCAAACTGCTTCGTCAGCACGGGATTCAAGCCGGTCGGCGGAAAAACCGCCGTCTCCATTGATTTCGCGCTGACGGCGACAGATGGCCAGCAGTACATATTCGGCGTCAATACTACGTATTCGCTGTGTGCATACGTGAATGGCCAGTCTAGTGTCGGGCACTGGGCGTTCTCCAGCAACAACGGTGGTGGCTCTTGGAAGAATCCCACCGATCTGGATTCCTCGACGGAGCGAACGCAGATCACGCTCGACACGACGGCCACGGTGGACGGAACGGCGGCATCCGTGTTTACGGTCACGACGCCGAGCGGCTCGGCCACGCGAACGTCCACGGAAAAGCATACGGCGACGGCCGGATACTACTTGATGCTGTTCGGCCGGGCGAAATCAAACACGTCGATCGACAAGCAGACGGGTGCCACGATCTACTCCTGCGTCATCACCAACAACGGGGCGTGCGTGCGCGACTACCGTCCATGCGTGTATGGCGGCGTGGCCGGACTGTACGACACCGTGAACAACACGTTCAACCCCTCTAGCGGCACGGTTGCCCTGACGGCGGTGGGCGCGCGCGTGGTCGGCGGCGCGGAGACCGGCGACGTGGTCGCAGGCGCGTCCGCGTTCTGGTCGCAGGCGGTTCCCGACTACACGACGCCGCTGCCGTTCGTGGAGGCGGCGTCGCTGACGTTCGCGAACGGCGGCTCGAAGCGCGGCCCCGCACCGCTCACGCTCACGGGCGCAAGTAACTGGGGCGGCACGTTCACGGTCTACGAGGGCACGCTCGTGGCCGACTTCGGACAGGGCCTCGCCGCCACGGACAAACTCGTCCTCAACGGCGGCGCGTACTGTCCGCTCACCGGCAACACGTTCACGGGCACGTTCGGCGCGGGCGGTAGCCAGGTGTCGGTGGCCGCAGACGCCGAGGCCGCCGGGTTCTCGGCCTACGGCCATCCGCTGACGGTGCGCTACGGCAACGACGCGTCGCAGCCGCTCGTCGTCGGTTCGGAAACGTTTGGCGCTAACATGCTCGTGCTGAACGACGACTGGGCGAACGAGACGTTGACGCTCGAGAATGACCTTACCGGGGAAGACGGCACCTTCCTACGTGTCTACGTCGGGAACAGCACGGCGGTCGTCACGGGATGCGTGACGAACGAGGGCAATTTTGTGCGTTACGGTTCCGGGACGCTCGTGCTGAAGGGCGCGCAAAACACGGTCTCGAATCTCTTTCCATACGCGGGGACGCTCGTCATCGCGCCGCCGGACGGCGCGGAGACTTGCAATTTGTCGCTTAATAAATTATACAAGTCGACGAACTCGGTCTCGACCGTCGTGATATCGAACGCGGTGACGACGTTTCGCGGAACGGAGAGTTGCCTCTATGACGGAAATACCACCGTCAAGTTCATTGGGGGGAGCGTGACGAGTTCAAACGAATGGTATCCGGGCAACCGCAGCGGTGCAGCCCGCAACGGCAAGGGAGCGGTCGGGACGCTTGTCTTTGACGGCGTCAACGCGACCATCAGCGCGGATTTTGTCCCGGGCTACTACTCCAGCGCGAACAACAACGCGCTGGCGGAAGTGATCGTCACGAACAACGCGACGCTGAAGATGACCAAGTATTTCCAGGGACGTTACGGCAACATGCGCCAGTACAGCGGCAAGGTGACGCTGACGTCGGGCAGCGGCGGCGCTTTCCGCCCTGGCAACCACGGCAGCGGCACGTTCAGCTACCACCTGCATGGCGGGACCCTTGAGCTTTCCAGTACGGGGGGGAATGCGACGTTCAGCCTCGGATTCAACGACAGTACCGGGGCGCCAAAGGGTTACCTCTACGTCTATCCAGGCGCCCAGTTCATCGCGAGGAGTGCGTACGGATTCCTCGGACGGTATCAGAAGGACAGCGGCTACCTCTACGTGCGCGGCGGCTCCGTCTCGATGCCGAGATCCGGGGTCGATCTCCGCGTGGGGACCGAGGGGAACGGCGTCTGCGAGGTTTCCGACGGAGGGACGGTGGAAGTCAACGGGACTGTGAGCGTCCTGCGGAATTCCACCTATACGGGAAGGACGGGTACTCTGTCCGTGTTCACCAACGGCATGGTGAAGGCGCGCGCCTTCTTCAGCACGTGCACGAACGACGCGTCCACGCTCGTCCTCGACGGCGGCACGCTCGTGGCCAACACGAGCGCGTCGGAGGACTTCCTCTACGGCTTCACGGCGGCGTCAGTGGGCGTGGGCGGCGCGACGCTGGACACGGCGGGCTTCAACCTCAAGGTGTCGCAGGACTTCGCCGCGCGCGACGGGCAGGCGTGGGACGTGGACGGGACGCCGGCGGCGCTCGCGGACGCGCCCGCGTTCACGAAGACCGGCGCGGGCACGCTCACCCTGCATGGCACGAACACCTACCTCTGCGCCACGTGCGTCTCGAACGGCACGCTGGCCGTGACGGACGCGCAGAGCCTGCCCGCCACGACGACGCTGCGCGTCGCGGCGAACGCGGCGGTCGACCTCTCCGAGAAGTCGCACACGGTCGCGAACCTGATGGGAAGCGGCCTCGTGACGAACGGCGCGCTGACGGTCACTGGAACGGTGTGGCCGGGCTATCCCGACGCGGGGACGCTGACAGTGAATGGCGCCACGCTCGCGCCCGCGAAGCTGGCGTACGTCCTCGGTGCGGACGGCACGTGCGGAAAGCTGGCGGTCGACGGCGCGCTCGACCTCACGGGCGTGGAGATCGCGGTGGACAACCTGGCGAACAAGGGCAAGGGCGCGCTCACGCTCGTGACGGCCGGCTCGATCACGGGCACGCCCACGTGCAGCCAGCAGAGCGTCGTACTCGCCGTCACGGGCAACAGCGTGCGCCTGGGCGTCCTGGGCACCACGGTCATTATCCGCTGAACGCCTGCGGGTCGCTTGCGCCGCGTGCGGCGATGTGGTAGAATGTCGCCAACCAAAACGAGGAACGAAAATGAAAAGAAAAGAGTTTCTGCAGCTGGCCGCCGGGGCGGCGGCGTTCAACATCGGCGGGTTCGCCTTCGGGCAGAGCCGTCCCCGGCAGATCGCGGCCGGGCGCAAGATACGCGTGGCGCTCATCGGGTGCGGCGGACGCCTCCGGAGCGTGCTCGTGACGAAGTGCCTCGACGAGGAGATCGTGGCGATGGTCGACCCCGACGCGCCCCAGATCGACGCCACGAAGGCCCGCATCAAGAAGCTCAAGGCCGACTACGACCTCTCGAAGGTGCGCACGTTCGCCGACTACCGCGTGTTCCTCGACCAGATGGGCGGCGAGGTTGACGCGGCGATCATCGCCTCCAACCAGCAGACGCACGCGCCCATCGCCATCGCCTGCATGAAGCGCGGCATCCACGTGTACGTCGAGAAGCCGATCTGCTATTCGGAGGAGGAGGCCGACCTTCTCGCCGCCGCCGAGCGCAAGTACGGCGTCGTGACGCAGGCCGGCCACCACGGCCATTCGGGCCCGTTCCAGCCGCTCGTCGCCGAGTACGTGCAGAGCGGCGCGCTCGGGCAGATCCGCGAGGTGTGGAGCTGGTCGGACCGCTTCAACGCCCAGCGCAAGCTCAGCCCCGTGATCGATCCGCCGAAGGGCATGGACTGGGACCTGTGGGTGGGACCCGCCGAGATGCGCCCCTACCGCCGCTCCTACCTCGGCCAGCGCTGGTACGACATCCGCGGCTTCGGCAACGGCTCGCTCGGCAACATGGGCAACCACGTGCTGGACGCCCCGTTCTGGGCGATGAACCTCATGGACACGCCGCCGACCGCGGTGACGATGGAGGACATGAGCTACGTGTGCCCCGAGTCGTGGCCGACGCGTGAGACGCTCACCTACGAGTTCCCGGCGCGGCCCGGCATGGAGCCGTTCAAGCTCCACTGGACGGACGGCATCCACGACGACGTGCCGATCGACGAGGACGTGCAGTACCACTACGCGAAGCGCGAGTGGATGAACTTCCCGCCGATCGTGCTCGAGCTCGAGAAGAAGTACAAGATGAACCTCGGCAACATCGGCACGATCTTCATGGGCGAGAAGGGCATCCTGTGGGCGGGCCAGTTCGGCAACGCGTTCCAGTTCGTGCCGCTCTCCCTCAAGAAGCAGATTCCCGTGCCGCCGCAGAAGTACCGCCGCCTCGCGAAGGGCAAGAGCCACGTGCACGAGTTCTTCGACGCGATCCGCGAGGGACGCAAGGCGAACGCGGACTTCGTGGAGTACGCCGTGCCGCTCGTCAAGACGGTCCTCCTCGGCAACGTGGTGGCGCTCGCCGCGCGCGAGGGCAAGCCGCGCATCGAGTGGGACGGCACGCGCGTGACCAACAATCCGGACGCGAACGCCTACTGCCGCACGACCTACCGCAAGGGCTGGGAGATCGAGAGCTAGCCGAACAGCGAGACGGCGTTCGCGAACGTGCGCGCGGCAAGTTCCTCGGCGGGGACGCCCCGAAGGGCGGCGAGGAACTTCACCGTGTGCACGATGAACGCGGGCTCGTTCTCTTTCCCGCGCATCGGCACGGGGGCGAGGAAGGGGGAATCCGTCTCGACGAGCAGGCGGTCGTCGGGCACGACGCGCGCGGACTCGCGCACGTTCTCCGCCGCGCGGAAGGTGACGATTCCAGAAATCGAGATGTAGAAGTTCCGGTCGAGGAGCTGGCGCGCGAAGGCGGGGGAGCCCGTGAAGCAGTGGATCACGCCGCGCGGGGCGTCGGCGTGCCAGGGGATTTCGTCCAGCACGCCGAGCGTCGCGTCGTCCGCCTCGCGCGTGTGGATCACCACGGGGAGGGCGAGCTCGTCCGCGAGCGCGAGCTGGCGCGCGAAAAGGTCGCACTGGCTGCGGGCGGTTTCGGGGGCGTAGTGGAAGTCAAGGCCGATCTCCCCCACGGCCGCGCAGGCGTGGGCGGCGTGGAGCGCGCGCACGGCGTCGGCGAGCGCTTCGTTCGCGCAGCCAACGTCGCCCTGGAGAAGCGCTGCCCGCTGATCTGCTTCTCCGCCTCCGGCGGCGCGCGCA
>JAFRSR010000366.1 GCA_017427485.1 Kiritimatiellia bacterium
AGCGCGTCGATGCCGCTGTGCAGGTACTCCACGCGCAGGCCCGTCTCGTGCAGGTAGGCGGTAAGATCCTCGGCGGAACGTTTCGTGAGCGTCGTCACGAGCACGCGGTCGCCCTTCTCCGCCACCTTGCGGATTTCGGCGATGAGGTCGTCGATCTGGCCCTTGAGCGGACGTATCTCGATCTCGGGGTCGAGGAGGCCCGTCGGGCGGATCACCTGCTCGGCGACGACGGACGACACGTCGTACTCGTAGTCGCCGGGCGTGGCGCTCGTGAAGACGATCTGGTGGATCTTGCGCTCGAACTCCTCGAAGCGGAGCGGACGGTTGTCCTTCGCGCTCGGCAGGCGGAAGCCGTAGTCCACGAGCTTCTGCTTGCGGGCCTGGTCGCCGTTGAACATCGCGCGGAGCTGCGGCACGGCCACGTGCGACTCGTCGATGATCGTGAGGAAGTCGTCGGGGAAGTAGTCGAGCAGGCACTCGGGCGGCTCGCCAGGGGCGCGTCCGGTGAGCGGACGCGAGTAGTTCTCGATGCCGTTGCAGTAGCCGAGCTGGCGCATCATCTCGATGTCGTACTCCGTGCGCTCGCGGATGCGCTGCGCCTCGATATACTTCTTGCGCTCCTCGAAGAAGACGAGCCGTTCCTTCAGCTCCTCCGTGATCCGCTGGTAGGCGGCCTCCATCTTGTCCTTCGGCATCACGAACTGCTTCGCGGGTGTGACGACCGCGGCGGGCATGGTGACGCCGGGCTTGAAGTCGGGCACGGAGAGCTGGCGGATGGAGTCGATCTCGTCGCCGAAAAACTCCACGCGGATGCCGTCCGTCGCGTACGCGGGGAAGATGTCCACCACGTCGCCGCGCACGCGGAACGTACCGGGGGAGTAGTCGAAGTCATTGCGCACGTACTGCGCGGCGATGAGCCGGTCCACGAGGCTGCCGCGGCCGCAGCACTCGCCCTGCTTGAAGCCGACGGCGAGGTTGCGGTACTCGGTGGACTCGCCGAGGCCGTAGATGCAGCTCACGGAGGCGACCACGATCACGTCGCGCCGCGCGATGAGCGCGTTCGTGGCGGCGAGGCGGTAGCGCTCGATCTCCTCGTTGATGGAGGCGTCCTTCTCGATGTAGGTGTCGGTCTGGGGAATGTACGCCTCGGGCTGGTAGTAGTCGTAGTACGAGATGAAGTACTCGACGGCGTTCTCGGGGAAGAACTGGCGCAGCTCGGCGAACAGCTGTGCGGCGAGGGTTTTGTTGTGCGAGAGGATGAGCGTGGGGCGGTTCCAGCGCGCGATCACGTTCGCCATCGTGAAGGTCTTGCCGCTTCCGGTCACGCCCTGGAGCACGAGGCGGTTCGCGCCCTTCTCAAGCCCCTTCACGATGGAATCAATCGCCTCCGGCTGGTCGCCGGTGGGCTTGAAGTCCGAAACGAGTTTGAAGAGACGTTCCGCCATGGCGACGCCACGCTAGATGAGGTGGCCCATTTTCTCGCGCTTCGTATCGAGGTAGCGCTTGTCGAAGGCGGTGGGGCTGATCACGATCGGCACGCGCTCCGTGATCTCGATGCCGTAGCCGGCGAGGCCCTTGATCTTGCAGGGGTTGTTCGTCATGAGGCGCACCTGCCGGACGCCGAGGTCGGCGAGGATCTGCGCGCCCTCGCCGTATTCGCGCAGGTCGGGGGCGAAGCCGAGCTTCACGTTGGCCTCCACGGTGTCGAGTCCGTTCTCCTGCAGGTGGTAGGCGTGCAGCTTGTTCGCGAGGCCGATGCCGCGCCCTTCCTGGCGCATGTAGAGGACCGCGCCGCGCCCCTCGCGGTCGATCATGCGCATCGCCTCGTGGAGCTGGTGCCCGCAGTCGCAGCGTTCGCTGCCGAACACGTCGCCCGTGAAGCACTCGGAGTGCACGCGCACGAGCGCGGGACCGCCCTGCGCGAGGTCGCCCTTGAAGAGCGCGAGGTGTTCAAGGCCCGTCACGCGCGAACGGTACATGCGCAGGCGGAAGCGTCCGAAGTCGGTCGGGAGGTCCACCTCCTCCACCTGCTCCACGAGCTTCTCGCGCGTGCGGCGGTACTCGATGAGCGAGGCGATCGTCATGAACCGGAGGTTGTGCGCGCGCACGAATTCCGTCAAGTCGGGAAGGCGCGCCATCGTGCCGTCGTCGCGCATGATCTCGCAACAGAGGCCGATTTCGCGGAGACCCGCGAGGCGGCAGAGGTCCACGGTCGCCTCCGTGTGGCCCGCGCGCTTGAGGACGCCGCCCGCACGCGCCTCGAGCGGGAACATGTGGCCGGGGCGGCGGAAATCGGACGGCTTCGCGCCGTCGCGCACGCACGCGAGGGCCGTCATCGAGCGCTCGGCCGCGGAGATGCCGGTCGTCGTCTCGGCGGAGTCGATCGACACGGTGAACGCGGTCTGGTGGTTGTCGGTGTTCGCGGCGACCATCTGCGGCAGGTCGAGGCGCTCGCAGAACGCGCGGCTCATCGGCATGCAGATGAGGCCCTTGGCGTACGTCGCCATGAAGTTCACGTTCGCGGTGGTGGCGAACTCGGCGGCGCAGATGCAGTCGCCCTCGTTCTCGCGGTCCTCGTCGTCGGTGACCACGATGATCTCGCCGCGCCGCAGCGCGGCCAGGCAGTCCTCGACGGTATCGAATTTCATCTTCTCTTCTTCGGCGGCTTCATGAGGGCGGCCGCCGCGGCCTTCGCCTCGGGATCCGCGGAGAGCCTTTTGTACGCCTCGGCGTACTTGTCCTTCTCGCTCGGCCACGTCGCGGAGAACCAGCGGATGTCGCGCAGGGCCTCGCCCTTCGCCTCCTTCGATTCGTCGGCGAGGCAGGCCGCGATGTCCTCTTCCAGGTTTTTCTTCGTCCGTTCGATGGAGTCGAGGATGGCCTGCGCCTCCTCGGCCTCGCCGGGCTTCTTGCTCTTCAGCGCGGTCTTGAACGGCGCGAGCGCGGCACCCTCGCCCTTCATCTTGCCCATGATGTAGCGCTTGTCGGCGCCGCGGAACTTCTTCAGCTCCACGCCGACAATCATCTGGCCTGGAACCGGCATGCTCATGATCGCCTCGGTGAGCGCGACGGCCGCGTCGTTCTTGTCGGAGCCTGCGTAGACCTCCTTGCCGGAGGCGTCCGTCACGTGGATGTCGGGCACGTTGCCGCCGCTGCGGAGCGTGGCTGTCATCGCGATCACGTACCCGGCGTCGCGGTAGCCCAGCACGGTCTTCTTGAGGAACGCCAGGGCCGTCCGGCTCTCTTCGTTGTCCTGCGCCCAGTCGACCGTGACGGTGAGCTTTCGGCGCGCGGGGGCGCCGGCGAACGCGCCGGCGAAGAGCGTGCAGGCACAGGCGAGGATGATATATTTCTTCATTGTCATTTCGCTTTCTTCATTTCTTTTTCGTACGGAACGGCGATGCCGTATGTCTGGGCGAACGAATGGATGTTCGCCAGCAGCTGCTTGTTCGGCTTGCGCGTGTACTCGGCGATCAGCTCGTAGAGGCGGCGCGTGGCCCACGCCGTGCGCACCTCCTTGTCCAGCGGCTGGGCGGCGGCGAACGGCAGCGTGAACATGCTCGCGTAGGCCGTCACGGCGTTGAGGCCGCGCATCTGGAACACGAGCTCCTTCTGGTCCGCCGGGCACACGCCGTAGATCTCGATGGGCTCGCCCTCGCAGAGGTTCGTCACGAGCTTGGGGTAGGTCTCGGCGCGGGACGATGCCGTGAAGATCACGGCGACGTCGGTGAGCACCGGCTTCTCGAACTTCTTCGAAAGGTCCGGCACGCCCTGCGCGGCGAGCCAGCGCAGGCCCTTGTGGCACGACCACCCGCCGCGGTTGCAGCGTGTGAGCATGTCCATCAGGTAGGCGTTCGCCTCTGGCTTGACGCCGTACATGAAGATCGAGACGAGGCCGCCGTTCAGCTCGGAGAACCGGGAGATGATCTCCGCGGAGCGCGTCATGCCGCTCGTCGCGTCGCCGTCCGTCGCCACGAACGCCACGATCGGGCGCGCCGGGTCGCGCGGCAGCGTCAGCACGCTGCGGAGCGTGCGGAACACGTCCGTGTTGCCGTGCGCCTTCAGCGTCGAGAGCCATTTGCGCGCCTGCTCGACCGAGTTGACGTCCACCTCGCGCCACGCCGTCTCCACGAAGGCGTACGAGAACTTGTCGCGGAACGCGACCACGTTGAAGCGGTCGCCCGTGTTGAGGCGGTCCAGCGCCTCCAGGACGGCCTTGCGGCAGGAGAGGAGGCGGTCGTTGCCGATGGAGCCGGACGCGTCGAGCATGAACACGATGTCCTTCGAGACGATGGGCAGCGGGTTGTCGGCGTTGGACGCCACGCGTACCCGGAAGTACTTGAGCTTGGGCTGCGCCGGATCGATCCAGAAACCGAGGTCGACGTTCACGTTCTGGTTGAACGGACGCCCCGCGGCCACCTTCTCGTCGCGCAGCTTGCGCACGGCCGCCTTCTCCTGCGCGACGATCGTCTCGTCCACGCGCGCCATCGCCGGCGGCGCCGGAGGCGGCTTCGCGGCCTTTGCCGCCTCCTCGGCCAGCTTCTCGGCGCGCATCTGCTCCACCGTCTTGCCCTGCCTCTTCGCGGCGTCGGCCTCGGCGGCGTCGCGGCGCTTCTGCGCCTCCTCCGCCTCGGAGAGGATCGTGAGCGCGGGCGGCGCGGCGCCACCTGGCAGGGACGCCTCGCCGAGGCGTCCGCCC
>JAFRSR010000367.1 GCA_017427485.1 Kiritimatiellia bacterium
CGGAGCACTACCGCATGCCGCGCAACGGCGGGCGCGAGGCCGCGTTCCGCGACTTCCAGGACGCGCCCGACGCGCGCGCGGGCGACCTCGCTTTCATCCGCGACACGAAGAGCGCCCTCGCGCGCATCGCGTCCGGCGAGCCCCCCGGTCCCTCCTTCGAGACGCTGCGCAAGACGCTGCGGGAAGGGCGCATCTTCGCCATCGTCACCGCGCGCGGACACGCCCCCGCGACGATCCGCGAGGCCGTGCACATCTTCATCGAGAGCGTCCTCTCCCCCGAGGAGCGCGCTGAGATGATGTGCAACCTCCGCGGCTACCGCTACTGCTTCGACAAGGTGGAGACGTTCGGCACGGACGAGGAGGAGCTCGACTACTTCCTCTCCATGTGCCGCTACCACGCCGTCACGAACCCCGACTTCAAGGAGCGCCTCGCCGGCGACGACGACTTCGGGGTCCGTTTCGCCGAGGCGACCACCGAACAGAAGCCGGAACTCGCCAAGGAGTTCGCCATCCGCGACTTCGTGGAGCACCTCTTTCGCACTCTCCAGCGCACGAACGCGCTCGGTCACCAGGTGGCCGTGGGCTTCTCGGACGACGACGCCGGCAACGTCGCGGCCGTTTCGGACTACATCCGCAGCGAGCTCGCGCGCCGCTTCGGCGGTTTCAAGTTCGTCGTCTACGACACGAGCGACCCCTCGCTCTCGAACGGACGCAAGGTCACCGTGGCGGGCCAGCTCTCCCTCCCCGGCTTTTGATTCTGCGTCTCTGCGCGAGATTCCGGCTTTGACAATCTTCTGACATATTGCGGACATCCTCCTGACGCATCCGCGCCCGAGAATGGCTATACTCTTGGGCGTTGACCCAAGGAGGCCCTTATGAAGAAGAAATGTCTGCAAATACTCATCCTCGGCGCGGCATTCACCGCCGCAGCCTTTGACAGCGGCTTCAAGCCATATCGAACGATCATCGAACGCATGCCGTTCGGGCGTCCGCCAGCTGACTTCGACCCTGACGCCCCGGGAACGCGCGCGCAGTCGAAGAAAGCCGCCGAGCCGGATCCGACGGCTACCGACCTTGAAAAGGAGAAGATCGCCGAGCGCATCCGCGCGACCGTGCGGGTGTGCGCGCTGAACGTGCCGCCCAACGGCGAACCGGTGGTGGGCTTCACCGACTCGGCGTACACGCCGCCGCGGAGCCATCTCCTCGCGCAGGGACAGACCGCCGACGGATGGAAGGCGGTCGAAATCGACGCGGAGGCCCGCCGCGCGGTGCTGGAACGGGAAGGCGTTTCCGTGAAATTCGCCCTCGGCGGGGAACGCAAATCTGACGGTTGACATCCGCATGGCCGCGGATCGGGCGACTTGTGGTATACTATCCGCCATGAAGAAAGTGTTTATCGATGGTTCCGCCGGCACGACCGGCCTGCGCATCCGCGAACGGCTGGCGTCGCGGACGGACGTGGAGGTGATCACGCTCGCCGAGGAAGTGCGCAAGGACGTCGGCGCGCGGCGCGACGCGCTCAACGCGGCGGACGTGGCGTTTCTGTGCCTGCCGGACGCGGCGGCGGTCGAGGCGGTTGGTCTCGTGGAGAACCCGGAGACGGTCGTGATCGACACGTCCACGGCGCACCGCACGGCCGACGGCTGGGAGTACGGGTTCCCCGAACTCGCCGGACGGCGCGCGCGCATCGCGGCGTCGAAGCGCATCGCGAACCCCGGCTGCCATGCGAGCGGCTTCATCGCGCTCGTGGAGCCGCTCGTGCGCGCGGGCCTGCTCGCGCCGGACGTGGCGCTCGCCGCGACGTCGCTCACCGGCTACTCCGGCGGCGGCAAGAAGATGATCGCCGACTACGAAACCGCCGCGACGCCGCTCCATTCGGGCGGACGGCTCTACGCGCTCGGGCAGGCGCACAAGCACCTGCCCGAAATGCTGAAGGTGTGCGGCCTTGCTGCCGCGCCCGCGTTCCTGCCGATCGTCGTGCCGCACCATTCGGGCATGGAGGTCGTCGTGCCCGTGTTCGCGCGCGATCTGAAGGGCACGCCCGACGACGTGCGCGCGGCATACCGCGCGGCGTACGCGGAAGGGCTCGTGCACTACGTCGAGGGCGGGGACGAGGGCGGGTTCCTCTCCTCCGCCAAGTACGCCGGCCGAGACGATATGGAGGTGTCCGTCTACGGAAACGCCGAGCGCATTGTGCTCGTCTCGCGCTTCGACAATCTCGGGAAGGGAGCCTCGGGCGCCGCCATCCAGAACATGAACCTAGCGCTGGGAGTTCCCGAGACGACGGGTTTGGTGGTTTGATAGTTTGATAGTTTGATGGTTTGGTGGTTTGACGGGTGGGAGCAACTGCTTACTGGAAAATCAGGCCTTGAAGAAGACCTTGTTCCGGTAGAGGATGTAAAGGAAAAGCCAGGCGAAGAGGCATCTCCCGAAGGCCTCGACGAACGGCGCCCAGCCCG
This sequence comes from Kiritimatiellia bacterium, assembly GCA_017427485.1. Classification (GTDB taxonomy): domain Bacteria; phylum Verrucomicrobiota; class Kiritimatiellia; order RFP12; family UBA1067; genus RUG572. Next base: position 2,460 of record JAFRSR010000367.1, read on the forward strand.
GGACGGAAAAGGCCTGCGGAAGGGCGCCGAGGAAGAAAATCCCGATCTGCTTGAAGGGGACGAAGCGCTGGACGAAATAGATGGTGACGGCGTTCATTCCGATGACGCGGAAATAAAAGCTCCACGCCTTGTAGCCTTTCACGTCGATCACCCAGTGGAACGCCGCCAGCAGGACGAGCGAGATGCCGCCCGCGAGCAGGGCGTACGAGCTCGACCAGATGCCCTTGAGGACCGGCATGCCGAACGGCATGCGCGCCCAGCCCCAGGCGACGAGCATCATCACCACGCCGACGCCGATCATCTGCAATACCTTTTTGTCTGGGGACAGTCCCTCGCGATGGAACTTGAGCCACATGCCGGACCAAATGCCGAAGAACGCCGTCGGCAGCATGGCGATGGTGGCGAGTCCGCCTTCGTGCCTGTGCGCCGTGGTCAGGTAGTGCGTGTCAAACCACGTCGCGAAGCAGTTCATCCTGTCCGCCAGGGCGTCCGGGCCGGCCGCGTCTGGCGCTGGCACGAGGCGCAGGAAGAGCCACCAGCCGATCAGCAGGGCCGTCGTGATGATCACGCACGTGCGGAACCTGCAGTGGAGCGTGAGCAGGGCGGCCGCGCCCCAGGCGATGCCGATGCGTCCGATCACGCTCCACACGCGAAAATGCGGCCAGTCGAGTTTCTGCACCTGCTCGAAGAGCAGCCCGATCACGACGAGCGTCAGCGTGCGCCGGAGGATGTTGAGGGTGACGGCGCGCTTGCCGTCGCCGCGTGCGAGGCGCTTTTCCGTGGAGAAGGGGAACGTGACGCCCGCGATGAACAGGAAAAGCGGGAAGATGAAGTCGTAGATGCGCAGCGGCTCCGTCCAGGAGGCGTGCGTCATCTGGACGGCGATCCAGCTGTGGGCGTCGCCGGTGAGGAGCGTCCCCAACGCCGCCAGCAGCGCGGAGCCGCCGGTGATGAAAAACATGTCGAAGCCGCGCAAGGCGTCGAGCGAATCTAGTCTCTTGTCCATATCACGCTCTCCAGTCAGTTGGAACCGCGCAAGATTATACCACAACATTTTCCCAAACGCAGCAATTGGTCCGGGAACGGGGGCATGTCTGCATGGTGTTCTCATTTGGCAGACTGTTTCTTTCCTTTTCCAGCCTGACGTTTCGCTGAAAACCCTTGCCCTGCCAGCCTGAGGGTCCGAGAAAGGATGCCTTGCCCACAATCTCGTCCCGTCAGCGCCCGCGAAGCCCGCC
>JAFRSR010000368.1 GCA_017427485.1 Kiritimatiellia bacterium
CTTCTTCTCTTCCTTCTTCTCGCCGGCGGCCTCTTCCTTGCCCTTCTTGATGACCTCCGGGTTCGCCTCCGCCGCCGGGGCCGCACCGGGCTTCGCCGTGTCCACGCCCTCCGGCGCCTTCACGACCGCCACCGCGTACTCGCCGCGCGTCACCAGCGTGAATTTGTCGCCCAGCTGGAGGTCCTTCACGAACAGCGTCTGGTCGAGCCCGAGCTTCGAGACGTCGACGGTGAACTTCTCCGCGATGTCCTCCGGCAGGCACTCCACCTCGACCGAGCGCAGCACCTGCTCCAGCACGCCGCCGCCGATCTTCACGCCCACGGCCTCGCCGGCGAGCTGGATCGGCACGACCACGCGCACCTTCTGCGTGAGCGACACCTCGCTGAAGTCCACGTGGATGGGCGTGCCCTTCACCACGTCGTTCTGCATCTCGCGCATGAGCGCCGGCATTTCCTTGCCGTCCATGTCGAGCGTGACGAGCAGCTGCTTGCTCGTGTGCCCGCGGAGCCCCAGGAGGAACTCGTGCTCGTCGAGCTTCACCAGCAGCGTGCCGCCCTTGTTCATCCGCATCACCGCCGCGGGGATCTTGCCCGCCCGGCGAAGACGGCGGACGGCCGCGGACCCTTGCTCCACGCGCTCCTCCGCCTTGATCTTGATCTTGTCCATTGCGTTCCTTGCGCCTGCTCTCGCGCCTCGACGGACGGGCCCCTGCGGCCCGCACGCGGCGCTACCCTCGGCGGTTTGAGCGGTTAGTATATCAAATGCAGATGCGAAGGTCAACCCCGCACGCCGCCGATGATGATGCCGAGCAAAATGACGGGCAGGAGCCAGCGCATGTACGGTTCCCACGCGCGCGGCGGCGCAAGCCCCGCACCCGCACCGGCCTCCCCGCTGAAGCCCTTCCAGCCCCACCCGCACGCGCGCGTGCAGAACACGCATGTCGCCAGCGCGCCGAGCGGCAGCCAGAACTGGCTGAACGCGAAGTCCTCCACTTCGAGGACGGACTTGCCCGGCAGCAGCTGGACGCCCTTCCACGCGTTGTAGCCCAACACGGCCGGCAGGGAGAGCGCCGCCACCGCGCCGCCCACGAGCAGCGACGTGCGCCGGCGCGGCCACCGCAGCTCGTCCATCAGCCCGCCGATGAGGCACTCGAACACGGCGACGATCGTGGTGAGCGCCGCGAGCGACAGGAAGAGGAAGAAGACCGCCCCCCACAGCCGCCCGCCGTCCATGTGCGCGAACACCTGCGGGAGCGCGATGAAGATGAGCCCCGGCCCCGCCGTCACGCGCACGCCGAACGCGGCGCACGCGGGGAAGATCACCAGCCCCGCGAGCAGGGCCACGCACGTGTCGATGGCGGTGATCCAGAGGGATTCCGTCACGAGCGAATGCCCGCGCCCCACGTAGCTGCCGAAGATCGTCATGCATCCCACGCCCACGGAGAGCGTGAAGAACGCCTGCCCCATCGCGTCGAAGCAGACGCCGAAGGGACGCTCGAGGAACGGCGTCCAGTCCGGCTTGAGGTAGAACGCCACGCCCTTCGCCGCCCCCGGGAGCGACAGCGCCTTCACGGCGAGCACGCCCAGCAGCGCGAGGAGCGAGAGCATCATCCACTTCGTCACGCGCTCCACGCCGCGCTGCACGCCCGCGAGGCACACGCACACCGCCACGGCCACCGCGAGGAGCATGAAGCCCGTGCACGTCACGGGGTCCGCGAGCAGCCCGTCGAACGCCGCCTCCGCCCCGTCGCCCGTGAACGCCGCGCCCTGCACGGCGTAGCCGGCGGTGTAGCGGAGCAGCCATCCGCCCACGGACGTGTAGTACGCCATCAGGAGCATGTTCCCGCCGAAGATGACGCAACCGAGCGCGTACCAGAACTTCCGCATCCGCTCCGGCGCGAGCGCCCGCATCGCGCCCGACACGCCCTTCCGCGCCGCGCGCCCCACGGCCAGCTCCGCCGTGAGGAGCGGGAAGCCCAGCAGCGCGAGGAACGCGAGATAGACGAGCACGAACGCGGCGCCGCCGTTCCGACCCACGATGAACGGGAAACGCCACACGTTCCCGAGCCCCACGGCGCAGCCCGCCGCCACCATGAGGAAGCCGAGACGCGACTTCAGCCCCTCGCGCCCCTTCTGCCCGCACGCGCCCGACGCCATCAGCCGAACCTCTTGAGGAATGGATCGAGGCGGTCGGCAAGGCGCGTCTGGAGCCACGGCGTGACGTGCCAGTAGTCGCGCAGGTTCAGGTAGTCGCTCACGGCGCCGGCCTGCCCGCTCCGCGCGCACGCCTCCGCGCGCAGCAGGACGTTGCGCGCCGTCGCGTCCGGCGAGACGAACTCCACCACCTGCGTCCGGTAGCCGAGGATGCGCAGGATCATCGCGCGGAAGGCGTCCGTGAGGATGTCGCACAGACGCTCCCGCAGGATGCCGTGCCGCAGCACGCCCGCGAACGCGGCGTCCGACTGCGGGCCGATCGCCTTCTGCAGCTCGTGCTGGCAGCACGGCGCGCTCACGACGTAGCGGCACCCCCACTCCACGCCGCGCGCGAGCGCCTCGTCCGTGGCCGTGTCGCACGCGTGGAGCGAGATCACCATGTCCGGCGCGAAGCCCGCGCCGAGATCCTCCGCGTTCCCGAGGTCGGCGAGGTCGCGCGCGAGGAACGCCACCTTGTCGGCGACGTCGAGCTGGCGCGCCATCTCCGACGCGGCGCGCACCACGTCCGCGCGCCGGTCCACGCCCACCACGCGCACGTCCGAGTAGCCGAGCGCCTGCACGAGGTAGAAGTAGAGCGCGAGCGTGAGGTACGCCTTGCCGCACCCGCAGACGACCACGTGGAGCTTGCGGTCCGCGCGGTCCTTCAGAACGTCCTCCACCACCTTGAGGAACTCGTTCACCTGGTCGTACTTGCCGCGCATCGAGGCGCGCACGCGCCCCTCGCCGTCCGCGAGGCCGATCACGCGCAGGAGCGCGGACGAGTCGAAGGACGTAAGCGGCAGCTTCTTCACGTGGTCGTGCGGCTGCACCTTCACGGCGCGGTCCATCTCCGCGGAGCGGGACACGAGCACGTGCCCCTTCCGCGTCACGCGCACGTGCAGGTCGCCGGACGCGGTCATGAGGTGGAGGTCGCGCGCGCCCTTCTGGGCGATGATCTCCTCGAGGCCCTCCGCCGCGCCGGCCGCGTCGAAGTTCTTCACGCGCACCTGCCCCTCGTCGTTCATCTCCGCCTGGTAGCGCGCCGCGCCGCCGATCAGCACGGGACGCAGCGAGATGCGGAACGTCTTGCCGTTCCGGCGCACGGACTGCACGAGCTTCATGAAGCCGTCGCCCAGCGCGCGGGCGCGGATCTCCTCCGCCAGTGTCTTGTCGAGTTCGAATTTCTCCATAGGCCCCTATTATACCACAAAGGCCCCGTGCGCGTCGCGCACGGGGCCCCTTCCGCACGGATGCGGCGGCTCCGGATTAGAGCTTGTTGTTCGAGCCGAGCACCTTCACGATCTTGTGCTCGTAGAGCTTCTTCATCTCCTCGCGCGCCGGGCCGAGGTACTGGCGCGGGTCGAAGTGGCCCGGGTTCTTCGCGAAGTACTGGCGCACGGCCGCGGTCATCGCGAGGCGCGAGTCGGAGTCGATGTTGATCTTGCACACCGCGCTCTTCGCCGCCTTGCGGAGCTGGGACTCGGGGATGCCCACCGCGTCCGGCAGCTTGCCGCCGTTCTCGTTGATGATTTTGACGTACTCCTGCGGCACGCTGGACGAGCCGTGGAGGACGATCGGGAAGCCGGGGAGCTTCTTCTCGATGGCCTTCAGCACGTCGAACGCGAGCGGCGGCGGGATCAGGAGGCCCGTCTTGGGGTCGCGCGTGCACTGCTCGGGCTTGAACTTGTAGGCGCCGTGCGAGGTGCCGATCGAGATGGCGAGCGAGTCGCAGCCGGTCTTCGTGGCGAACTCGATCACCTCCTCGGGCTTCGTGTAGTGGCTCTCGGCGGCGGACACCTCGTCCTCCACGCCGGCGAGCACGCCCAGCTCGGCCTCGACCGTGACGTCGTACTTGTGCGCGTACGCCACGACCTTCTTCGTCAGCTTGATGTTCTCCTTGAACGGGAGGGACGAGCCGTCGATCATGACGCTCGAGAAGCCCATGTCGATGCAGCTCTTGCACGTCTCGAAGCTGTCGCCGTGGTCGAGGTGCAGCACGATCTGCGGGTTCTTGCAGCCGAGCTCCTTGGCGTACTCGACGGCGCCCTGCGCCATGTAGCGGAGGATCGTGGGGTTCGCGTACTTGCGCGCGCCCTTCGAGACCTGCATGATCACGGGGGACTTCGTCTCGACGGCCGCCTGGACGATCGCCTGCATCTGCTCCATCGTGTTGAAGTTGAACGCCGGAATGGCGTAACCGCCCTTGACGGCCTTCGCGAACATCTTCTTCGTGTTGACGAGGCCGAGCTCCTTGTAGCTGACTTTCTTCATGTTTCTTTCGTTTCCTTTCGTTGGGAAATTGGCTGGATATTATACCATTGACCGCGCCGTGGCGCAAGTCACTCGTGGTTGAAGAGGTCGTTGACGCTCTCGTTGCCGTGGATGCGCTTGATGGCCTCGCCGATCAGCGGGGCCACGCTGAGCACCGTGAGCTTGAACGGCAGCTTCGAGGGGTCGAAGCCCTCCCGGAGCGGGATCGTGTCCGTCACCACGAGCTCGTCGAGCTGGGCCTCGCCCATGAGGCGCTCCACGCCCTTCGCGGTGAGCGGGAAGTGGCTCACGAACGCGTGCACGCTCTTCGCGCCGTTGTCGCGGCACATCTTCGCGGCCGCGCTGAGCGTGCCGCCCGTGGCGGTCATGTCGTCGATCATGATCACGTCGCAGTCCTTCACGTCGCCCACCACGCTGAACGCGTCCACGGTGTCGCCGCCCGTGCGCTGCTTGGCGACGATGGCGAGCCCCGTGCCGAGCTTGCGGCTGTAGCCGTAGGCCGTCTTGGCGCCGCCGGTGTCGGGGGCCACCACGATCGGCTTCGGGAGGTGCATGTCGCGGATGTACTTGAGGATCACCGGCTCGGCGTGCAGCTGGTCGAGCGGGATGTTGAAGAAGCCCTGGATCTGGTTCGCGTGGAGGTCGAGCGTGAGCACGCGGTCCGCGCCCGCCGCCGTGATGAGGTTCGCCACGAGGCGCGCCGTGATCGGCACGCGGGGCTGGTCCTTGCGGTCCTGGCGCGCGTAGCCGTAGTAGGGGATCACGGCCGTGATACGCGCGGCGCTGCCGCGCTTGAGCGCGTCCATGATGATGAACAGCTCCATGTACGCCTCGTTCGGCGCGGGGCTGCCGCTCTGGATCACGAACACGTCGCGCCCGCGCACGCCCTCCTGCACCTGGCAGAACGTCTCGCCGTCCGGGAAGTGCTTGATGTCGATCTTGTTGAGCGGCTTGCCGAGGTAGCTCGCCACCTTCTCCGCGAGCGGCAGGTTCGCCGTTCCGGAGAACACCATGAAATCGCTGTCTTTCAGGCTGTTCATCGCCGTGTCTTTCTTTTTCGCGTACCGGCAGGCGCTGGTTGCCCGGGGAGGATTCGAACCTCCTCAAGCGGCATCAAAAGCCGCTGTGCTGACCATTACACAACCGGGCAGGCGCGTCTGTCGGCGGATAGTATACCACAATCCGGCGCGCCCTGCACGCCTAGACGATCCGGAGCACGTCCGAAACACCGCGCGGCCCCCGCTTCTCCCCATGACCGCCCGGAAAATCACAGGCGATATGGACAAGGGAGGCGCAAGTAAAGTATAATAGCGGCGTCCTTTGAAAAAAAGCAAGGAGCTTGGCAAGATGAGCAGATGCAGAAACTGGTCCGCGGCGATCGCGGGAACGATGCTTTCGGCTGCGTGCGGCGCCGCGCCGGCGCATTTCAGCGTCCAGACGGACGCCACGAACGGCTGCTACGCGGTCGGCGCCACGGCGACGGTGGAGGTCGGGATCAAGGAAAAAGGCCGGCGGCCGAAGGGCCCCGTGGAGGCGTGGGCGGACGACGGCTGGACGAACGTCGTGTGGCGGCGCACCGTCGACATGGCCCAGGAGCCCACGTTCAAGTTCACGCTCACGCGCGCGACGCCCGGCACGCTGCGCATCCACCTGCGAGGGGACGGCATGCGCGAGAAGCTGGACCGCGTGGTCTTCGGCGTGGGCGATATCCGTCCGCTCACGCCCTTCCCGGACGACTTCAAGTCGTACTGGAAAGGCGAGTGTGAGCGGCTCGAACGCGAAGTGCCGGCCGCCGTGGAGAAGACGCCGGCGCCGGATCTGAGCAGGTCGGACCGCGCCGTCTTCCGCGTGAGCGTGGCCACGTTCGGCGGCGGACGCATCTACGGCATCCTGGCGGTCCCGAAAGGCGACGGACCGTTCCCGGTGTGCGTGAGGGTTCCCGGCGCGGGTGCGGGCCAAATCGCGCCTCCGCCCCTCCGCCCGGGCTGGATATCCCTCACGATCAACGTCCACGGCTTCCCCCTCGGCAAGACGAAAGCGGAGCAGAAGGAACGCTTCGAGGCCTGGCAAAGCGCGCTCGCAAAGGAAAGCGGCGAGCCGAAATACCAGCGCTTCGGGTTCGCAGCCGGACGCGACAAGCCCTTCTACCACAACACCATCCTCGGCATGGTGCGCATGCTCGACTGGCTGGCGAAGGAACCCTACGCGGACGCCTCCCGCTTCGTCTACCTCGGCGGCAGCCAGGGCGGCGGATTCGGGCTCTACCTCACCTCGGCCTGGGGACGCTTCGCGAAGTCGCTCATCTTCTTCCCCAACATGTGCGACATGCTGGCCTACCGCGAGGGTCGCCAGCCCGGCAGCGAGCACATTCTCAACCAGACGCCGGAGCACCGTCCGGCCGCCGAGCAGACGGGGCCGTACTACGACGCCTGCAACTTCGCACGTCTCATCCACACCCCGGTGCGCATGATCCACGGGCTCTCCGATGACAACTGCAACACCGAGGGCGGCATCGCCGCGTTCAACGCGCTCGCGTCAAAGGACAAAAAGCTGATGCTCATCCCGGGTCTCGGCCACCACTGGCTGAAGGACACGGAATACGAGCGCTGGCTGTTCTCCGTCGGCAGCCGTCCCTAAAGCCGTTACCGCAGGCACCAGACGTGCGAGGGGGTGGCGGACGCGCCGCCGTAGACGCGCATCGTCACGCCGCGCGCGCCCACTTCCATCCGCATATACCCCGCGAGCGACGAGCGCACGTAGCGCGTCACGGCCGGACGGTACTCCGCGAAGCGATCCTGTCCCGGCACGGTCTCCTGCCACAAACCGTAAGCCTCTGGCCCAATGCGGGCTGGCTTCGACCGCGCCCGGCTCTCCGGCGACCATACGCTGCTCGCAATCACCTGCGTGATGCGTCCTTCGTCGGTCATCACCTCCGTCAGCTCCGTCGTGTGCAGGTGCCCCGCGAGCACGATCACGTCGTTCTCCAGCAGCATCTTCCTCAGCTTGAGCCGGTTCGCGGCCGAGTTGTTGCCGCCCCACAGGTGCCAGGTGAAGTTCGAGGTATCGGACGGCAGCACGGGTCCGTGCGTCATCAGGAACTTGTACCGAGCATTAGGATATGCGGCAAGCGCCTCCTCGATGACGGGCATGGAGGGGCTGTTGAAGTTCACGGAGATGTAGAGATCCGGTCCGTGCGTGAAGTAGAATGTCGTGTTGTCGACCGTCTTGCCCATCTCTTCCGTCATGCGCGCGCACTGCCAGGCGTAGTAGGTGTCCGCAGCGCCGCTCGAGCTTGAATTTGACTTGCGGATGTCGTGGTTGCCAGTCACGAGGCAGAGCGGGAGGCTCTGCCCGAGCGCGCTCTTGATCGCGGCGAATGCATCTGTCGCCATCTGCTCGTGCGTCGCGTTGTCGTTGCAGTCGCCCTGCACGAGGTCGCCCAGCTGGATGGCGAAGGCGGTGTCGGACGTCATGCGCGCGGCGGCGGCCAGCAGGAGGCGCGGGCAGCGGTCGGCCCACATGCCGGCGTTGCGGTCCCACTCCTCGATCTGGTAGGCGGGCGGATTGGGATTGTGGCTGTGGTACGTGGCGTGGACGAGCCCGTCGAAGTGCGTGTCGCCGAGGACGATCACGGAGTAGTCGCCCGGCACGCGTGCGACGGGCGGAGGCATCGGCCCGCGCCGACGGCGCAGCACGGCGGCCTGCAGCGCGCGCCAGGGGCCTGTCCCCAGCGCCAGCGCCC
>JAFRSR010000369.1 GCA_017427485.1 Kiritimatiellia bacterium
AGGGAGAGCACGGCGCCGGCCGAGAAGATGATCAGCGGGTTCGGCAGCACGGGCTTCGTCGGAATCTGCGCGGGGCGCCCCACGCGGACGATTTCGTTGTTCTGCTCGGCGGCGATGCGGTGCTCGTTCTCCTTCTGGAGGAGGTCCTGGTAGATCTCACTGGAGACCTTCTTCTCCTGCTCGAGCTGCTTCAGGCCCGCGTCGGCCTGGACGATCTTCTGTCCGATGATCGCAATGTTCTTGTTCAAGTTCTCGCTCTTCCGCTTGAACGAGTCCAGCTGGTTCTTGTTGGCCGTGAGGTCGCCCTGGGCGGTGGCCAGCGCGCGCTTGACGGTCTCGCCGAACTCCTTGGAAATCGCGTCGAGCTCGCCCTCCTTCGCCACCACGGCGGGGTGTTCCGGCGTATACCGCGTCTTGAGCGTGGCGAGTTCCATCTTCACGGTCTGGAGCTTCGTGTAGGCGGCGGCGATGTCCGTCGACCGCGGCACCTCCGTGGGCAGTTCGCCGAAGTTCTCGGGGTTCTTCTGCGCCGTCTGCAGCACCTTCACCCATTCGTTGGCCGCCGTCACGCGCTTCTCGTACTCGAGCACGTCCGCCGTCGTCGTCTGGAGGCTCTGGTTGAGGATGGCCTGCTCGGCCTGGAGGTTGTCGATCTTGTTCTCCGTGCGGAACTTGAGCAGGCGGGCGGCAAGGTCGTCGTCCGCGCGCTTCTGCTTCTCCACCTGCTGGTGGATCTGCGCGACGGCCTTGTCGCACCGCTTCTTGTTCTCCTCGTCGGTGAACGACTCGATCGCCTCCGCGTAGGCGTTGGCAAGGGCCGCCGCGAGTTCGGGCAGCTTGGAGCGGACGGCGATCGTGATCAGGCGCGAATGGCGCACCAGCTCGAGCTCGGAGCTCGCGAGCATCTCGACGAGCTCCTTGTCCGTCACCTGGGAATTGGGGTAGTTGGCGCGGTACTGCTGGAGGATCTTCGTGAAGATGCCCTCCGAACGCCAGTCGGACTGCCGCGTGTTGAAGATTTCCGCGTAGTCCGCGCCGTAGTAGTCCATGTCGTTGCCGGCCACGCCGATGCCGTTGCCGCCCTGCGGACGGCGCGTGTCCATCGTGAACTCGCTCTTCGCCTCGTAGATGGTGGGCGAGATGCGGTACACGGCGAACGCCGCGACGAGGCCGATCAGGAGGAAGACGAGAACGGAGATCCAGCGCTGGGCGATCACGCGCAGCACGCGGCCCAGGGTGATCGTGCCGACGAGCGAATCGGCGTCCTGTCCGGCAGCCTGCCCGCCATATGCGCCGCCGTAGTAGTATGGCGCATGGCCGCTACCCCCATAATACATCGGCGTCTGGGCCGACCCGTAGTAGATGGGGGATTTCTTGGACGTGCCGTAATACAGAGGCTTCTGTCCATACGTTGACGAAGACGAGGATGATGCCATGACTCAGCGACTTTCTCCTTCAATTTGTACGGCAAGCGGTCGCGGCGCGGGTTTCTTCGGGAAGGATGCCGCCGCAACGGCAAGCGGAACGGTACACACGAGCAACATGGGGGCGATTTCGAATATCGGTTCGTAAAGCGCCAACACGAGCGGGAGCGCGACCGCAAAAGGCGTGGCCCAGACGATGGGAGGACAGGCGAATATGACGACGTCGGCGTCATCCTGCGTTCGCAGGTAGAGGACGGCCTGAACGAGGCGGACGACGTACGAGAAGACCAGGACGCCCAGTCCCAGCACGGCCAAGGCAACTCCAAGCAGGCCGCGTTCGGCCAAGAACGTCCAGTAGCTGTTGAAGGCGCAGACGGGATTGCGGTTATACGGACGGACGGCTGTCCAGTCGAATTCGGAGACGGATTCCCGCCCCTTCTCCCGGGCGTCACGGGCACGCTTCGAAGATTCCTTCATCTGCTGGGAAATCAGGAGCGTGCGCCAGTCGTTCTTGTGTTGCTGGAACGTCTTCAGCTCTTCTTTCGTCGCAATGAAAGGCGCATGGAGCCGAAACGCGCCAGTACCAGCTCCATACCACGGATGCTTCTTCCAGACGGCTTTCGCGATGTCGGACAGCATGGGCGAAAGCGTACGGTAGGCCGCCGACTGCTCTTTGTCGATGGCAAGGAAACCGCCCGCCTTCACCGCGTAGATATTCTGCACGGGTTCCTTCACCTTCTCCGTGACGGCACCGACTTTCCGCACGCAGTTGTCAAACTCGATTTCATCCGGCAGGAGCGCGGACATGAAGAAAAAAGGCGTGGCAAAGCCGAGCAGCATGAAGAAAAAACTCCGCGCGCTGGCACCCATCGACCCCGCGCGGCCCAAATAGGCCAAGCAGAAGATGGCAACGAGAACGGCGACAATGAGGAACACCGACGATATCGGCGGCGGAGAGAAGAAGAGCAGTCCGCTGGCGTTTCCCGCAACGGCCAGGCAAAAAGGCACACGCGAAGCCCCCCATTTGCGCGCCTCCGCCTGTGCGCCGAATGCGAGCGCGCAGATGAGCCACGCACCAAACCCAGGTCCCCAGAACGGCGACCAGAACGGCCCCTCGAGGAGATGTGCCTTCGCGGCCGCCATGAACGAAGGAACCTGCACGCAGGCACAGACCACCATCGCCAATCCGCCGATTCCCATGATGAACGAAGCGGATATCCCGAACGAGATTCGCCCCGTGAGTCCGATGCCGTGGCGAATGCCCAACACGGCCACGCTCAGTCCCGTCAGCACGGCCAGGGGAAGCAACCCCGCCGAGCCCGCGGAGGCAGGAAGACCTGGCGACGACGGCTCTCGGATGGTCCACTCGTCCTGCACGTAGGCCAACGCGACATCCGAGTTCAGGTAGCGGATGAACGCGACGGCCAGCGTGCAGAGGAAGAACCAGAAGGCAATATCTCGCACCAGCGAGCCGAGCACACGGCGGCGGGCAATGGACAGATGCTCGCCCGCGCGCATCGACGGCTCGGTCAACAGCCACAGGAACGCCAGTCCCGAAAGGCAGAAAATGACTTGGGAAAGCTTTGAAGTAGACAGAAAAGGGTAAAGAACAAAAGGCAAAGAGGCCAGCAACGCGAGGTGCGTTGCCAGCCCGTATCTGGTGATGAGCCGTGGAAACATCAGCCCGAATCAATCAGTAATGGAAGCGCATGCCGATCGTGCCGCGGAAGCGATCATAGTCATACGCATTCTTGTCGCACCACTCCTCTTCCCACGTGAGGGCCGCGAACACGGACATCCAACGGTTGATGATGTAGTCCGCACCGAGCCGGAACGAGAGGATGGTCTCGTCGAAGTCATTTCCGTACGCGAGGTAGCGGTCGTTGTAGCAGGTGTCCTCATAACGCCACGCCACGTTCGCCGTCAGCGTCAGCTTGTCACCCAGCGTAAGGTAGGACAGGCCGCCCGACAGCGAATAGACCTTGATGGCCTGGCCGCGCGTGCGTTCCGAAGGCTGGTAGTAGCTCTTGCCGAGCGCGGAAACCTGCAACTGCCGCGTAATGCGCCAGTTGGCGTCAAGCGAGTAGGTCCAGCCGCAGTCCGCATTCGAGTGACCGCCGTAATCAAGCCAGGAGAAGCCCGTAAGCACGCGGTATGTGATCTTCTCGGTCGCATGCGTGCCAAGACCGGCCTGGATCGTCCACACCTCGCTTTCATTGCTGTAGTCGTGGTAGCCATGCCCCTTCTTCTGGAGATAGTGGGAGTAGCCGCCCGCCAGGAGGATGTCCGTCCACTTCGACGCAGCATAGCCGGCCTGGGCGCCGACAGCCCACTCGGACCAGCCGTAGAGCGGCGCGTACTTGCCCGTGTCGTTCTTGTAGTCCAGCCAGTTGTACTGCCCGATCAGCTCGGCGTGCAGGCGCTCGGTGAAGCGGCGCTGGATCGCGCCGGAGATGTCAAACGCCTCGCGGTCACGCCAGATGCCGCGGCCGTCGCCCGAACCCAATGCGTCGGACTGGTCGGTGTAACGGTACTTCTCGGAGAGGATGAGAGACCAGCCCCGCTCGTCCTGCTTGGAGGTCGTCCACTTGTAGGCCAACGATTCGCCATAGCTGTTCTCGCCCATTTCGTTGGAATATTCGCAATAGGCGTTGCGGCGATACCAGAGGGAGCCCACGATGGCCCAGCGCTCGCCCTTCCACTCGAAATCGGCACCAGGCTGTATGCAGAAGATGCTGTCAGAAGTCCCGTGGCGCGTCGTGTCGATATTCGAGTCGTACGTATAGGAGAGCGACACGTAGGGCTTTATGGTAAGATGCTGGTTGAAGAAGCGGAACCCCTGCGGCTTGTCCGCCTCGCTCTCGCCCGCAATCAACGCCGGGATGACGGAGAAAGCGGCAATCGTCAGACCTGTCAGATGCTTGTTCATGGGAGGATTTCCTTTTCTCGTTAACGTGGGCTCGCTTATTTCACGTAATCCGGGGGCTCCGGAACGAAAGGCTCGGCATTCGAGCCGCGGTGGCGCGAGTAATAGGGATTCTCGTTCCCCGCATTCGTGCCATCGCTGTTCCCGCCGACGGCCGTGGTGCTGCCAATCGCGCCGCGAGGAATGCGGCTCAGGCGGCTATCGGGGAGATCTTCAGACGGCACGGCCGACCCCGCGACGCTGCCGGCCACAAAGGCCCCGCCGCCCATGCCCGAAGGCGAACCGGAGGCGGACTCGTTTCCGGGAGCCTGGAGGTCGCCAAGCAGCGCCTCCACCACCTCGCTCGGACCGGTCATCTGGAGAACGACCGCATGGTCGGGCTCGGCGCCCGCATCCGTGGAGTCAAGCATCTCGTTGTAGGATGACTCCTGGCCTTCTCCCCCCATCGCCTGCGAAATCCACGCGCTTGCGCTTTCCTTCGCCTGCGAATCGGTCATCTGGGAAACCAGGACATCCGTCAGGCCCTCAGGCGAACCACCCGAAGCGCGGACAAAAAGGAGCGCCGCAAAAGTCTGCCGCACGCCGGCGTTCTCCGCCGATTCGCAGCGCTTGTTCACGACGGCCAGCGCATTGGTCGCCAGCTCCGTGAACGCCGTGTCGGAAATCGGCTTGTTTTCCGGATTGGCGTTGCGGCTGAACAGCTCCGTGGCGAAACGCTCGTTGATGTCCGTGAGGTATTCCACCGGCACCGTGGCGAACACTTCCGCCAGCACGCTGGACTTGTCCGACGCGCCGGACACCGCGGCCTTGTTCACCGCG
>JAFRSR010000370.1 GCA_017427485.1 Kiritimatiellia bacterium
AACAACCCAAGAAAGGTAGAAATCCATGGCAACAGGAAAAGCACTCAATGGAAAGCCGTATGCGGGAAATCCGCACGTACGGTTTGATGAGGGGGAAGTCGCACCGGCGGCAACGCCGAGGCGTGGGTCTCTACTCTACAAGATTGTCGTATCGATTTTGACTGCTGGTGTCGTCGCCTGTGTGGCCGCGTTCGAAGAGTGCTCGTTCACGGCTTCGTGCGACGGTACGGTGCAGAAGTACTTGCTGTCGGCGCCGAAGAGCGTGGCGGGGCGCGCAGACATCCTTGTCTTCCTCCACGGCCACGGCAGCGACCGCACGCAGATCCGCGAGGAACGCGGCGAATGCAAGGCCGCGCGAGACGTGGCGGCCGAGCGCGGCATGGCGCTCGTCTCGCCCGACTATCGCGCGAGGACCTCGTGGATGGGACCGGCCGCCGAAGCCGACATGATGCAGCTCCTCGACACGCTGGCCGCGCGCTTCGGCGGACGCATCTTCCTCTGCGGCGGCTCGATGGGCGGCACCTCCGCGCTCACGTTCGCCGCCCGCCATCCCGAGAAGATCAGCGGCGTGACGGCGTTCAACCCGCTCGCAAACCATCTTTCCTACAACCGCTTTCAGGACGCCATCGCCGCGAGCTTCGGCGGCGACAAGCGAACGAAAGAGGAAGAATACCGCGCCCGCAGCGCGCTCTACTTCCCAGAACGGTTCACGATGCCGCTGTCGATTACGCTCGGCGGGCAGGACACAACCGTGCCGCCCCAAAGCGCGCGCGAGCTCGCCGCCTCCGTCGCCGCGCTCCATCCCGGCAACGTGTATGTGGACGACAAGCCGGATCGCGGACACGCGACGGATTACGACGCGTCCGTGGCGGCCCTCCGCGAGATGTTCCGCCGGGCTGACGCCTGCCGCGTGACATTCAAGGGGCAGGCCGTACATCCGTCCTTCGGGTCGGTCGCGGGCATCTGGTTCTGGTCGTGCGGCGACGCGCAGCTGCTCCTGCTGGGCTTCGAGGGGAAGCCGGGCTGGCGGTCCGTCGCCTGCGGCGCGGGCTGGGAAATCAACGGTAAGGCGCTTCCCGAAGGCACCCGCACCGCGGGCCTTTCTTGTTGTCGTCCGCTTGCTGTCGCCACACTCGCGCCCGTGCGCGCGCCGTTCGACGCCGGTCCCGTGAAGGGATCGCCGCCATTGGCCGCCGCGATTGCAGCTGCCCTCGTGGAGTGGGACTGGCGGTTGCAGGACGGCATCGGCACGCCGCGCGAGCCGCGCACGTTCGCCGAGGCCGTGGTGCCGCTCAGGGCGCGTTTTCGCAAGGCCGGACTCGGGACGCCGCCGAAGGAAAACGCCGACGAGGCGGAGTGGCGCGCGCTCCACATGGCACTGCGCGCGTACGCGCTGAAGCGTCTGGAAGGGCAGCGGCTATTCTTCGGCAAATTCGTGCCGGGCGCGATGAGCCACCAACTCACCCAATGCCTCGGCTATTGCGCGCGGCCTGGCGGCGGACTGTTCGTGCTGGACGATCTGTCCGCGATGCGCCCCCGCGAGGTGACGCCGCCCAATCTGCCGCCGGGCAGCTTCCTCAACCCAGAGCTTTCGCCGGACGCCACGAAGGTGCTGTTCTCGTACTCGCCGGTGAAGTCCGCGCCGGAGGGAACTTATGGTGGCGGCAAGGACATTCCGCGCTTCTGTACTCCAGAACGGCTGAAGGACGTCTACAACATCTACGAGGCGCCGATCGCAGGCGGCCCGGCGCGGCGGCTTACGTCCGATGGCTTCGACGACCTCTTCCCCATCTACCTGCCGGGCGGCGACATCGTGTTCTCCTCCACGCGGCGTGGCGGCTTCCACCGGTGCGGCAGGGGGCCGTGTCTCGTGTTCACGCTCTCGCGAATGGGGCCGAACGGCGAGAACCCGCATTCGATATCGTTCCACGAGACGCACGAATGGACGCCCGCGCTGCTGCCCGACGGGCGCCTCCTCTATACGCGGTGGGACTACCTTGACCGCAACGGCGTCCTCTACCAGCATCTCTGGTCGGCGCGTCCCGACGGCGGCGGCGTGCGCATCTTCTACGGCAACAACACGTGGAACCCGTGCGGCACGTGGGAGGCGCGTCCGGTGCCGCACTCCACGAAGGTGATGGCGATCGCCGGGCCGCACCATGGTATGTCTGCAGGCTGCGTGGTGCTCGTCGACACGCTCAAGGGCGTTGACGGCGCGGAGCCCGTCACGCGCCTTACGCCCGAGGTGCGCTTTCCTGAATCGGAAGAGCCGCTCGCCTACTCGCCGAGATGGGTGAAGGAAATCGCCTTCGACCGCGAGCCGACCAAGTATTGGTACGGCGGTATCATCGACCCGGCGCGCAACACCGTGCCGACCACCGAGGAGAAGCGCTGGCCCGGGCACTCGTTCAAGTCGCCGTGGCCGCTTTCAGAGACGACGTTCCTCGCCTCCTATTCTTACGACCGCCTCACGGGCGAACCAGGCGGCAACACGCCGAACCAGTACGGCATCTATCTGTGCGACGCGGACGGCGGGCGCGAGCTCGTCTACCGCGATCCGCGCATATCCTCGCTCTGGGCACGTCCGCTCGCTCCGCGCACGTTGCCGCCGCTCGCACACTCGTCCATCGACGACGCGCTGGCGAAGCGCGGCGTGGGTACGTTTGCGCTTGGACAGGTGACGGAGGCGTGGCCCGTGGCGTTCCCTACGAACCGTCCCGTCACGGCGCTACGCATCTTCCACGTGATCAACAAGACAACGCCGAACATCGACTCGCCTAAGGTCGGCGCGGGACTTGGATCGGTGGGACGCGAGGTGCTGGGCACGGTGCCCGTGGAGGCGGACGGCAGCGCCTACTTCGAGGTGCCGGCGCGGATGCCCGTCTACTTCCAGGCGCTTGACAGGGAGGGACATGCAGTGCAGACGATGCGGTCGCTTGTGTACCTCCAGCCCGGCGAACGCGAGAGCTGCCTCGGCTGCCACGAGGACCGGCGTAAGAGCGCGTCCGTGCCCGCGCAGGCGCGCGCGCTCCAGCGTCCGCCCTCGCAGATCGCGCCCGAGGTGTCCGGTTCGCGTCCGTTCAACTTCCTCAAGCTCGTGCAGCCCGTGCTGGACGCGAAGTGCGTGAAGTGCCACGACGGCACGCGGCCGAAGTGTCCGTCGCTGAAAGGCGAGCCGGAGGGGTGGGCGTGCAAGTCGTTCAACGCGCTCGTGAAGCACGTCGCCTACTCGTCGTGGGGCGCGCCCAAGAACAACTACGAGCCGCTCACCGAGCCGCTCCGGTTCGGCGCGCTGGCGAGTCCGCTCCTCAAGCGGATCGAGTCGGGCCACGGCGGCGTGAAGCTCACCGACGACGAACTGCACCGCCTCATCCTCTGGATGGATTCCAACGGCGCCTGCTGGGGCACCTTCGACAAGTCCAAGCAACGGGATTTGTGATTCGTGGTTCGTGATTCGTGGTTCGTGGCTCGTGATTAAAAAAAGAAAAGGAAAACAAATGAAGACAATGGTTATCGGTAGTATTTTGATTAGCGTGGCGGCGGTGGCCGCGCCGTGGACGAAAGGTCCGGCGGAGAACCGGCCGACGCTCTTCAAGACATTCGGCGACATCGTCAACACGCCCGAGGGCCTGGCGCTCGACAAGGATGGCAACCTGTTCCTTTCGGCGATCAACGGCGTCGATCCGTCCTACTCCGGCCACATCTGGAAACGCGATGCGCAGACAGGCAAATGGAGCGTGTTCGCCGTCACGCGCACGAACACGAAGAGCGGCAAGTCGTTCCCGCAGGGAATCGTCTTCGGCGACGACGGCCACCTCTACTACGCGGAGAACCAGTATTTCGCCGACCGCAACTACGCCTCCACCGTGCGGCGCATCGTGATTGAGAACGGCGAGCCCCTCCGGTGCGAGATCGTCGTGGAGAACGCGCTTCTCCCGAACGGGCTCCGCTGGCGCGACGGCGCGCTCTGGTTCTCGGAATCGTTCGCGCACCACGGCGGCAAGTTCGGTGGCGGCATCTACCGCGTCCCGGCGAAGGACCTGCGCGCCGACAAGCCCGCACGGCTCCTTGACAAGGACCAGATGGAGCGGGATCCCTACTGCATCGCGTGGGTGCCGACCGAGCTGCGCAGCCGCAACGGCATCGATCCGCTCGACAGGAAGGTGCACATCTACACGGCGGGGCCGGACGGCATCGACTTCGACGCGGACGGCAACCTCTACACGGGCTCGTTCGGCGACGGGCGTTTCTGGCGCATCCGGAACCTGGGCGGTGGGAAATACGGCCAGCCCGAACTGCTCGACGATACCACCGTCGCCTGTTGCGACGGCATCTGCTACGACGCGAAGCGGAACCGCATCATCCTCACGGCCGCCGCGCAGAACGCGCTCTATGCCTGGAACATCGCAGCCGGCAAGATGGAGCTCGTGTGGGCGAACGGCGACACGGACGGCGCGGACGGTCTCTTCGACCAGCCGAGCGAAGTCCTCTTCCTGCCCGACGGACGGCTTGTCGTCGTGAACATCGACGCGCCGTCTCCCGGCATGATCAACTCCGGCGCGGACAAGGTCCATACCCTCAGCGTCATCCATTTGCCATAAGCTGACAGTTGGCGCGACAGACGTGAAAATGATATAATGCACGGCATGTGCATCGAGGAGACTGAGCGATGAAAATGCATGTGACGGGCATCTTGTCGGTTTGCGCGGCTGCGCTGGCCGGGTTTGGCGCGGTCGACGAGCGGCCGGGCGTGCTGACGGGAACGCCGGAGGCGCCGCTGCTCGTTTCGGCCATCGGCAAGAAGGGTGGGCGCGTGTACCTGCTGGGAACCGACGGACGGATCGTGTGGGAACAGGTCGGTTGCGGCAACATCCACCGGGCGTTCCTCTCGAACGGACGGCTCTTCTACGCCAACGGCTGCCTCTGGCGCGTGGACGAGCCGGGAAAGGGGACGGCGACACTCATCTACGATCCCGCGCCGGGCGCGCACCGTGAGCGTTCCAAGATGGGCGAGGGGGTTTACGGCTTCGACCTGCTGGAGAACGGCAATCTCCTGGTCGCCGAGAACGCCACCGACTTCCTCTCTGAGCTCACGCAGGACGGCAAGGTCGTCCGCCGATTCAAGGGCAACGCCGCGTGGCTGGACGGCACGACGCAGAAGGACGTCCACCACCACTACCGCATGTGCCGCGCGACGGCGTTCGGCACGTGGCTCGTGTGCTGCTCCGGCGCGGGACTCGTGCGCGAGTTCAACCCGCGCACGAAGGCCCAGGTCGGCCAGTGGCAGATCGGCGAGCTCGCCTTCGACGCCTACCGGAAGCCGAACGGCAACACGGTGGTCTCGCACCTCTCCGCCATCTCCGAGTTCTCGCCGGCGGGACGCGTGGTGCGGCGTTTCGCGTGCGCCGACCATCCCGACCTCAAGCTCGGCAACCTCTGCGGCATACAGGATCGTCCGAACGGCAACCTCGTTGTCGGATCGTACCGGAACGGCTCGCAGGACGGAACGCGCACGACGGCGTTCGAGCTGACGCCGGAGGGGAAGGTGCTTTGGCGGTTCGCGTCCACGAACGACGTCACGATGATGACGGTGTGGATGGTGGACGAGGCGCGCGCGGGGGCGGACGTCCGTGCCGCACGCGAGCAGATGCGGGTGTTCAACGCGGCGGCGGCGAAGCGCTTCCTCGCCGACATGAAGGGGAATGCAAAGTACGACTACGCGAAGCACGCGCCGGCGATCGAGGCGCTGATTGAGAAGGAGGCGGCGGTGCGCGCAGCGTTGGGAGGGGCGTGTGCAACGGGCGGGACGCCCGTTGTCCCAGTGAAGGAGGCTGTGCGGATGGTGGAGGCGTACCGGCAGGCGATGCTGGCCAACCCCGTGTTGGACTTCGGCGAGATCCTCTGCGTGCGGCGGAAGGTCGCGGAACCGCGGCGGGCCACATATCCCCAGCAGCTGCTCGGCGACTACGACTTCGGCTTCACGGGACTCAACGCGCACAACCACATGGACCTCCACCGGAAAGGCTACGAGAACGACATCGTGCTCCTTTCGGGCTGGAAGACCGGCGCGGCCACGGCGCGCAGCCTGTACCGGCCGTCCGACACGGGCATCGTGCGCGACCTCGACCTCGACTTCGACGCCTCCCGCATCCTTTTCACCGGCTACCGCGGCACCAACGAGCTCCTCGGCGTGTACGAAGTAGTGGTTCGTGATTCGTGTTCCGTGGTTCGTGAAAACCGCGAACCGCGAACCACGAACCGCGAACCACGAGCCACGAACCACGCAACCCTCGTCTCGCCTGAGGACGGCCACTACGACATCCAATGGTGGGACGCCTGCTACCTGCCGAACAAGGACCAGGTGGTCATGCTGGGCACGGCGCCGTGGCAGTTCCTGCCGTGCGAGGACGGAAACTACCCGATGTGCGTGCTCTACCGCGTGGACCGCAAGACGGGCGAGGTGCGCCAGCTCACGTTCGAGCAGGACAGCGACTTCACGCCCACCGTCACGCACGACGGGCGTGTGATGTTCACGCGCTGGGAGTATTCGGACCTTGCGCACTTTTTCGCGCGCGAGCTGATGACGATGAACCCGGACGGCGTCGGGCAGCTCGCGCTGTGGGGTTCGGGCACCTACTCGCCGCCGTTCTTCTCGAACGCGCGGAGCGTCCCGGGCGAGCCGCACCTCGTCTCGATGTTCACGGGCGGACACCACTGCCGCAGCGAGCTGGGGCGCTTCTGTCTGTGCGACCCCACGCTCGCGCGCGCCTACCCGTTCACGTTCGACCCGCCCGACCGGGAGTGGACGCCCGATCTCGCGCTCCCCATGCGCGTGATGCCGAAGGTCTACCCGAAGGAGAAGACGGGCCTCGTGCACGAGTTCCCCGGCTACGGGAAGGACGTGGACGGCGACGTGTGCGATCCGTTCGTGGAGAACCAGTTCGCGCGCGGCAAGCCGTACTTCGGCTATCCGTGGCCGCTCAGCGCGAAGTACCATCTCGTGAACGCGAAGACCGCGCCGGACGGTCTCGTGGGCATCTACCTCGTGGACACGTTCGACAACATGACGCTCGTCGCGGAATACCCCGAGGGCATCTACGCCGAGCCGATCCCGTTCGCCGCGCGGAAGCGTCCGCCCATCATCCCCGACCGCAGCGTGAAGGGCAAGAAGACCTGCTCCGTGCACATCGCCGACATCTACAACGGTCCCGGCCTCGCGGGCGTGCCGCGCGGCACGGCGAAGAAGCTGCGCGTGTTCTCCTACCACTTCAACTACCACAAGACGGGCGGACATTCCATGACGGGCCTCGACCGCGTGGAGTCCGGCTGGGACATCAAGCGCATCCTCGGCACGGTGGACATCGAGAAGGACGGCAGCGTCTGCTTCGAGATGCCCGCCAACACACCCGTCTCCTTCCAGCCGCTCGACGGCGAAGGACGCGCGCTCCAGCTGATGCGCAGCTGGACGGTCGGCATGCCCGGCGAGCGCGTGAGCTGCACCGGCTGCCACGAGGACAACCGCTCGTCCATCCACACGAAGCGGACGATCGCCGACGAGAAGTACTTCAAGGGCGAGATCCAGCAGATCCAGCCGACGGACGGCGACGGTCTGCGTCCGTGGGGCTTCGCGAACGAGCTTTGGCCCGTGGTCGTGAAGAACTGCAACTCCTGCCACAAGCTAGACTCGCCCGAGGCGGCCTACCGCAAGCTCCATCCGTACATGCACCGTCCGGGACCCGAGTCGGAGATCCCCGTGCTGGATCCGCTCGACTACCACGCGTCCACCAGTCCGCTCCTCCAGATGCTGGAGAAGGGACACCACGGCGTGAAGCTGGCTGCGGCGGAGCTCCTGAAGTTCCACGAGTGGGGCGACCTTAACGTGCCGTTCTTCGGCAAGTGGAATCCGCCAGGGTTCCAGACGGACCGCTTCTCCATGGCCTGCACGAACCAGGTCGCGCGCCGCATCGCCCTCACCTCCCGCTACGCCAACGTCGCCGACGATCCCGAAGCCGAACACGACCGTTACGCGGTGAAGGTCGCTTCGCGACTAAGTGCTGCTTCGCAGCCAAGTGGCCCTTCGGGCCTAAGTGCGCCTACGGCGCTAAGTGTTCCTACGGAACTTAGTCGCGAAGCGACACTTAGGGGCGAAGCCCCACTTAAAAACTTAACCATTCCTGGCTGGCCCTTTTCGCGGCGCGCGGCAATCGACGGGCAGACGGGCGGCGTGGACGACGTGCCGCAGGTGACGGTGATGACGTTGCCGTTGGGAGATGGCGTCTCGATGACGTTCCACCGCATTCCCGCCGGCGTCTACGTGATGGGATCGACAAACGGCTACCCGAACGAGGTGCAGCGCGTGGTGACGGTCGCCAAGGCCTTCTGGCTGGGCGAGACCGAGGTGCGGAACGATCAGTACCACGCCTTCGACCCTGTGCACGACTCGCGTTTCCAGGACATGTTCGGCAAGGACCACATCGTGCCGGGCTGGATCGGCAACCACCGTCTGATGCCGGCGGTGCGCGTGAGCTGGGAGCGTGCGACGGCGTTCTGCGCCTGGCTGGGGAAGAAGACGGGGCGGACGGCGCGTCTGCCCACCGAGGAGGAATGGGAGTGGGCTGCGCGCTGCGGCACGGACACGCCGTTCCCGTGGGGCGGGCTGGCGGACGACTACTCGAAGTACGCGAACCTCGCCGACAAGCAGGTGCGCTGGTCGATGAACGAGGGCTGGGACGGTCCGGGGCGGATTCGTCCGCGCAAACCGTACAAGGTGGAGCAGAACTTCCCGCTGCACGACGAGCAGTGGACGGACGATGCGTTCTCGCTCAACTATGTGCGGCGCGCGCTGCCGAACCTGTGGGGGCTCTACGACATGCACGGCAACGCGGCGGAGTGGACGGCGAGCGCCTACGATGCGACGCGCAAGACGGTGCGCGGTGGCAGCTTCGCGAGCCGTCCGAAGGACGCCACCTCCAGCTGGCGGTGGGGCTACGAACCGTGGCAGAAGGTCTACGACGTCGGCTTCCGCGTCCTCATCGAGGAATGATGTGCACAATCGGCTCGCGGGGTTCGCCGGGTTACATGAACTGTAATTGTTTACAGATATTGTCGGAAGGGCGTTTTTTTGGTATACTAGCCGCCCATGAAACCAAAATTGTCGTCTGAAATTACGGTCCTTCAGGAAATCACTTCCGCGCTGGTGCGGGAACGCAACGTACGTGTGTTGCTTGATGACGTGCTGGGCATCCTTGAGAAGCGCATGGACATGTGCCGGGGCACGTTTGTGCTGCTGCAGGGCAATGAACTTTCGATTGAGGCGTCGCGCGGCCTGAACGCGGAGGAGAAGGCGCACGGGCGCTACCGTCTGGGCGAGGGCATCACGGGCCGCGTGGCTCAGACGGGCCGGGCGGAGGTGGTGCCGGACATCCATGCCGACAGTCGATTCCTCAACCGCACGGGCGCGCGCCACGGGGCGTGTCCGATCGCCTTCGTCTGCGTGCCGCTCGTCCATCTGGGACAGGTGATCGGCACGCTGTCCGTGGACCGTCCCAACCCGCCGGACTTCACGGTGGACGCCTTCAACCGGGACGTGGCGCTGCTGCAGATCATCGCGAACATCACGGCCGAGGCGGCGGGGGTGTGCCTCAAGGAACGCGAGGAGCGCGACGCGCTCGTGGCGGAGAACCGCCGTCTGCGCGACATGCTCACCGCGAATCCGGGCGACCTGCTCGGCAACTGCCGCGAGATGCGCGCCGTGTACGAGCAGATCCGCCAGGTGGCGCCGAGCGACGCGACGGTGCTCGTGCGCGGTGCGAGCGGCACGGGCAAGGAACTCGTCGCGCGCGCGATCCAGCGGATGTCGTCGCGGAAGGACAAGCCGTTCGTCACGCTCAACTGCGCGGCGTTGCCGGAGACGCTGATCGAAAGCGAGCTGTTCGGGCACGAGAAAGGCTCGTTCACGGGCGCGGACCAGCGTCGCATTGGGCGAGCGGAGGCAGCGGATGGCGGTACGCTGTTCCTCGACGAGATCGGCGACCTGAGCGTGCCGCTTCAGGTGAAGCTGCTGCGCTTCCTGCAGGAGCGCACATTCTCGCGCATCGGTTCGAACGTGGAGATCCGCTCCGACGTGCGCTTCATCGCGGCGACGAGCCGGAACCTCGAGCGGATGATGGCCGAGGGCAAGTTCCGCGAGGACCTCTACTACCGCCTCTCCGTGTTTCCGATCTCGATGCCCGACCTCGCCGCGCGCACGGGCGACGTGCTGCTGCTCGCGGAGCATTTCATGGAGCGGATGAGCGTGAAGTACGGCAAGCAGGTCACGAAGATCTCCGCGCCCGCCGTGAACATGCTGCTCGCGTGGAAATGGCCGGGGAACGTCCGCGAGCTCGAGAACTGCATCGAGCGGGCGGTTCTCACCGCGACGGACGACACGATCCACGGCTACAACCTGCCGCCGCAGGTGCAGGCGGACGAGTTCGCCGAGACGCCGTTCGACGCGGGGACGGAGAACCGCACGCTGGAGGCGAAGCTGGCGGCCTATGAGCGGCGCGTGCTGGAGGACGCCCTCCGCCGCCACGGCGGCAACCGCAGCGCGGCCGGACGCGAGCTGGGCGTGTCGCCCCGCATGATGAACTACCGCCTCGGCAAGCTGGGCATCAACGGGTAGGCGGACGACCTCGCGCATGAAGCCAATCTATCTCTTCGTCACGCCGTTCTTTCCCTCGCCCGAGTCGTGGCGCGGCGGGTTCTGTCTCGACGCGGCGCAGGCGCTGATCCGCGACGGACGCTTCGACGTGCGCGTGTTCGTGTCGGGGACGGGGCCGGACTACGAGGTTGAGGGCGTGCGCGTACACCGTTTCCCGCACAAGGTGCTGCGGTGCGAGCTTGCGCCGTTCCTCGTGGCGCGGCGCAACGCGCGCGCGTTCGTGCGCCGCGTGGAGGAGACGGGCGTCGCGTGGGCGGACGTGGCCGTCTGCCATGTGCACACCGTCAATTTCGCGCCGTATGCCATCGCCGCGAAGCGTCTGAACCCGCGGATCCTGTGCGCCCTGCAGCACCACTTTACGTGTCCCGTGCATCTTCGGAGCGGGCGCCTCGGCGAGGTGCCCGGCCATGCGACGGGACTCTACTTCTACTGGCGGCGTCTGTGCGCGGCGATGGACGTGCACGTGTTCACGAGCGAGCGGTCGCGCGAATCCTTTGGCAAGATGTTCGTGAAGGGCATGGAGGGACCTTGGGCGGATCTAAAAGACAGGATTCTTTTTGGACGCTGGATGCGTCCGTTTGACCCGCCGAAGACGTCCTACGTGCTGTACAACGGCGTGGACCGGCGGAAGTTCAGTCCGGCTACGGAACCTCGTCACGGCACGGGACTCGTCATCGGCTGCGTGGCGAACTTCCACCCCCAAAAAGGGCAGATGACTCTTTTGCAGGCGGTGGCGCGTCTGAAGGGCACCATCCCCGACCTGACGGTGCGGTTCGTGGGGAGCGGCGAGGCGTGGGCGGACTGCGTGGCCTTCGCGGAGGCGCAGGGGTTGACGGACGTCGTACGCTTCGAGCGCGAGATGCCGCATGAGCGCCTTGCCGATTTCTACCGTTCGCTCGACCTCTTCGTGCTGCCGTCAAGCTACTGGGAGGGGTTCTGCTGCGTGTACATGGAGGCGATGGCGTGCGGCGTGCCAGTGATGGGATGCCGGGGGATTAGTTTGGAGGAGGCGATCTCGCAGGACGCATGGGGCGATTGGCTCGTGCCGCCGCATGACGCCGCGGCGCTTGCGGAACGCATCCGCAAATGGTGGTCGGGCGCCGACCGCAAGAAAGTGCCGGAACTGACGGGCGACTTCGACATCGACCACCTGATTCCGCGCTGGCTTGATTTCGTGCACGCCGCTGCAGGGTAGGGCGCGCTCCCCGAGCGCGCCGACCTTATCTGCCCGTAAGGCGGAACCAAAGGGCGTCAAGCGGCTTTTCGATGAGCCGGGCGGCGTTCCAGAAGAGGCGGAGAAGTCCGTTGGCGGGGCGTCCGTGGACGGGAACGACGGACAGGAAAGCATGATCCTGCGTGGCCGTGGCGGGGGTCGCGCGGTAGAGTTCGATGTGGCCGCGCGCGGCGAACCGTGTCCAGCTGTCGAGCGTCACGACCATTGGCGAGTTGACTCGCAGGAGCTCGCGCGCGGCGGGAAGGGTGATGAGGTAGGCTTCGGAGCAGTCGCCGCACGTGGCGCGTGCAAATGCGCCGTCGGCGCGGGGAAGGGGAGTTTGGGTTCCGTCCGAGAAGAGGAAGACCTGCGGGCGGGATGTGTCGACAGTTTTTTCCGCGGCGGCGAGGGAGGCGGGGAAGTCGGGCGTGAGCAGGACGTCGTCTTCAAAGACGAGCGCGGCGGGGATGTTCTCCTCGACCATGCGGCGGTAGATGGCGTGGTGGGAGAGCGCGCAGCCGATTTGTCCGGGGGTGTAGAGACGGCCGCGCGCGAGTATCGCGTGGAAACGGGCGACGGCGGCGCGTCGGTCGGCGGACGAGAGGGCGGCGCCGTCCACGGCCGCCACGCGCTCGGCATGCGCGCCGGCTTGCGCGAGACGCGCCTGTGCGCTTGCGAGTCGGTCGGGATGCCGGTCAAGGTTGATGAGAAACGCTGTCACGGAAAATGAGTATAGCAAATCGGCGTGGGATTTGGTATCATGCGCGCACGCAAAATGGAAAATCATGGTGAAATGGACGAGACCAGTCGGACGGCGGGCGGACGGCGGATCGCCGCCAACGCGGCGGTGACGTACGCGCGGAGCCTCGTGGCGCTCGTGCTGGGGCTGTTCAGCGCCCGATGGGTGCTGGCGGCGCTTGGCCACGTCGATTTCGGCCTCTACGCCGTGGTGGGGTCGCTGATGGCGTTCGTGAGTTTCTTCGGCGG
>JAFRSR010000371.1 GCA_017427485.1 Kiritimatiellia bacterium
CATCGGCGTTTTCGCCTCAAGGTCTGCGTAGCCGCGGCAGTCGACGGTCGCCTTCCCCTTCGCGTCCACCACGACCGACACCGCGCCCGGCAGCTCTCCGCCGTCGACGTACGGCCCGATGGCGTCGCCCACCGGCGAAGCATACGCCATTCCACAGCACAGAACCACGCCAATCTTGGCAAGGCCGTGCAATCTTATCATTCGTGCCAGAAAGACTCCACGGTTTCTCATGCGCAGGTTATATCAGAAAGGAGAGACTTTATCCTTTGCGCCTCTTGAATCTCATTGGGAGAGATCTCGCCATCGCTCGCAATCAATATGTCGCAAATGATGCCGAGCAACTCCGAGTAGAGTGCAGCCAACTTGGCGTTGATGTTCTTCATGCTCTCGACGCCATCCTTGAATTTCACGTCAAACGACTCGCCGATTGCCGCGCGACAATTGTCATAAGTCTCAGCCAGGCTCTCGATTGTGTAGTCAAAGGCGAAGTTCCTGTTGAGATATTCCACCTCCTTTTCGCTGATCTTGCCGTCGGCGACAATCACTCTGAGAATCATGCTGAGAAGATCGTTTTCATAAAAAGCGCCCATTTCACCGAACTTCTCCTTGTCCCATGCGCCAGTTTCTTCAATGGCGTCACAGCCAAGGTGAAAACGTTCATACTGGAATCGGAACGCCTTTGTCAAGTTGTCAATGTTTTCCATACTGAACTCCTTGTGCGAGGACGAGCCTTTGCGATACACTTTCGCCCAGCTGTCCAACGCTCTTATTGTACCATAACGCTCATGTGCCCGCAACACGCAGAACAACGCACGTCCAAGCAAATCGCAGTCATTCGGCCGAGAGGCTGCAGTCGCCCCAGGCGGCCCAGTCGCCGCAGGTGTTGTTCTTCGGGCCGCAGTCGGCGATCAGGACGAGCCGCACGGTTTCTTTCGCCCACGGACGCAAGTCCGCGCGGATCGCGCGCCACTCGTGCGTCCGCACCGTCTCCTCCGCCAGGACCGTGCGCTTGCCGTCCGCGGTCTGCACGCACACCTTGTAGTAGATGCCGTCGCCGAGATCGCTGCCGTCGCCCTTCCCCACGTAGGCGTGAAACACGTGAGGTCCGCCCGCGTCAAGACGGAAGGACGCAAACGCGTATCCCGAGCCCTGGCCATACGGCGGATGCATCACGATGCCCCGCCTCGACACGCCGCCGCAGGTCTGTTGCGAGCCGAAAATCGTATGGCCCTTCGACTCTGGCGTCGCAGGCCCCTCCGCCTGACCGCGGATGCAGACGCCCGCGCGCCGCACAAACGGCAAGGGGGATGTGGCGGCTGAAGCGGGCTTTGGCTTGAACATCCCCGCCGGCGGCGCGGAGCGCTTGGCGATGTCGGACGGCGTCGCCAACGCAATGCGCGAGATGTCCTCGCGCTCCGCGAGGCGCACGCAGACCTTGTTCGTGGAGACGCCGCCGAGCGTCGTGGCCGTGCCGCGCGCGTCGAGGTAAACGTACTCTGGCGAATAGGCGTAGTCCACGCGATGTCCGTCGATGAGGCCCGAGTAGGTCAGTATCTTCCCGTCGCGCGTGTATCCGAAATAGCCGTTCGGCGGCAGCCAGAGCGTGTCGCCGCCCGGCAGCGCCACGCGCATCGCCTCGTCCATCGACCCGTTCGCCGCGACGAACGTGCCGTCGGAGTAGCGCACCGTCACCTGCGAGCGCGCGAACACGCCGGACGCGACCGCGTCGGACGTCTCGTGCGCGCGCCCTTCCGCGTCGACGTAGCGGATCTCGACCGCGTCCGCCATCGTGTAGCGCGCGGCGAGCTGCTGCACCATGAAGTAGCTCCGCTCCATGTGCGGAT
Organism: Kiritimatiellia bacterium; assembly: GCA_017427485.1. Taxonomy (GTDB): domain Bacteria; phylum Verrucomicrobiota; class Kiritimatiellia; order RFP12; family UBA1067; genus RUG572. The sequence goes on from JAFRSR010000371.1 coordinate 1,845, forward strand.
CGTGCAGGAGAAAGCCGGGATGGCCGAAGGCGACGGCCGCGGCGAGGAAGCGGTCGGTCGCCACCACGCTGTTCGTCGGCGCGCTCTTGCCGGGATAGAACATGCTGGGATCGCCCATGCCGAAGTTGCAGCAGAGCGGATGGAGACGCAGCAGGTCGAAGTCGACGAGCCACGGGTTCTCCGAGATGCGGTAGTTCTGGTCCTGCGCATAGTTGCCGTCCGTGAGGCCGCAGTACATGAAGTGCGTGTTGCCCTCGGAGTACACGGGGCCGTTCCAGTTCTTCTTCTGGATGAGCATGATCTCGCCGAAGGCGTAGAACGTGTTCGCGAACGTGCCGCCGCCGGGGATGCGCGCGTCATAGTCGCAGCGGCCCCAGGGGGACACCGCCGTGTGCACGTCGCAGTACGCCGTGTTGAAGTGGAACTTGCCCTGGATGATCGGCGTCAGCTCCTCGCAGGCGTTCACCGCGTAGGCGGGCTTCGGCGCGTAGCAGCGGTTCCACGCCGTCTGCAGCTGGTTGTCGGCCGTGCGCGACACGCGGTCCGCGCTCCAGTTGCCGTTGATCGGCGCGAAGTCCGTGAAGTTGTTGTACGGACCGTACCAGAACCCAAACTCGTCGATCATCGTGCGCGCGTAGTCGTACTGCCCCTTGTCGCCGCCCTTCTTCGGCGCGGGGTTGGTGCG